>UQGS01000015.1 GCA_900540685.1 uncultured Catenibacterium sp. | reverse complement strand
TAAATACCTGTGGTCGGACTGTCTCCGACTGAATTAGTGCCATGCCCGGCACACTTTTAAAGGAGAAGCATGTCGCTTCTCCTTTTTATCTGGTTGCATAATCTTCAATTCTTTTAATCTTCTGTGAGAATAGTTCTATTTCATGATTATCGAAGTTCTCAAAGATATTCACATGATGTTCTTTTGGAATAACAGGACGATTCTTATTCATGACTGCAAGAACCATCTTCTCCTGAATACTTAAATCAGGATAATAAATAGCCCCACCAAGTCCTGCCATTGTCGTTACATTCTTCAATATAGAATAATCAAACTCTTTTGTAATATAGCTCATGAATTCAGTATGGAATAAAGCTGTAATATAAATAGAATAATGCTTCTTGATCAGTAATCCCTGATTCTTCTTAATAAAATCCACCATCTTAGGATCAAGAGCACCATAATAAACAGGCACACCTAATACAATCGTATCTGTCTTCTCTAAGACAGCCATATCTAATTCATCCAGGTTCATTAATGTACATGTATGATCAAGATAAGTATTGATAACACGTGCTATTTTGGCTGTTGCGCCATGTTTTGATGTATAGAGTATTGTAATCATTATCACCACTCCCCTTTACATAATTCTAAACTAATTAATCAAAATAAAAAAGTGCCGAAGCACTTTTTTAATATTATTTATTCACTGCATCCTTAAGTGTAGAACTTGCTTTAAAAGCAGGTACCTTGCTTGCGGCGATTTCGATTGTTTCACGAGTTCTAGGGTTAATACCAGTTCTCGCCTTTCTTTCTCTTACTTCAAAAGTTCCAAGACCTTTTAAAGCCACCTTATCACCTTCAACAAGTGCTTCAGATACTGCATCAACTAATGCATTAATTGCACGTTCAGCATCAGCTTTAGTTAATGATGCACCTTCTGCAACCTTTTCTACTAATTCATTTTTCTTCATGAATAGATACTTCCTTTCTTTTTGACTTGTTCCATTATACCATTTTGGTACTCATACGTATATAGTTATAGTAAATATTGATTATAGAGTAATCCATAACGCAAATATACAATATTAAAGAAAGACACTGTATCAATAAATCCAGAAATAGAAGACTGTGTATAATCACTTTCTTCACCATTTAAATGATAATAGTAATCTACTTCAGGATTTGTATAATCCTTATTCATAGTAATGAGTAATATACGTGCCTTCTGTTTCTTAATACGTGTGATCAATGAATCAATGAGTTCTTTTCTTGCACGTACAGTCACAATTACAACTAAATCATTTTCTTCAATAAGGTCAAGCTTCTGTACTTCATCTCCTCTATTCGCAAATGCATAGAGGAACTTTTCAAGCTTCAACATCTTTAACTGGAAATCCTGGCAAGCAATACGTGAGAACTGATAACCAATCATAAATACCTGCTTCGCATCATGAATCAGTTCACAGATATTATCGATATCCTTGATATCTAATTGTTTCTGTCCTAATTCTAATGATTTCTTTGTATCTTCATAGACCTTTTCTACAAGATATTGAGGATCCTTCTTGATTTTAAAATCATCATCAAAAGAGAAATGAATTTCATCATGAGCAATTTCTAACGCAATCGCCATTTCTTTTTTGAATGTCGCAAAGTTACGACAGTTTAAATCTTTACAGAATCTTGAAATCGTTGCAGGAGATGTAAAACATAGCTCTGCAAGATCATTGATAGAAATATTAGGTATCTGTTCAAGATGTGTGAGTATTGTTTTCGCAATACTATAATACATATCCTGTCCAGATGAAAAGTTTACATATGTCATGAGAAGATAGAGGATATCTGTCTCGTTATAATCTCTAAATGGCTGATCCATAAATTACTCCTTTCCTTTCAAATAGTCCTGACGTCCTATTTCATAAAGGTCATTCCCTTCACTATCAATCACAACAGTAAGTGGTAGATCTTCTACAACTAAACGACGTACTGCTTCAGGACCAAGGTCTTCATAGGCGATGACTTCACATGACTTAATACAAGAGGCAATAATCGCTCCTGCCCCACCAATCGCACCAAAATAAACACCTTTATATTGTTTCATTGCTTCTTTAACTTCGTTGTTTCTTCTTCCTTTACCAATCATTCCTCTTAACCCCTTTGACAACATTGTAGGAGAATAAGCATCCATACGATATGATGTTGTAGGGCCGCAGCTTCCAATAATATGACCTGGCTTAGTAGGTGTTGGACCGACAAAGTAAATAACCTGATCATAAGGATCAAATGGTAATGGTTCATTGTTTTTTAATGCTTCTACAAAACGTTTATGGGCTGCATCACGTCCTGTATAAATCGTACCGCTTAATAATACCTGATCACCAGCATGAAGTGATTCAACCTTTTCAATAGTAAGAGGTGTTTCTAGTTTAATCATAATGTCACCTCCTGATGACGAGATACATGACAGCAGATAGCGACTGCACAAGGTAATCCCGCAATATGCGTAGGACAAGTTTCTACATGTAATGCAAGAGCTGTTGTCTTACCACCAAATCCAGCAGGACCAATACCAGTCGCATTCACCTTTTCCAACATTTCTTCTTCTAATGCACGATAACGAGGATCTGGATGATGTTCGTCTATCTTCTTGATCATTGCTTTTTTTGCAAGATAAGTGACATGATCAAATGTACCACCAATACCTACACCAATCACAATAGGAGGACATGGATTAGGACCAGCATCTTCTACTACCTTTAAGATAAAGTCCTTAACTCCTTCAATCCCATCACTTGGCTTCAACATCTTTACCTGACACATATTTTCACTACCAAACCCTTTAGGGGCTACTGTGATTTTTAACTTATCACCTGGGACAATATTATAATGAATGATGGCAGGTGTATTGTCTTTTGTATTAATACGGTCAAAGACAGGATCATCTACAACACTCTTTCTTAAATATCCTTCAGTATATCCCTGTCTCACACCTTCATTGATGGCTTCTGTGAGGTTACCTTCTACATACACTTCCTGACCTATTTCTACAAAGATGCAGGCCATTCCTGTATCCTGACAGATAGGTTCCTGATTTTGAGCTGCAATATCCGCATTTTCCTTTAATATTTCTAATGTATGTTTAGAAACAGGTGAATCTTCTGTAGAAATAGCTTCTAATAAACGGTTATAAACATCTGTAGGAAGCTGACAGGCACCCTTAATACATAACTCTTTAATTGTTTCTGTAATTGTTTCTGATTTAATTATTCTCATATAATCACCTACACCAATTTCTTCTTCATAGATTTCAAATCTGGACAGAATAGACTATAGTAACGTAAGCTCATGAGCTGTACCGCAGTCAATAAGGCATGTTTGGTTGTCTTATTCTCAAGAGAACCACCAACTAATACCTTATATTCCACAGGAATGCCTAGATTATCTTCATGAGTTGAAGTAATCCATACAATATGACATTTAGACTTATGAAGATACTGTAAGACCTTATGTCCCACATGTTCAAAGTTACCATTTAATGAAATCACAATAGCGACAGAATCTTCAGTCATCTGTTTAGCACATTCTAATTGTCTTTCTGAATCCATATATGCGATAGTAAACTTCTCCAACATCAATAAGTCAGTCTGTAATAAGATAGCAGCACTTGTAGAGAACTGCGTTCCAAAGAAAGCCACTTCTTCATGATCATGAATCAGATGTAGCACTTCATCTAATACCTTCCAATCAAGGATCTTTGAAATTTCTGCTGTTGATTCAATGATCTGTTGCGCAAATTCTTCTGTTGCCTTCTCTGGTGATTGTGCCATACATTCTAAATCAATATTAATCAAATTATTGAATTTCTTATTATTTGAATGAAAGCTATTGCATTCCTGTTTCAAATGCGCAAAGTTTTCATAACCTAACGCACGACAGAAACGTGAAATAGTCGCAGGAGACACAAAGCACTCTTCTGCAAGTTCGCTAATACGCATATCGGGGATACGATAAAAATTATTAGCCATGAATAAAGCTATAAAATAGTTTGTATCTGTTTCACTAGCTGTATCTAGATAGATCATCAGGCGATAAAATAAATTTTTCATATTTTCTCTCCTTCACGTTATTTATCTCTATTATTATAGTATATTTTCAGAATTAAAAAAAGAATGACATATGCACTATTTTGTATAAATATGAACTGTATTCATATTAGGTTCACAATTCTCCGTTATATTCATATATGTAGTTCACGGATACTCCCAAGTGACTACATAACTTCTCCCCCAAAAAGTTATTAAAAGAAAAATGACAGGCTTCCCCATCATATACGGCCTGTCATTTTTTCTATTTCAAGACTTCTCTATAAACGCGTAATACGTTCTTATAGAAAATCTTTTCTATTTCTTCAGTTGTTAAACCTGCGTCTTTCAATGCCTTTTCTAATTGAGGTAAGTAAGACGCATTTTTCATTTCTAGATTTTGTGAAATGCCATCAAAATCAGAACCTAAGCCAATACAATCGATACCTGCTAAGTCCTTGATATAAAGAATATGTTTTACCATATCTTCAATACGTGACTTTTCTGCATTCTCACCTAAGAAACCTGCTGCATAGTTAAGACCCATAACGCCACCACGATGTGCAAGCTTTAAAATCATATCATCACTCATATTACGAGCATGAGGACATACACCACGGGCATTAGAATGAGATGCCACAAAAGGCTTCTTGACGATATCTAATACATCATAGAAACATTTATCTGACATATGAGACACATCAATAATCATACCAAGATCTTCCATCTCTTTAATATAGGCTTTTCCTGCATCAGTGAGACCATGAACATCATCAAATGTATGATAACCATGTGTATCATCATTCATATCAAAGTTCGGATATGTGAGTCCATTGATATGATTCCAGCTTAATGCGACCATACGTACACCTAAACGATAATAGTTTCTTAAATAAGACAAATCTTCATGAATAACTGCTCCTTCTTCAATCGTAAGTAAAGCACTCATGATACCATTATGTGCATTCTCCATGATTTCATCATAAGTTGTAACTGGCTGGATCTTATCCTTATTCTTTCTCATTTCCTGATAGAAATAATCAATACATTTCATGACATGATCCACTGGATCAGCTGTTTCTTTTAGTTCAGTAAAGATGGCGAAGTTCTGTAAAAGATAATCTCCTTCTTCCATCTTCTTTAAATCAATATTTAAGTTATTTTCACTTAATGAGAGATGATTCTTCTCCATCTCATAAAGTGTATCACAATGCATATCTACTACTTTCATTACTTAACCTCAAATGGGATATCTAAAGTCTTATAGGCTTCTGTTCTATCCTGTGTTTCCTTAAGCCATGCAATGGCTTTTTTTAATTCTTCAGGGTCTTCTTCTACAATACCCCCTACTGCTACCTGGACAATATCATAAATAGACTGCCATAAATCATCAAAACTATGTGAGTCTTGATCAGCCATTTCACTATCTACATATACATCTAAATCTCTACCTGTTTCATATGCTTCTTTTAATGTCATTTTCCTCTACTCCTTTATATATTCAAAATAAATACAAGCCTTATAAATACCATCATCATCAATATCTGCAGTTACATAGTCTGCTTCCGCTTTAGTCATTGCATCACCATTACCCATACAAATTGATGTTGAGGCATGCTTCATCATTTCTATATCATTCTGTGAATCACCAAAACATACATAATGATCACTACCTAATACCTTACCTAATTCCATAATACCTGTTGCTTTAGACACGCCTGCAATGGCTACATCCGCAAAACAGGATAAGCCAGGTAATACAGAAATACCATCTAAATCTAAGAAAGGTTTATAATCCCATCCCTTAGGACCATAAATAATCATCATATCTACAAGATCTGTCCCATTATACTTTTCTACAGGACCAATCTGGTTTCCAAAATAACGCTGTGTCTCTAAGACATACTCATCTGGTTCCTTTGTGATAATACGATGTTCTTTCTTTAATGTTACTGCAAGATTTAATTCATCTGCTTTCGCAATAGTACGAATAACGTCTTCATTCTTAAAATGATGAGCATTAATCACATTGCCTTTCCCATCTGTAATTAACTGACCGTTATTGAATACAAATCCATCCCAGTCCGCAATATCCTGTATACCAGTACGTAAGAAAGAATCCCTTCCTCTTCCTGTTGATACAACGATTGGATATCCTGCATCCTTTAATTTCTTAAGTGCAAGAATCGTTGAATCATATACTATATGTTCATCTGTCGTACCTCTAATAGTACCATCTACATCAAAACACATCATTGGTTTCATACAATCAACTCCTTACGCCTATTATACATAAAAAAGAAAAAGAATGCATCATGCATTCTTTATCCGATAATACCTAATTCTTTCATTTTTTCATGTACTGCTTCAATACCATTTTCTTCATCTTCTCCATCGGCAGTAATCACAATCTTTGCCTTAGTTGGAATACCTAATGAAAGAACGCCCATCATCGATTTAAGATTCACAGTCTTACCTGAATAAGTTAAGGTAAAGTCACTGTTGAAAGTCTTTGCGACTTCGATAAGGTCCATTGCAGGTGTCGCATATAAACCTACTGGATCTGTTACGATACATGCTAAAGTTTTTGCCATAAATTGTAACCCCTTTCATAACTATATTATACCACAATCAAAGGGGTATTAAATAAATAAACATAAAATAAATAAAAAAAACGAACATATAAATGTTCGTTGTTTACAGATGGCAGGGGCTACAGGAATCGAACCCGTATCAACGGTTTTGGAGACCGATGTTCTACCATTGGACCAAGCCCCTAAGTTAGACTGCTTGTTTATATTACCATACCAATTTCTAAAAAGCAATAGTAAAATGAATAAGAAGATGATATTATTGTATAAGTGAGGTGAGTCTATGTTTTTTAAACGTAAAGAAGCAGTACAAACACTTGAATTCAATCATGCTTATGAAGAATTCCAAAATAATATGAATATTATTCTACTCTGTGTAGATGATGATTTAAAGTTTGATGTAAGACATCCAGTCGATGCACAATGTTATCCTGCAAGACTAATTGATAAGAGTGCAAAAAGGGATCTTGATCCTACCGCAACATATTATGTTTATGCCCTAGCAGCTGGTACAGCCCATGAGGGTGCAAGAAAATTAGTCAAAGCGGGATTCAAGGTCTATGATTTAGGATCTTTAGTGGATTTTAGAGGACCTGAAGAAGGTAACTCTGTTAAACAGAAAAGACATAAACATTAAAGAAGGACTATGAAAAATTCATAGCCCTTCTTTTTGTATTATTTTAAATCTTCACCATTTGTTTTGATGACTTTCTGATACCAGTAGAATGATTCTTTTCTACGTCTAGAGAAATCACCAGTTCCATCATCATATCTTTCTACAAAGATGAAACCATAACGTTTAGCCATTTCACCAGTAGAAGCTGATACTAAGTCAATACATCCCCAAGGAGTATAACCTCTTAAATCTACACCATCTAATACTGCTTCATGCATCTGTTCAATATGACTTCTTAAGTAGTCAATACGATAATCATCACGTACTTTACCATCTTCATCAATCTTGTCATAAGCACCTAAGCCGTTTTCTACGACAAAGATTGGTTTCTGATAACGATCCCAGATTTCATTTAATGAATATCTTAAGCCGATTGGATCAATCTGCCAGCCCCAGTCACTTGCTTTAAGATATGGGTTTGATACACCACCTAAGATATTACCTGAACCTGCTTCTTTACTCTTATCTGCTGTCTGACAGTTAGACATATAATAAGAACATGTATAGAAATCAACTGGACCTGCCTTTAAGATCTCTTCATCGCCTTCTTCCATAACGATGTTAATATTATTTTCTTTAAAGTATCTCTTAATATAGTTTGGATAAGCACCACGGCACTGTACATCTGAACAAAACCAGTTCATTAAATGATTCTTTTCCTGGTTCACAATCTGATCATGAGGATCACATGTTAAACCATAACTTGTTGCCATGATCTGCATACATCCAACCTGATAATTAGAATCAATTTCATGAGCCATCTTTACTGCAAGAGCACTTGCGACAAACTGGTGATGTAATCCCTGGAAACGATTCTGAGGATTATCTACCTGTTCCATGAAATTCATTGGCTTGATTTCATTTAAGATACCCTGTGATAAGAAACCACCCATTGGTGTAGTAGCTGAATTGATTTCATTGAAAGTCAACCAGTATTTTACTTTACCTTTATATCTAGTAAAGATTGCCTTACAGAAGTTAAGGTAACAGTTGATCATACGACGATCTGCCCATGAATTCCATTTTTTAGTTAAGTTAAATGGTACTTCATAGTGTGAAATAGTAATTAATGGTTCAATGTTGTATTTACGGCATTCATCAATTAATTCTTCATAGAACTTTAAACCTTCTTCATTAGGTGTTTCTTCATCACCATTAGGGAAGATTCTAGTCCATGCAATTGAGAAACGATACATCTTGAATCCCATTTCTGCGAATAATGCGATATCTTCCTTAAAACGATGATAATGATCAATCGCATCATGTGAAGGATAGAATGTTCCTTCTTCTAATACTGGTGTAATACGTTTACTTACTGTTGCACTTCCTCCAGTACATACGTCAGGACAGGAAATACCTTTTCCACCTTCCTGCCATCCACCTTCTAGCTGGTTGGCTGCAGTAGCGCCACCCCAATAAAAGTCTTCTCTAAAACTCATATTATGTCCTCCTTGTGTTCAAGAGTATACTATCAAACATTGAAAGACTACGCTTATTATTTTCATAATTTGAATTTTATATTGCACAGTGTTATATACTGTTATATACTGTTTATAGGAGGAAGAGATATGCATATTATCATTAATCATTCATCAATGGTTCCTATATATGAGCAGATTGTAGAAGCAATTAAAGAAGCGATACTTTCTAATCAGTTATCCCCTAATGAAGCACTTCCTTCAGTACGTGCTTTATCTAAAGAATTAAAGATCAGTGCTTTAACTGTAAAGAAAGCCTATGATTTCTTAGAAAAAGAAGGCTATACAACAACGGTTCATGGAAAAGGAAGCTATGTATTAGAGGTTTCTCAAAATGAAGTAAAAGAGAATTGTTTAAGAGAAACAGAAGAACTATTATCTCGTGCTATAGAAAAAGGAAAGTGTTCGGGCATTACTTATCAGGAAATGCAGGACATGATATCTCTTATTATGGAGGATGTTTATGATTCACATTGATCATTTGAAAAAGAGTTATGACTCATTTACTCTTGAATGCAGCTTAGATATTCCTAAAGGTGTTATTACTGGAATTGTTGGAATGAATGGTGCTGGTAAGAGCACATTATTCAAGAGTATTCTTGGTATTAATCCTATCGATGAAGGTAATATACAGATACCTGATAAACAGGATATTGGTGTTGTATTAAGTGAGACAGGATTCAGTGAATTCTTTACTGTATCCGATATAATCAGTATTCTTAAATGTACTTATAAACGTTTTGATAAAGATTTATTTCATTCTTATTGTCAGCGTTTTGATATCCCTTTAGATAAGAAAACACGTACATTCTCTACAGGTATGAAAGCAAAGCTGAACATTATTATAGCCTTAACACATCATGCACAGTTACTGATCTTAGATGAACCAACTGCTGAGCTTGATGTTCTTACGAGAGATGAAATACTAGATATACTAAGAGATTATATGGAAAAGGAAGATTGTACTATTCTTATTTCTTCTCATATATCCAGTGATTTAGAATCATTATGTGATGATCTTTATGTTATTGATCATGGACATATGATCATGCATGAAGAGATGGATACACTTCTTTCTCTTTATGGCGTGTTAAAAGTATCTAAAGAAGATTATGAAACATTGGATAAGGATTACCTGCTTGCTGTATTAGAAGAACCATTTGGTTATTCATGTCTTACTAACGAAAGACAGTTCTATAGTGAAAACTATCCTACTATTGTGATTGAACAGAATCATATTGATACAATGATTCCTATTCTATTAAAAGGAGAGCGCTTATGAAAGGACTACTCAAAAAAGACTTATTATTACTCAAGTCTCAAATAAAGTATATTGTAATGATTGTAGTGATTTGTTTGATTATGGCTTATGCAAATTCTGGATTTGCGTATATTTCTAGTTATCTTACATTTATGGGAACAGGACTTGTATTCAATTCATTTTCTTATGATATGTATCACAATGAGATGACTTATCTCTTTGCCTTGCCTTTCAGTAAGAAAGAATACTGTTTAGAGAAGTATATTTATGCACTCACTGTTACATTCATATCTTGGTTAATCGCATTCCTTATAACATCTATCTCTCATATTAACTTAGAAACAATGATTGTCCAGCTTGCTATGCTGTTTAGTGGGTTCATATATCTTTCTATCACGACTCCTGTAGTGATAAGATATGGTCGTGAAAAAGCAACTATCATCGTCTTAATGCTGGTCCTTCTTTTATTTCTTGCAGTTGCAAGTGGAGCCACTTCTGTAGGAATGTTGATGAGTAACTTTTCAGGATTTATACTCATTGGAATATATGCCTTCATTGTGCTCGTTGCCTTGATTATCTCTTATAGAAGTACAATCTCTATTCTTAACGATAAGGAATTATAAATAAAGAACCGCTACATCTTGTAGCGGTTCTGTTTGTTTATGTATTGTCCAATCATGATTCCAAGTAATGATGGAAGTACACCATATAATACTATTTCTGAACTTGGTGCGAGAATCTTTTCTATATCAGTTAATGAGACATGAATAAAACTTAAATACCAACCAAGCATTTCCATCATACCAAAGAATAATGTAAGCAAGTAAATAGCACGATGATCTGACTGACCATAAAGTACTGAAATTATAAAAGCTGATGCTGGCAATACTAAATATAATACAAATAATGACACTTCAATAATCTGTCCTGGATGTGTTCTTGACCAGGCAAATAAAATATACAAAGACCAAATCATCATATAAATGAGAAATGGAATCCCCTTTTTTAACTTCTCCATATTAACCACTCCCTAAAATTATTATATTACAAAAGATATGTAATAGTTATGGATTTGACACTTGATCAGTAGGAAGAGCTAATAAGAAGATTGTCACAAGAATCATCGCAAAACCAACAAGATCAATACCAATAAACGGTGTAGATAACCATACAAACGCAAATAATGTCGCAGATACAGGTTCAATACTTGCAATCATACTCGCCTTAACTGGTCCAATATCTACAACGCCCTGTAAGTATAATGTGAAGGCAACAGCTGTACCAATCACAATAATACCTAATGTTGCAAGTAAGCCAGCTAAGTCTAATGCAGGTGCAAGAGTCCAAGTCTTGCCTGCACATAAAAGCACAATACCACCAAATAACATTCCTATACCAGTGACTGGGACACTGCCATATACAGCCATGAGACGCTTAGGATAGATAGAATAAGCAGCAGCTGTAAAACCACAGAAGATTCCCCAGAATAATCCTGTAGGAGTAAGTGCTAAGCCGTTTAAACGACCATGAGTTGCAATCACAAAAGCACCACCTAATGCAAGGAATATACATAATGCTTCAATCTTATTAGGTAATCTCTTTGAAGTAAGACAAACAAAGATCATGATATAAACTGGAGAAAGATACTGTAATACTGTAGCTGTTCCGGCATTGGATGTATTAATAGCCTGTAAATAAGTGAACTGACACAACATTAAGACAAAACCAAAACCAAATGTTTTAAGTAAGTCTTTCTTTTGACTTACTAAGCGTTTCATCGCTTCTTTTTGCGTCAATATACCAAATAGTGTAATCAATAATCCTGCAAAGCACATACGCATAGATGTGAGCCACATAGGATTCGCTTGATAATGAGTAAATAAGAATTGTCCACTCGCACCTGAAAAGCCCCAGCATGTCCCACCAACTAAAGTGAGAAACACTCCTCTTTTAAAATGTTTCATAATGTTTTCCCCCGAAAATATGTTCATATATCATAACACAAATCATATAAAAGAGAAGTAAAAAAGGCAGATTTCTCTGCCTCAATACTACTTATTGAACTTGAATGTTTTAATACCTGGATAAACAGCACTATCACCTAAAGCTTCTTCAATACGAAGTAACTGGTTGTATTTAGCCACTCTTTCAGTTCTACTTGGTGCACCAGTCTTGATCTGACCTGCATTTAATGCAACAGCTAAATCCGCAATAGTTGTATCTTCTGTTTCACCTGAACGATGAGATACGATAGCTGTCATATTTGCGTTATGTGCCATCTTGATAGCTTCTAATGTTTCAGATAGAGTACCAATCTGGTTTAATTTAATAAGGATAGAGTTACCCGCTTTTAATTCAATACCCTTAGATAGACGTTTTGTATTAGTAACGAATAAATCATCACCTACAAGCTGTACTTTGTCTCCTAATTCCTGAGTCATTAAAGTCCAGCCTTCCCAGTCTTCTTCATCTAAACCATCTTCTAGTGAATAGATTGGATATTTTTCAACTAAAGACTTCCAATGTGCAATAAGTTCTACAGATGTATAAGTCTTACCTGATTTAGGTAATTTATAGAAGCCCTTCTTATCTGTCTTCCATTCACTTGATGCAGCATCAATCGCAAGCACAAAATCTTTACCTGGTTCATAGCCGGCATTCTTAACTGCTTCTAGAATAGTTTCGATTGTTTCTTCATCAGTTGATAAGTCTGGTGCAAATCCACCTTCATCACCTACTGAAGTTGCTAGTCCCTTAGACTTTAATAATGACTGTAAGGCATGGAATACTTCAGTAGCCATTCTTAAGGCATCTTTGAAGCTATCAGCACCTACTGGCATGATCATGAATTCCTGTACATCTACAGTATTTGTAGCATGAGCCCCACCATTTAAGATATTCATCATTGGCACAGGAAGCTTATTCGCATTCACACCACCAATGAAACGATATAATGAAATACCTTCACTCTTAGCTGCAGCCTGAGCAGCGGCTAAAGAAACAGCTAAGATTGCATTGGCACCAAAGTTAGATTTATCTTCTGTACCATCTGCTTCAATCATCAACTTGTCAACATGATATGTATCTCTTGCATCCGCACCAATAACAGCTTTCGCAATTTCATTATTCACATGTTCTACAGCTTTAGAAACACCTTTACCACCAAACTTCTTAGGATCGTTATCTCTTAATTCTAATGCTTCAAATTCACCTGTAGAAGCACCACTAGGGCTTGCAGCACGTCCAACTGTACCATCCGCAAGTGTTACTTCTGCTTCTACTGTAGGATTCCCGCGAGAATCAATAATTTCACGTCCATATACTTTCTCAATTAAATATTTGTTCATTGTTTACCTCCAAGTTAGACCTCTCTAACTGCAGTTAGTCTAACATAACTGTAGAGAATAGACAAGTAAAATGACCTAATTAATTATTTTAATATATTTGTTGCATTTATTCTATGTGTATGCTATCATCTAGTTAGTTACTACTAACTAGTAACTAAAAAAAACATATCCTTACAATCCTTAAGAAAAGAGTGGCCGTGGCCACTCTTTTTACTTTATATTTAATTGTTGTGAGAGACGATGTGATGCAAGCATCACTCTTGTCATTGGCAGATCATGATTGACTGGAGAATCTACACCAAAATAGACCTTCATTACCATGACCGCAAAAGCATTAGCATCGATAACATATTCAAGATCATGAGGCTGTTCCATATTTGTATAATCCTGATAATAACGTCTTAATTCTGTAAATAACGCAAATAAGGATTTTTGATCCTCCTTCTTAAAAGAATCGATATCAACATATAAGCATCCTTGCTTACCTGGTATATATTTCACTAAATGATAGTTCTGACCTTCCGGCATTTCATAACTAACATCAACGCGAGGGACATCCTGAAGACTACAGCCAAAAGAGATCAGCTTCTCTAAATAACGTTTCATCATGAGTCTTGCCTCCTTCTACATCACTCTTGTGATGTTGGTAGTATTTTACACCAAAAATCTTAAAAAGCAAGAATATCACTAGTAATATTTAAGTGACAGATTCTGTCATTTGTCATTATATATGCTTTTTGAGTGCCTCCATATAGGCTTCTCCATAACGTGAAAGAATCATATTCTTCTGTGTAATTGTGCCTACTCTCATGATTTCATCTACTAATAAAGGAACAGAAATGATTGTTTCACCATTCAATTCTTTAGAGATAATACCAGTAGATACTGTATAACCATTTAAACCAATCAATAGGTTAAAGAGTGTTGCACGGTCTCTTACCTTGATGTTTCTTTTTCTATCTAGTGTACTTAATACTTCTTCTGAGAAATAGAAAGAATTATATTCTCCCTGTTCAAAAGAAAGATATGGGTAATCTTCTAAATCCTTAAGTGTGAGTGTCTTCTTATAAGCCAAAGGATGGTGATAAGAAATAAAAACATGAGGTTTTGCGACAAATAGTTCTTTAAATTCCAAGTTATTCTGTCTGATCATCTTCATGATGACTTCTTCATTCTTAGGGCATGTATAAAGAACACCTATTTCACTTTTCATAGTAGACACATCTTCAATAATTTCATGTGTTTCTGTTTCTCTTAAAGTGAAATCATATTGGTTTACACCAAATTGTCTAATGACATCTACAAAGGCATTGACCGCAAATGAATAATGCTGGCAGGATACACTAAAATGAGGACTTTGATGTTTATCATTCATATAGCGTTCTTCAAGAAGATCTGCCTGATCCAACACCTGTCTTGCATAGCTTAGAAATGTTTCTCCTTCTCTAGATACAATAACACCTTTATTGGTACGTCTAAAGATTGTGATATGCATTTCATTTTCTAATTCTTTAATCGCATTTGTAAGAGAAGGCTGTGAGATAAATAGTCTTTTAGCCGCCTGAGTAATGCTTCCTGTTTGTGCCACCATGACGACATAACGTAATTGATTGAGTGTCATGATTTTCCTCCTTTTCCTGGGAAATTATTTTGTTTTGAGTGTGAGTTCTGCAATCTTTGTCTGACCATCCTGTAAATAGAGCGGTAATGTACGTGATGATGATGTAATAGAATCCTTGTCTGTCTTCTTTAAATAACCTTTAATCCCATCTTCACTTTCTGCAAGAATGAGATCAGGAACACTACCTACATAGTCTGATAAATCAGGACCATAAGTCTGCCCTGATTTATTTTTAGGATAACCTTTTTCAATGATTTCCTGGCTATCAGGAATAATCAAATGATTATTAATATAGGCAATCTCGAAGCGAGACATCTCATTTGGTATATTTTTCTGAAAATAGAGAACACCACATATAGAAATTATAAAAAACAGGGGAATAACCCAAAGTATTTTATATTTTGACATCCATAACTTCTCCTTCTTGTGTAAATGAGAGAACCTGATCTTTATGACCCTGTTCTTCTATAAATCTTTCAATGACATCATATTTATTCCAACAATGCATTGGGACAATATAACGCGTATGACATACATTTAAGAAATCCGTGATTCCTTCATGATAATTATCTTCTAGACGAGGATCTAAAGGAACAAAGGCCACATCTATATCAAAGTCCTTCATCTTTTCTAATTCTGTATGATAAAGATTCTTCTGCCAGTCTAGCCACTCTTTATCTTCCCCAACCCAGTCCCAGTTATTGAGATCTCCTGCATGATAAAGAGTATAACCATCTACCTGTATCATAAACGCAATACCTTCATCATTAGATAAATAAGTACTGACTTCTATATTTGAATCAAAATAGACAATATTGTCTTTTAAATATGAGATATGATCATCTTCTATTTTTTCTATATCATCAGATAATAAATAACGAACATCTTTGTATTCTTTTTCTAAATCAAAGATCTTCTTAGAATAATGATCACCATGTCTATGACTTGCGAATACATAAAGCTTCTTACCTTGAGGTACTTTTGGAATTGTCCCAGTATAATAATCAAATAATAAGCATGTACAATCTGTTTCTATAAAGAAACTGCTATGAGTTATATAAGTAATTTTCAACATAATACCACCTCTATTGTTGTATTATAACACCTTTGATTCTCTCTTCCATCTATTTTATAATGTACCCATAAAGGAGAAAAAGTATATGACAGCATGTTTATATGTCGGTATTGGTGGTTTTATAGGTTCAGTACTACGTTATTTAGTAGGTTTGATTCCTTTAAAGACAACACATGGATTCCCATTACTGACTCTACTTATTAATATTCTCGGCGCATTTTTAATAGGTTTTATTAGCACTATGGCTTTAAAGAAGTCTATGAATCCTCACTTAGTTCTATTACTTAAAACAGGATTATGTGGAGGATTTACAACCTTCTCTACTTTTGCATTAGAATCTATTACTTTACATAAGAATGGGAATACAACATTCGCAGTCATCTATATAGTATTAAGTATAGTACTAGGACTCAGTGCTGTGATTCTAGGTGATTATTGTGCACACTAAAAGGCAGATTTCTCTGCCCTTTTTAATTACTTGATTGCTTCTTTTAATGCACATGCAAGCTGATCTGCACATGATGTATTTCTCATACCACAAGTATTACCTTCTAGAATAGATGCAATTTCTTCTGCTTCTTTACCTTCTACAAGTTTACCAATGGCTTTTAAGTTACCATTACATCCTTTAGTAAATACAACGTTATGAATTGTATGACCTTCTAAGTCAAAATCAATAGTAGTTGCGCAAGTTCCTTTAGTTTTATAAGTAAAATGTTCCATAATCATATCCTCCATCTCTTATACTAACAAAGGAAGGAACAATGTGGCAAGACCTAAAAAGAAGAAAAAGCCCATACAGTCTGTAACAGTTGTGACAAATACACCTGATGCAAGTGCTGGATCAACATTGAGACGTTTTAAGATGACTGGTACTAAATAACCTGCAATATTGGCTGCAAGCATATTTAAGATCATAGCTAAACCTGCAACTAAACCAAACCATGGGTTACTAGCAAACCACCAGGCGCCAAATGCGACAATAATACCAATCACAATACCTGATAATAACCCAACAACAACTTCTTTACAGAAGATCTGGAAAGCATTGTCTTTATCCACTTCACCTAAAGATAAACCACGACATAAAATAGTGAGTGACTGTGTTCCTGCATTACCACCCATACCAGTGACAATGGACATAACTGAAGATAAAGAGACAACTTTCGCAATAGTAGATTCAAAGTTGGCAACTACTGCAGCAGCCATTACAGCTGTAAATAAGTTGACAATTAACCAAGGAATACGGCTCTTTGCGGATTCTAATACTGTAGAGTCAACACGTTCTTCTCCACTCATACCAGCCATGAGGTTGATATCTTCTGTTGTTTCTTCTTCCATGACATCCATGACATCATCTATTTCAATCACACCAAGCATATGATACTCTGCATCAACAACTGGCATCATATAGAAGCCATATTTCATAAACATCTTAGCGACTTCTTCCTGGTCCATATTGGCATCCACTGTTTTCACATTGGGATTCACAATATCCATGATTGGTGTATCGAAAGGAGAAGAAACGATGTCTCTAAGTGAGATTACACCTTTTAATACTTTTTCTTTATCTAAAACATATAGATAATAGGTTGTATCTTCTTCAACCTGTGTCTGTAAGTATTCTAATGTCTTTAATACTGTATTGTTGGCTTTAATAGAAATGAATTCTGTTGTCATGATACCACCAGCAGTACTTGGATCATATTTCAAAAGACTTTCAATATGTGTCTTATCTTCTATATCTAACTTAGATAATACATCTGCACGTTCTTCTGGATCATCTAGTTCACCAATCAAATCGGCTAATTCATCATCACTCATCTCATCTAAGATTGCACTCTGACGATCTTTAAGGAATGTTTTAAGGATTTCATACTGTTCATCTTCATCCTCTTCTTCCTCAATAACATCCGCAATAATATCATTAGGAAGTTTAGAAAGAATATTATTTAACTGACTATGATGGTCCTGTAATACATCGAGAATATCCGCGGGGTGAATATCATCTATCGCTTCCTGAATCTGTTCTGAAGTCCCATTAATCAAGAGACTTGTAAGATGTTCTTTTGTCATCTTATCCATACTATTCACCCTCCTTGTATACATAAAAGTCCTTTGCCATTTTATCATTTTTTATGTTAAATCTAAAGTCTTATAATGTAAAACTATTATAAAAAAAGTCATCGTTTAGATGACTTTCATAGCGCCCTGCTGTCTGATATGAGTGACATAGCAACAATGTTTACCCATATACTTTTCTATTTCATTCTTATACTTTCTTGCATAATCATTTTCTACAAATACCTGGATAGTACCTTCAAAACCAGGACCATGTACTCTTACAACACCCTTATCTCTTAGAATCTTTTCACTCATACAAATGGCAAGTGAAATGTTCTGATGAGAAGGATCTTTTGAAGAATAAACATTCTGTAAATATTCAAATGAGCTATTACCAGAACGTCTGATCTGAATTTTGAATTCATGGAAGTTACCATCTCTTAATGCCTTTAATTCCTTATTCACACGCTTTTCTTCACTATAGAAATGCATAGCACGTAAAACAGCTCTATCAGAACATACCTTACGCATTGGAATAATATTATCATAGAATTCATTTTCATCTACTTCTCTTAAGAATTCTTTACCGAAATATTTAGCCACTGATCTCATTTCTTCAATAATAGCACGATATTCTTTAGTTAAGTTAGCTGGTACATCTTTTGTATCTACGATACATAAAGAATGATTGAACTGTTCAAACTTGATCATCTGTTTCTTAATAAGTGGTTTCTTAGGATCTTTAAAATCAATCTTAATGAGACCACCAATAGAACAAGCTGCCTGATCCATTAAACCACATGGTTTACCAAAATAGATATTTTCAGCATACTGTGCAATCTGTGCAATAATCAACGGGTTAATAGAACCACTGTTGTATAAACCATTTAAAACAGTCGCAAGAAGTACTTCTATTGCAGCACTTGATGACATACCTGAATATAGTGGTACTTCACTTGTAATATAAGCTTTAAAGCCACCTACTTCATAGCCTAGTTTCTGGAACTGAGACACAATACCCTTAATTAAAGATTCAGTTGTACCCTGTTCATCGAAAGCTAACTTTAATCCTGCTTTACTAATAGTAATAGGACGAATATCTGGGAATCCTTCAGAAACAATTCTTACGACATTATCGTCTGTAGGAGTAACAACCGCAATAATATCACGGTTTACAGCACATGCAAGCATCTTACCATGCTGATGATCTGTATGCATACCACAGATTTCACTACGTCCTGGTGCACTATAGATTTCTACTTCTTCATCACCAAATAAATCAATAAACTGCTTCAAAGCAGCCACATAACGATTCTTCTGCTTTGTAAGTCTGGCATCTTCTTGATAAAGATCCTTGATCAGTGCTTTGTATTCCCCTTTATTAAATCCTGTAATAATCTTACTTGCTTTCTTCACTTGAATCACCTCGAATATATATATGAAATTATTGTTAGTTATCTATTAAGATTTTAACATTTCTTACTATCGTTGTACACTTCTAGACAAATGAATATTCGAAATTAATTACACAATAGTATGTAGCATTCAATTCTTTGGCCTTAGAAGTAATTAATTTATTAAGTTCCTTCTTACTATACTTATCATCCTTCATCAATACATCAAAGACAAGGTTTGTATGTGTAGGTCCTTTGACTATTCTAAAGTCATGAATAGAAAGTGTTGAATCAATAGATTCTACTATCTCACTGACTCTATCTCTTAATTCATTTGTGAGTGTATCATGGATATCAATAGGATCCATATGGATTGTAGTCATAATATGGAACTTCTCCATCATGGCACGTTCAATGTTATCTATTTCATCATGTGTTGTCATCATATCAATAGAAGCATCTACTTCACAATGAACAGTTAAATAACGACGTCCTGGACCATAGTCATGCATCATTAAGTCATGAATACCCATTACACAATCATAACTCATTAAATAGTCTTCTATTTCTTTAATTGTTTCTGGATCTGGTTTAATACCAAGAAGTGGATCAATAGTTGATTTTGCAATAGAAATACCTGCAAATACAACCACAATAGAGACTGCTGCACCAATGAGACTATCCACTGGTAGATCAGTAACTAAAGAAGCCACTAAAGCCACAATAGTCGCAGAAGTTGCCATAACATCGTTCATACTATCCTGTGCTGCTGCTTCTAATGCGGTTGAGTTGATTTCTTTACCTGCTTTACGGTTAAAATAACCCATCCATACTTTAACTAATACTGAGAATATCAAAGCAATAAGTGCTGGAACACTGAACTTAACTGCTTCTGGATTAAAGAGTTTTAAAACTGCATCCTTTAAACTCATTAAACCAACTAAAATAATTAAAAAAGAAATACCTAAACCTGTAATATATTCAAAACGTCCATGACCATATGGATGCTGGGCATCAGGATGCTTGTTAGCAAGCTTAAATCCAAAGAATGTCGCAATATTACTTCCAACATCGGATAAGTTATTATAACCATCTGCCACAATAGCCACTGAATGGACAAGTGTTCCAAAAATCAATTTAAATATCACAAGTATAATATTACATACGATAGAGATAATGGAACAAACAGTTCCATACTGTTCTCTGACATGTGCATCTTCTGTATTCTTATAATCATGTACAAATGTTTTTATCAATAATTGATACATATAATTCCCCCTAACTATTAAAAAAGAGAAAGGAACCTTTCTCTAAAAAATTGAAACAATTTTTCTAACGTATACGTTTCTTCCATCACGTCTTACTAATTCTAATTCATCCATCTCATCGAGATATCCTTCAATCTTTGCGGCATTAACTTTCTTATTCGCAATCTTAACTAACATCTCAATAATTGCAGGAGAATCATCTTTTACATAGGCTTTATTATCTTGATCATAATGTGGTTTGTTTAATAATGTATTTAATACAGCCACATAAGCCCATTTTACTTCTAGTCTTACAAGGTTGTACTGCATTCCATTAAATAATTCACCAGGAATGTAATATTGATCATTTTTTTCACTGTTTAGTTCTTCTACATCTTCTTTTGTAAGTAATTCTATCATCTTTATCTCTCCCATCCTATCCATTATAACATAGACTTAATTATCTTTCACTCTTTTTGTGAATGTAGTTACATCGTCAAAACCAATATCCTGATAATGTTTTAAAACATCTTCGACATGTTCTCCTACACGATCACTTGTATGAGAATCAGTACCCACTGTAATAATTGTACCACCTAGTTCTTTATAACGCTTCACAATATCAAAATTAGGAAAACCACATGTCTTATTTAATGCATATCCTGATGTATTGACTTCAATACCCTTACCCTTTTGAATAAGTGTCTTTAAGATTTCATCAATGATATCTTGATATTTCTCATGTTCTACATTTTTATCTTCATAAGGACCATAACGCATAATATAGTCTAAATGACCTAAACAGTTGAAACAATCAAATGTCTGTACACATTTCAATGTTTCTTCAAAGAATTCTCTATGGGCTTCTTCTTTTGTCTTACCCTTGAAGAATTCTCCATAATAGAATTCAGTATGATGAATGACATGTATAGAACCAATGACATAATCAAAAGGACATTGTTCTACAAAGGTATTGATTTCATCAATATGATCCATGTCTAATCCAACTTCTACACCAATCTTAATAGTAATACGGTCTACATATTCGTTCTTTAAGGCACTTAGTTCCATGAAATATGCATCTGTATCTAAATCAAATGTATCAATAGGATAATCAAAATCACGATGATCAGTAAAACATATTTCATCTAATCCCATTCTGATTGCCTGTTCAATATGTTCACGAGGAGAAGCTTCACTATCACCACTAAAATGTGTATGCATATGATAATCAATCTTACGCATCAAGACCACGCTCCTTCTTATATTCCTCTAATACTTCTGTTTCAGAGAAATGGCGTGTCACTTCATCTTCACCAATCATATATGTTTCATGACCTTTACCAAGTAGTAATACTACATCACCCTTATGAGCCATATCTAGTGCATGATAGATAGCTTCTTTACGATCAGGAATAATAGTATATTCACCATGATACTTATCAATACCCACTACGATATCATTGCAGATATCTACAATCTTTTCTCCTCTTGGATTATCTGCAGTCAAGATAGAATAGCCGCCATGCTTTGCGACTACTTCACCAGATTCATATCGTCTTGTTTTAGAACGTTTTCCTCCACTACCATAAACTACAATCAACTTATTAGGATTATACTGTTCTACAGTAGAAATAATACTTTCAAAAGAAACACCATTATGAGCATAGTCAATTAATACACTATAATCAGGTGAGACATGCATCACTTGTCCTCTACCTAATACATGAACCTGTGGTAATGTATTTTGTATATCCTTTGTAGGGACATCAATTAAGTAACAGATCATAATAGCCACTAATGCATTATACGCATTGAACTTACCTGGCATAGATGCTTTAAATGATGCATCTATTAATCCCTTCGTATCAAAAGTAATACCTAATTCACCATTTTCATTATAAAGTTCAATATTGAGAGCTTTAAGATCACTGTCTTTTTCAATACTGTATGTTAATACTTTGCAAGGTACGTCCTTTGTGAACTCTTCAAAATGTGCATCATCCTTATTAAATAAACCCACCTGACAGAAATCAAATAAATGTTTCTTACATGCCATATATTCCGCAAAGTCCTTATGTTCATTAGGACCAATATGGTCAGGTGAAATATTTGTAAAGACACCATAATCAAATTCAATACCAGCCACGCGGTTCATCTTTAAGGCCTGACTTGATACTTCCATGACACAGTATTCACAATTATGTTCTACCATCTTTCTCATGATACGCTGTAATTCATAAGATTCTGGTGTTGTATTGGCTGTAGGTTCATGGATATCTCCAATAAAAGTACCATTTGTCCCAATAATACCAACTTTCTTACCTGCATGTTCTAGAATAGACTTGATCATTAATGAAGAACTTGTCTTTCCCTTAGTTCCTGTAATACCAACAACCTTTAATTCTTTACTAGGATAATTAAAATAAGCACATGATAATAAAGCTAAGGCAATACGTGTATCCTTGACTCTAATATAAGTCATCCCTTCTTTTAAAGGTACATCCTGTGAAATCACAATCGCATGAGCTCCCTTTTCAATCACCTGATCAATAAAATCATGTGCATTAAAAGCAGCACCAACCATACAGACAAATAAGCTGCCTTCTTCTACCTTACGTGAATCATAAACTAATGTTGTAATGTCTACATCTTTATTCCCAATGATTTCATATTCAAAACCATTTAATAGCTTTTCTAATTTCATACAAACACCTCTCTTCCAAGATTATACCAAAAAAAAAGAGAGAATTAAATCTCTCCTCTTGTATGGAATACTTTTTTGTTGCCTGTGACCTTATGTCTTTCTTTTAATTTGTCTAAAACATCATCTACAGTTAAACCATAGGCATTCATTAATACCATTACATGATAATATAAATCACCAATTTCACCAATTAAATCTTCTTTTGATGTATTCTTAGCCGCAATAACTGTTTCAGTGGCTTCTTCTCCAACCTTCTTACAGATCTTATCAATACCTTCATTTAATAAGTAGTTTGTATAAGACTTTTCTACTGGATGTACTTTTCTATCTTCAATGAGGTCATAAAGTTCATGCGCAAAATCACTATTGTCATAAGGAAGCACTTCATTAAAGAAGCAAGAATAAGAACCTGTATGACATGCAGCCCCTACCTGTTCTACATAAATAACGATTGTATCTAAATCACAATCTAAATAAAGACCCTTAATATGCTGGAAATGACCTGATTCTTCACCTTTATGCCATAACTTATTTCTAGAACGTGAATAGAACCAAGTATCTCCTGTTTCTAACATCTTTTCATAGGCTTCATCATTTACATAAGCAAGCATTAATACCTGTTTAGTCTTGATATCCTGTACAATGGCAGGTACAAGACCATTCATTTTCTCAAAATCTGGTTTCATTACTTATTTCTCCTTACTGGAATACCTGCCTGTGCACAGGATTCCTTGACTTCATCCACTGTTGCTTCACCAAAGTGGAATAAACTTGCAGCGAGTGCTGCATCGCAGTCTGTTTCTTTAAAGACATCAACGATATCTTCTTTACCACCACAGCCACCACTTGCGATAACTGGAATATTGACTGCTTCTACGACTGCCTTCAACATATCTATATCAAATCCATCTCTTGTACCATCCGCATCCATACTAGTAAGAAGTATTTCACCTGCACCAAGAGATTCACATTTCTTAACCCATTCAATGAGGTCTAATCCCGTATTAGTGCGTCCACCTGCAACATAGACATCCCATCCAGAATGATTTTCTCTAGCCTTGGCATCTACTGCCACAACAACACATTGAACACCAAACTCATCACTGGCTTCTTTAATAATATTTGGATTCTTGACAGCAGCTGAGTTAACAGATACCTTATCCGCACCTGCTGCAAGAATCATACGGAAATCTTCTACAGTACGAATACCACCACCCACACATAGTGGAATAGAAAGCTCATCAGCGCCTCTTTGGATGAGATCCTTGATGATATCTCTATTTTCATATGTAGCCGTAATGTCTAGAAAGACAACTTCATCTGCACTTTGACGGTCATATTCTTTAGCTAGTTCAATTGGGTCACCAACATCTTTCAGGCCAACAAAATTCACACCTTTTACAACCTTCCCATCTTTAATATCTAGACAGGGAATAATTCTTTTAGCCAGCATTTTCAATGACCTCCTTTAGATTAATACGCCCTTCATAGTATGCTTTACCTACAATACAGGCATAATAATCACGTTTATTTACTTCATAAACATCTTCATCATCTTTTACACCACCAGAGACTACAAAGTTAATATTTGAGTTCGCATGTATTTCTTCATATAGAGGGAAAGAAGGACCTGTGAGAGTACCATCCTTAGAGATATCCGTACATACTATGTATTTCACACCTCTCTCTTCTAATTGATGAATAAATGTTAGATAATCTACATCACTTGTTTCAAGCCAGCCGGCAATACTGACCTTTCTATCTCTTACATCTACTCCTACGACTATTCTTTCTGGTCCATACTTCTTTAATGCTTCATCAAGAAAAGCAGGATTCTTAATCGCCGCAGTACCAAGAATAACACGGTCTACACCAATCTCATCCAAATACATAGAGACTGTATCCATATCACGGATACCTCCTCCTAATTCCATTGGAATAGAAATAGCAGCACGTATTCTTTTAATTGTTTCTTTATTGGTTGCATGAGCATCTTTAGCCCCATCTAGATCCACTACATGGAGATATTTTGCACCCATCTTCTCAAATCCTGCAGCCAATTCTTCAGGATGTGATGAATAAACAACCTTCTTATTGTAATCGCCCTTATAAAGACGGACTGCTTCTCCATCTTTTAAATCAATGGCTGGAATAACTAGCATAATACCAACTCCTTAAAGGCACGTAAGATCTTCTTACCAATCTCTCCACTCTTTTCAGGGTGGAACTGCGTACCCATGACATTATCTTTATATACAAAAGCAGTAATTTCCTTACCACCATAATTCACATAAGCCCCAATCTGGTCTTCTGGACAATGCGCACTATATGAATGGACGAAGTAGACATAATCGCCTTCTTCTACATACTTTAATAAAGGATGAGACTGTTTAATAACTAACTGATTCCAGCCCATATGTGGAAGTTTCGCATCGACTTCCATCTTATCAACAGAACCCTTTAAGAATCCTAATCCTTTTGTATGTCCATTCTCACTGCCTTCTTCAAATAAAAGCTGCATACCAATACAAATACCAAGTATTGGTGTTCCCTTGTCCTTCACTTCATTCAATACAGGTACAAGATGACATGCTTCTAAATTACTCATAGCTGCAGGAAATGCACCAACACCTGGAAGAATGATTCCATCTGCCTGACGGATCACTTCAGGATCATTTGTGACAACCACATCCATCCCCTGTCTCTTACAGGCATTTGTGACTGAACCAAGATTTCCTACATGATAATCAATAATCGCAATCATTTTATAACACCCCTTTACTTGATACTACCTGCCCCTTATGTGCTTCATCAATTGTGACAGCCTCCTTGATGGCACGTGCCATAGATTTAAATATTGCCTCTATAATATGATGTGTATTCTTACCATAATGTTCATTAATATGTAAAGTCATGAAACAGTTATAGGCAAATGCACGGAAGAATTCTTCTGTCATTTCTACTTCATAATTACCTAGATGAATATTATCTAGTTCAACATTAAAGACAAGATAAGGACGTCCACTAAAGTCTAAGTCAGTTGTCACGAGTGCTTCATCCATAGGAATAGTGAAATGACCATAACGTGTAATACCACGCTTATCACCTAATGCCTTATTGAAACATTGTCCTAAGACAATCCCTAAGTCTTCTACAGTATGATGAGAATCAACCTGTAAATCACCTTTACATCTCACCTTTAAATCAAAATTACCATGGAAAGCAAGAAGCTCAAGCATATGGTCCATGAACCCTACACCTGTATCCACATCTGCTTCTCCTTTACCATCAATATTTAAAGAAACATAGACATATGTCTCTTTAGTCTGTCTTTCTATTTCTGCCTGTCGCATAAATTAGTCCTCAAAACGTACCTTAATACTATTGGCATGTGCATCTAGTCCTTCTAAATGTGCAAACTTCATAATATCATCCTTGAATGTACCTAATACTGCCTGTGGATAATAGCTGAAAGCAGAATGCTTTATGAAATCATAAACACCTAAAGCACTATAGAACTTAGCAGTACCACCTGTTGGTAATACATGGTTCGTTCCACTCATATAGTCACCTAATGGTTCTGGTGTATATTCACCTAAGAAGATAGAACCAGCATTCTTGATATTTGGTAATTGTTCTAATGGATTGTCTACTAATACTTCTAAATGTTCAGGGGCAATCTTATTAGATAAGTTAATACCTTCCTTGATACTATCTACAATAACAGCACCACCATAGTTATCTAATGAAGACTTGATGATCTCTTTACGAGGTAAGTCTTCTACCTGTCTTACTAATTCTTCATCTACATTCTTTACTAATTCTTTTGAAGTTGTAATAAGAATTGCACTAGCAAGCTTATCATGTTCAGCCTGGCTCATTAAGTCAGCTGCGATATATTTAGGATTTGCGTTCTCATCAGCAACAATAAGAATTTCACTAGGACCAGCAATCATATCAATATCAACAGTTCCATAACATAACTTCTTTGCAGTAGCGACAAAGATATTACCTGGACCAACAATCTTATCTGCCTTAGTAATTGTATCTGTACCATAAGCAGCTGCTGCAACACCCTGTGCACCACCACATTTATAAATCTTAGTAATACCAGCTACATAAGCCGCAGCTAAAATAACATCAGATACCTTACCATCCTTCTTAACAGGTGTAATAATATAAAGATCTTCTACACCAGCAAGTTTTGCAGGTACAGCATTCATCATAACAGTAGAAGGATAAGTAGCAGTTCCACCTGGTACATATAAAGCCACTGTGGCGATAGGACGCACTAATTGTCCCATGACAACACCATTATCTTTATACATAGTCCATGATTTTTCAATCTGGTTCTTATGATATTCAGTGATCTGATCCTTTGTGCGTTCTAGGATCTTCATGAATTCAGGACCTACATGAGTAACCGCATCCATGATTTCCTGTTTAGAAACGATGAAATCATCTTTTCTAGACACATGGAAACCATCAAACTTAGCACAGTATTCCTTTAATGCATCATCACCATTTTCACGTACATTATTGATGATTTCACTGACTGCCTTATTGACTTCTTCAGATATTTCAGTTTTTCTTGTATGAAGCTTATTTTCTAGTTCTTCATAATTTCCTTTATAAATCAATTCTTTTAACACTTTAATGATCCCCCTTCTCAAGTGCATCCACTAGTTTATATATTTCATCCTTCTTATATTTTAAAGCGACTTTATTCACAACCATTCTTGTAGAAATATCTGAAATCTTTTCAATCACTTCAAGACCATTGGCCTTAAGTGTAGATCCTGTTTCTACAATATCTACAATCGCATCAGATAAACCAACAACTGGTCCTAACTCTACAGACCCTTCTAGTTTAATAATTTCTACATCCTCCTGTTTAGATGCGAAATATTCTTTTGCGGTCTTTGTATATTTAGAAGTAATACGTTTACGACGATTAAATGTCTTAGTGCGGTATTCTGGATAAGCCGCTAACGCAAAATAACATTTACCAATCTCTAAATCTAATAACTCATAATAATCATCAAAATCAGATTCATCCAAAGTATCCTTACCGACAAATCCAACATCCACAATACCATGTTCTAGGAAAGTCAATACATCATTCGCTTTCGCAAAGATCATTGAAATACCATCCTTTGTTTCTATTAATAACTCACGGTCTTTATTAAAAATAGGATCCATATCAAAGCCCTGCTGTTGTAATAACTTACATACCTGCTTTTCTATTCTTCCTTTAGTAATCGCAATCTTAATCATTGGCTTCATTCTCCTTTCCTATTGCATCCAATACATTATTCAAATGATATGAGAATCCAATAGAAGGTACGTTCTTATAGAAATGATCAAACAAATGGTCATAACGTCCTCCCTGGAGAATTGGATGGGCACTATAATAAGAGAATCCCTTCATCATAATACCTGTATAATAACTTCTTTCAGGTACCATACATAAATCAAAGATAATATTCTCTTTATGTTTAGAGAACTCATACAATGATTCCATCTCTTCAATCGCCTCTAGAAGTTCTTCATCTTTCACAATCTCTTTCACTTCTCTTAAACATTTAATATCCCCAAAAGCACTAGGAAGAATCAATAAGAGTTTATTTAAATCTTCATCAAAATCATGTGCTTCTACTAAATGTTTCATATCAGAACTTTTCTTTTTCTTTAAGATATCAGTGAGAGAACGATCCATGACAAGAGCCATTAAACGCTTATAGAACTTTGCAGAACCAAGTTCTAGTTTCAAATCACTTAAACCAATATTCTGCATTGTTTCTTCAATAAGTGATAAACATTCCTGATCTCCCTCACGTCCAGGAAGACCAAATAACTCAATACCACCCTGGAACAGTTCAGAACTTCTACCTTTATGTCGCGCCTGAGTACGATATACCTTACCAAAATAACTATAACGTCTTACTTCATCTGTATGAGCGTTACTATAGATACGAGCAATAGGTACAGTAAAGTCAGTTCTTAAAGTGATACGCTTTCCTTCATGGTTGATGAACTGAAACATTGTTTCTTCATTTGTCCCAAAACCACTTAATAAGTCTGCATATTCAAATGTAGGTAATAATAACTCCTGATATTCATGTTCATTGAATGTTCTTCTTAGATGTCCTTCAATCGTACGCATTAAAGAAGCATCCATTCTTGTTGCATCATTACTTTCTTCAGGAATCAGATATTTAAATTCTTCCAAAGTTATGTCCCCCTTATATATAAAAAGGAACAGGTCCAATGACCTGTTCCCTTATGTCATTGTTTCGTGTCCGTTTTTTTGAGTTGTATGTCAAAACGGGCTGTATCTAATTGATATAACCCTAACTAGAACCACGATGGTGATGGTGTAAATCGTTGACAAAAATTGTATTTTTCATAAATAATCACCTCAGTTTTTAATATACTACCACATTTTACTTATAAAAAAAAGCATTTTAATACAAAAAAGAGCCTTAAAAAAAGGCTCTCAATTGTAAAATAAAACTGGAATTAAATTTTTATATAAATTCACCATGTAAAAATTGATATCTTTTCTTAAAATATTTGTTTAACATAATTTTGCAGGCGATGTAGTATTCGTACAATCAAAATAGTTTCTTTAGTAATCTGATAAAATATAATGTAATTATCACATGTTAAAAATCGAAATCCACTATCAATATTATTTTCTAAATACCATACTGGTCCAAGTTGGGGATATTCCTTAAGTTCACCAATTTTATTGAGAATTCCTTTCACTGTTTTTTCTGCTGCAATCGGATTATTCAAATCATCATAGATATAATCATAAATTCTATCCAAATCTTTTCTTGATTTTGGTGAATAAAATATTTTAATCATTGTTGAATCTCTTTTCAAAATGTTTTAGCATTTCATCTTCATCAATCCACCCTTCTTCATTAGCAGAAACAACACTTTCATTTAACATGCTCATAAGTTTCATCTCAGCAACAAGTTTATCGTACTTCATTGCTTTTTCATACATTTCCTCCTGTTCATTGATATCCATAATGGTATAACAACCATGACCATTTTTTGTCAAATAAACAGGTGAACCAACAGATACTTTTTCTAGCACTTGATTATAATTTCTTAAATCTGAAATAGGTTTAATAACTGGCATGACAATCACTCCTCACATCATTATTATACGTATTTATTAAGAATAATTCAAAGTAATATTTTTAGAAGAATTCTACTAATAATTTGTTTTCCATTCTTTTATCTAAAAGAAAACGGCAGAAATGACTATATGAATAAGACTGCACGCAGGGTGATTGATTACTGTGTCAATCATGATATTAGAACTCTTGTTATGAGCTATAATGAAACATTTCAGAAGGATTAGAACATAGGCAAACTTTTGGGATAAAGATGTAATACCAGTCTATAAGAGTAATGATACTGAAGAATACCATTTCAGTGGAAAGAGAATACATCGTGGACAAATTCTGAATGCAGATGTAAATGGTGCATTAAATATCATGCGTAAAAGTAGCGTTGTGGATGTAAATATTGTCTATACAATAGAGGCGAAGTGGACACGCAATAAGAATACGGAGTATTAAATCAAGATAGTTCACAAGTAGAAAATGTCATGTCCCTGTTGACATAACATATAAGCGACTGCCTGTCGCACAAAAAAAGAACCTCATAATGAGATTCTTATAAGAAAGTACTTTCATATTATCTAGAAGAACTTATATTCCTTTAATAGGGCTTCTAGATCAGAGCCCTCTATTCTTTTTAACAATTCTTTTAAGACAAGACGTTTTGTGAATGACTGAGTTTCCATGAATGTCTCATCACCATATAAAGATGAGAAGACACTTAAATAGTCTTCAATAGAATAACGATAAGCAGGAATACTTCTTGTGATATGTAATAAACTATACACTGCATTCATTGCGGTATGCACAAGATAATCTAAGCTTCCTGGATATTCATAAGGTAATGAAACTCCTTCACCTATATAAGCATAATTTAATCCATTGATGTGTGCTTCACAATGAGTACTAGTATGAGTGTAAGGAACGGTAGAAGCAGACATCAATGAGAGTTCATTGATTTTATTCTGTGGAATACCTAAATGATAAAGCCATTCTGCACATATCTCATAGCCTGTACTATCTCGCATGGACTTTTCAACATAATCACCTGTTTTCTCTGGATGTAATCCATGAAGTAGAATGACACATTCATTCTCTTTCTGGTTCTTATAGTAAGGCTGTCTTGGTATTGTCCAGTTGAGTTCCCAGGCTGATTCATTAATAGGAATCACACCACCTGTAATATCTTCACCAGAAAGTGGATCTTTTTGAAGTATATTTCTTAAGTAGTGGATGATCTTCTCATCCTGAGTTGTAATAACTGCATGAACTATAGAATCTTTACTTTGACTTGTATGAATAAATAGAAGATCCTGATTTGTCAAATCTATAGTTTCTTCCATGCCTTCACTCTTAATAGAAAAGGCAGTGGCTTTATCGTCTTCTATTTCTATATGAGTGACTTCAGTATCAAAATGAAAGACAACATGATGTGCATCTAGATATTCTATAATAGGTACAATCACTGATTCATACATGCAGTACTTAGGAGAAATCATGCTGTGCGAGGTCAATATATGCATATAACGATGTAATGTCACTTTAAAAGAATAAGCATCATTGACTGGAAATAAAGCATGCCAATAATAGTAGAAATCAGATTCCATAAAGTCCTGACTGAATACATCTTTAATCTGTTTACCTTCTAATTGTTCATCTGAAGTAAAGAAGAAATGAACTAGTTCTGATATTAATTGATCACTTAATTGTATATTATGAATAGTCTCCATAGGTGCATCATGATTTAAATAAGTCATTTCATCTAAAACAGTGAGTCCCTCTGTTTCTATAGAAGGTATAGAACGTAATATATCCCATAAATAGAGACTACGATTATCTACAAAGGAAAGATAAGACTCATAATGGTGAAATGAATCTACCGAATCAATAATATGAATATGTTCACCCTTTAATGAACCATCTCTCAACAAATAACAGGCAGTCACTAAGCTAGTAAAGTCACTCCCCAATATATATGCATTATGTGCATCAATGTTTTCTCTTTTTCTTGGCTTCACAAATAAATCCATGGCAATCCCCCCTATCCTCATAGTATAGAAAAAATAAAATATAAAAAAATAAACATCCCATACAAGATGTTTATTCTTTATACATTATAGTGTTTTTGTTTAAAAGGTTTCATAGCGTTTTAAGGCCGCTTTGATGTTTCCTTTGATTGCTTTATCTAGTTTACGGATAATAAGTTCTGGGTCTTGTCGCATATCATTATTGATCCATTCTAATGTAAGACCGACAAAAGAATACTTATAGAAATTTGCAAGGAACGCTTTATCATCTTCTCTGACATTCATTCCTACAGCCTGTTCATCTACAACATCCTTTAATAACTTATATACAATCCTATAAAGATATGTTTCTACATGTTCACGACTAACAGAACGATAAACATTAGTGACAAATGGTTTGTTGTCTAAGATAGCACCAAAGAGTGCATAGAGACCTTCTTCCCATGTATCAGATGTTTTATGGCCCTGTAATACTTCTTCCGCATCCTGAATACATGACCATTCTACAAGATCATAAATATCCTGGAAATGATAATAGAAAGTCATACGGCTGATACCACAGTCTTCCGCAATATCATTAATAGTGATCTTATCAAGAGGCTTCTTTAATAATAAATGTTTCAATGACGCTTCAATAGCGCGTTTAGTAGTTTGTGACATTGTGGCCCTCCTTATATTCACTATTATGCACGTTGTTTTTACATTTTACAATAAAAACGTATAGATGATATTAATGATTGGCATAGTAATAATACATAAAAGAACAGATAATGCGTTAATAACTGAACTTTCAAAAGCATGATTATCATATAATTGCGCAAACTGAGTCACAGTAGAAGCGGCTGGACCACTGGCTGCAAGTAATGAAATCATTAATACCTGTGATGCACTTGGGAATAGTTTTGTCATACCTGTAAAAATAAAGACAAATAGAATAATTGCAGGGAATACAACTAAACGAAGCAGACATACTACATAAGCACGGACATTGGTAAAGACTTCCTTCATATTCATACCAGCAAGTAACATTCCTACTACAAACATACTCAATGGTCCCATTAAGCTGCCCATACCAGATACAGCACTCTGAAACATCGTAGGTAATTTAATCTGTAAAAAGAACATAATGATACCTGCTGCAATCGCAATCATATTGATGTTCAATAAAATCTTCTTTAAATCAAAGTGTGTATCTTCACTAATAATGAACTTACAATGTGTCCACAATAATATAGTCTGTACAATCATATAACCTGAACAATAGAAGACCATTTCGTTCCCTAATACGATAGAAACAAGAGGAAGAATCAAGTTTCCACAGTTAGGATACATGATGGACATTGATTCAATCGCATTAAAATGACATTTCTTTGTGAGTATCTTAGCAAGTATATAATAAATAATATGTACAAGAATAGCTGCACCAATAGACAGTAAGAAACCTTTTAACTTTTCTTCTGTCAAGTCAATCTGGAATGAATTGATGATTGCACAAGGTGCAGAAACATATAATACAATCTGTGATAAAAGTTTTGATTCTGATATTGTACATATATCTGTTTTAATTAGTACATATCCTACTCCTATCATAATAAATAAAGCTCCAATTTGTGTAGCAAGTGAAATAGCTAAATCCATATCTTTAACCCTCCTAGAAGGCATCATACACTTATTATCTTCTAAAAGCTTTTTTTTGCATAAGATGAAAAAAGTAATTGGCACAAATCTATAGTGAACACTTTAATACATTGTATGTATGCATTATTCATTCTACAATTCAGATCTACAATACTTATTCAAACATATATTCGTTGATATTATTATGATACAATATATTTGTAAAAATACTTAGCATAAAGAAAGGAGAAGAATCATGACTACAACTATCATTTACTTCTCAATTGTATTGATTCTACAGTTACTCTTATTCCTATTTATCAAACGTAATCATAATAATAGCGTACTACTTGTTTTGATTTCTTTAGGTATTTCTATATCTGCTGCAATATCTTTGTGGAACACAGCTATTCTTATAGATGAATTGGGTATAAGTTCCAGTAGTCTCAATACACTATTCTTCGGTATATCTATCATATTATCTTTAGTTAATATGTATACTGTACTCAAAGAGAAATAATCAGACCATATAGTCACATACGGCTATATGGTTTTTTAGTAAAAGAAAACACCAAATAGATGCCCATTTGGTATTTCACATGATTTTACATATTTTCTTGTTCTTGTGCAGATTCCTGTAATAATTGATAGTTTTCCATGAACTCTTCACTATTACTCACATAAGCATAAGAAATATACTTATGCGCAATCTTGATCTTATGTTTACTTACTGCCTTGATTGATTTAATATCCTTTACTTCAATCATTTCTGGAAGTAATGCGACATATTTCCATGTATATATCATGATAATATCGCTATATAAGTGAAGATTATAGCCAGCAAGACAGATTAATGCGATAGTGATTGTCATAATAAGAGCTAAGACAAAACGCATCTGTGAATGCCATACAACTTTGGAATAAATAGATAATGCGAGTAATGCAGGAATCATAACAATCATAAATACTGTTACTCTAAAATCTTTGAATTTTTTCATTTTTATCACCTTTTCACATTCTACATGGATTAAGGTCATTTGACAAGTTATTGAATTTGTCTTACACTCATTTCATAAAAATATTGGAGGTATTCAATGAAAATCAAGAAATTCCTATCTGAACTACTTGGTACTTTCCTACTTGTATTTCTAGGTACTACAGCTTATGCATTACTTGGATCTACAGGATTAGGTTCTACATATAGTACAGTAGCAGGTATTATCGGTATTGCAGTTGTATTTGGTCTTGCAATGACATTCGTTTATTATATGTTCTCTTCTATTTCAGGAGCACATGTCAATCCAGCAGTGTCTATCGCAATGTATTTTAATGGAGCTATCTCTCTCGTAGAAATGATCCTTTATATTGTAGCACAACTATTAGGTGCACTTCTTGCAAGTGGATTACTACTTGGTATTCTTAAATGTATTCCTAGTGTATCTATTACTACTTTAGGTATTGGACAGACAGGTTATAGTTCTTTAAGTATGATTTCATTAGATGTAAAAGGTGCTATTCTTATAGAATCTGTATTAACTTTTGTATTTGTATTAGTGTACTTACATGTAGTAAATGATGAAAGATTAGAAAGACTATCTGGATTATTAATTGGTGGTGCTTTAACACTTGTTACTATTTTAGGTATTCCATTTACCGGTGCTTCTATTAACCCTGCAAGATCATTTGGTCCAGCAGTTATTATGAAGATACTTGGCAAAGGCACTGCACTTAATCAGTTATGGGTATTTTTATTATCACCACTTATTGGTGCTTTAGTCGCTTATATCGTTTATAAGTTATTAAAAGGCGAAAAGATTGCATAACTCAACTGATTCAAAAATCTAATGAGCATCACAATAATGTGGTGCTCGTTTTTTTATTCCTTGTTGCCGGCTATGATAATGACATGACATGTATCACATCTGTATGCATCGATTTTATCACCTTTGAAATAACGGAAATTACCTAATTTGACATCTTCCTGGAAATAATGCCAGCAATCTGGAAAAACTGGTATTTTAGAATCCGTTGACCATGTCAAAGCCTCTCCTCTTGTTTTGATATAGCCATGAATCAATTTACCTGAACAATAAGGACATTTGTCAAATTCCATTTCAATCCCTCCTCCAACAAAAGGTTTTCTATATACGTATTATACCATCCCCCAAAAATATATAGTACATCAATCATTGTATCAGCTTTCATCTTGTCACCTATCAAGCTAGAATTTTCTGCCTATTTTTAGACAAAACCCATAAATTCTAGTTTTTTATTACTTAAACCCTTATTTTATCTTTGTGATAATAATTTCTTATTTTATAGAATTTCTATTATACACATAATATAATTGATTCAAGGAGGATTTCGTTATGAAATATGTTGATAAGGTTTTAACAGAATTAAAAGAAAAGAATGCTGATCAGCCAGAATTCATTGAAGCGGCTACAAACATTTTAAAGAGTTTGGAACCAGTTATTGAAGCACACCCTGAATATGAAAATATGGCTATCCTTGAAAGATTTACTGAACCTGAAAGAGTTATTATGTTTAAAGTCCCTTGGGTTAATGATGAAGGTAAGACTATTGTGAACAGAGGTTACCGTGTACAGTTCTCTAGCGCAATCGGTCCTTACAAAGGTGGTTTAAGATTCCATCCTTCAGTAAACCTAGGTATTATTAAATTCTTAGGTCTTGAACAGATCTTAAAGAACTCTCTTACAACTTTACCAATCGGTGGTGGTAAAGGTGGTTCTGACTTTGATCCACAAGGTAAGAGTGATGCTGAAGTAATGCGTTTCTGTCAGTCATTCATGACTGAATTATACCGTCATATCGGTCCTAGCGTAGACGTACCTGCTGGTGATATCGGTGTAGGTGGAAGAGAAATCGGATACTTATTTGGACAGTATAAGAGAATTAAAGATGCTTATGAAAATGGTGTTTTAACTGGTAAGGCTTTACCATTTGGCGGAAGCTTAATTCGTCCTGAAGCAACTGGTTTTGGTGCTGTTTATTATGGTAAAGAAGTATTAAAGCACTTCAATGATACTTATGAAGGCAAGACTATTGCGTGCTCTGGATATGGTAACGTTGCATGGGGTGTTGCTCAGAAAGCAACTGAATTTGGTGCTAAGGTTGTTACTATTTCTGGTAGAGATGGTTATGTATATGATGCAGAAGGTATCAATACTCAGGAAAAGTGGGACTTCCTTGTTGAAATCAGAACTAAGAACGATGTTAAGTTAAAAGACTATGCTGAAAAGTTCGGTGCTGAATTCCATGCTGGTGAAAAGCCATGGGGTGTTAAGTGTGATATGGCTTTCCCTTGTGCAACACAGAATGAAATCGAAGAAGAAGATGCTAAGAAGTTAGTAGAAAACGGATGTAAGTATATTATCGAAGGTGCTAATATGCCTACTACTCCAGAAGCTATTGCATACTTCACAGGTCATGAAGGTACTTTAGGTCCTGCAAAGGCAGCAAATGCTGGTGGTGTTGCAGTTTCTGCACTTGAAATGAGTCAGAACTCAATGCGTTATAGCTGGACTAAAGAAGAAGTAGATGCAAAACTACATACTATCATGGTAGATATCTACAATAACTCTGTTGCAGCAGCCGAAAAGTATGGCTTAGGTTATGACTTAATCAAAGGTGCAAATATTGCAGGTTTTGAAAAAGTTGTAGATGCCATGATTGCTCAGGGTAACTATTAATACTAACAAGAGTTGTAATGAAATCATTACAGCTCTTTTTTTACATTCAATTTTGTTTTTTTTGTAAAAATATGATTTATATTGAATGGCTTTATTATAAAGTGTTATTTTTATATTAGATAATATAAAGGAGTGATTGATGTGATTAAAAGACTTCTCAAATGTTTTGTCTTTATCTCGTTGGTATTCTTACTGTGTATATCTGTATTAGATCATTCAGTTATGTATTTCTATACACAAAGTCAATCCGCTATTAATCATTCTAATCATACACTGCTTGTATCATTTAAATATGGTACAAGTAATGAAGAAAAAGAAGACATAGCTCAATACTTAGATAATAGAAATATCCCCTACTACTTCTCTAACTATGTGAATGATACATCACTTGTTTATGAAACAAGTACTAGTTTTCCTATCAAGCCCTCTATCAAGAAGTTTGGTTCTCCTCTAACAGGTTCACAAACAATCACATATAAGAGAATAAAGAACTGGCATCATATTTATGAAATTACTTTGCTAACAAATGATCAATCTATACAGCGTTACTTAAGTAATGATCCAAATATAATTGTGCAAAAGAATACTGTACATGAAGAAGAGTACTCTATTTTTCTTAAAGATATACTTATGAAATATTCTTTCCTCTATGTTGTATTGTTGCTGTCTTTGATTCTATTAAAGGTTTTAGATATGATTGATTATCAAAAACATATAGGTATCTATAAACTCCATGGAATCAATTCAAAGTCCATTCTCTATCAATTAGATCATCAAGAATGGTACAGTTTAGTATTCTTCTATTGGTTTGTATGTCTTATTACAGATTTTATGATTGGTTATAATGGGAATAATCATTGGATCCTATTGAAGTATGAAGGACTGTTATTTCTTATTCTATTAGCCTTATATGCCCTTATAGAATTCATATTCTATCTATATATTTCTAGTCATTCAATTAAACAATATATCGTAGATAGTCACCTCATAGACATGAAATCCTATGTCTTATTTGGTTTTAAAGTGATTGTAGTAGGTATATTATGTGTAATGACTTCTGTATTATATTCTTCTATCTCTAAAGCACAGTATGAATATAAGACTTTACAGTCAATAAAAGAAAAAACGCAGAATATGGTTGTCATTGATTCCTTTAAGGGAGAATATGTCACTGATCAGCAAGGCTGGAGTGATATATTAAAGAAACTACAAAACTTTATTAATTCACAGAATTCTCTCTATGTAGAATCTCAAGCGCAATTCGATGAAGATATTCTTCATAATATTCCTAATAGTGTACGTGTGAATCAGAATGTATTAGATCTCTTTCATATCAAAGATGTCAATAATCATTCTATCAAACCTCAATCACAAACATTATTAGTACCACTATCAAGAAAAAATGATTCTTCAATTAAAGAATATGGTGATGGATATGCCATTCAATATATTAAGAATAATCAGAAGATTTATTCTTATTCTACCCATCATAAACATAACGGCTGGTTGATTAATTCTATTATTGTGATAGATGAAAACAATGATCCCTATCTTTATATGATTCCATCACATAATATCAATAAGAAGCTTAAAGAAGCAGGTATACCACCTGTGCTTAACTTCATAAAGCCTTACAATACACTAAATGAACAGCTAGAAGAACTCAATAAGACAATACAGAAAAATATTATTTCTATTCAATTAACATCTATTTTAATGTTGATATTAATCTATGAATATATCTTCTTCTATTTCAAGAAATCAATTATGAAGATTTCTGTATTAAAGATTCATGGTATTTCTTTCTTTAAGAGATATCAGGAATATATTATGTTGGAAAGTATATGTTATGTGTTACTGCTTCTACTTTCATTATTTATTCATACTATTCATCCAATCATGATCATTATGATATTGATGGTAGATTGGCTTCTCTCTTTACTTCTCATTTATGCCTTAGAAAAGATCAAGGTAATTTCTTGTCTTAAAGGAGATGAATTAACATGAGTCTAAAAGTATCTCATTTATATAAAAGTTATGATAAACCTATTATCCAGGACTTTAGTTATACCTTTGAAGATAATCATATTTACGCGATTACTGGACCTTCAGGTTGTGGTAAAACTACATTATTATATCTATTAGGATTCTTAGAAAAGAAAGATCAAGGAAGCATACTTATAGATGATAAAGAACCTAAAAGTATTCAGAAACTTTATAAACATACTATTGGTTTCTTATTTCAGAATTATGCATTAATAGAGAATGAAACAATAGAACAGAATCTAAAGATGATTTTAAAAAAAGATCAGTATTCTCTTATTCCTGAGGTATTAAAACAAGTCGGTATAGAAGCACCAATAACACAAAAGATATATAAGTTATCAGGTGGACAGCAGCAAAGAATTGCCCTGGCAAGACTCTTATTACATGATACAAAAATCATATTATGTGACGAACCAACAGGTAACCTAGATAAAGAAAATAGAGATATCGTCTTTGATATTCTCTATAAGTTATCTAGAAAAGGTAAGATAGTCATTATGGTCACACATGATTTAGAGCTTGCTTCAAGATGTGATGAAGAAATTAAACTATAAGCTAAAAAGGTGGATTATTCAATTTCCACCTTTTTCTTATGATTATAGATTATACTTATTATAATATAACAGACTACCACTCCTGCAATCACAAACTTACATTCTTGAGAAAGATGACTCATTCTCAAAATCAACAAAATCATAACCATAATGATCATACAGATATTCTCCTGCAGTAATACTTTTGCGGATTTATTCTGCTTCATACTATCAATAAGTTCATAAGCAAATACTACCGCGTCAAAAATAAAGACAAGTGCGGCTATTCCTAGACGATATTTTGATGGAATTGCATCAAGATCATTAAATATTAGAAATAGGAATGTGATGATTGAACCAGTAAAATAATTCAGAATTTTTCTCATAATAGACCCTCTCTTACATACAATGTTATATTATTTTTCGCTCAGTTTAAGAAAAATGTTGCTATTCGATCATTAAATTTAGCTTAACGCCTGATTTTCTACTTTATAGCACTCTAACTCAAG
>UQGS01000014.1 GCA_900540685.1 uncultured Catenibacterium sp. | reverse complement strand
AATAACGATGAAGACTCATCGTTAGATTTAGATATTTCTGAAATAGACTTCTAGACTATAAAGAATCACGGGGTGACTTTCACCCCGTGATTCATAATAACTAAAATATAGGAAACCCCTAGTTATTTTAAATTACCGTTTTCTTTACTATAGAATTGATTTTTTCCATGTGATGTTCTGCTTATCAAAAAACGCATGTAATCTCTCAATATCTTCATTACTGGCATTTTTCTTTTCAAAATAGATTTTAAAGCCTGCTTTACTTGTGAATAATACGACATCTTTAGTTTCTATTATGTTTTTTATATTCGTATATTTTATGGAAGCTTTATTTTCTACTGAGTCTACCACTGTAGTTAGTTTATCTTCATAAAAGACCAAGTCATAGATATAATAATTTGTCTGGAGCGACTTATTGAGCTGTTTTATGATTTTTTTTGATAGCCTTCTTGGTTGAGAACATATAAGTATTAAATTACTAACACTTATTACACTGTAAATAACATGTCCTGCAGATAGGTTCATAAACAAAGTAATCCATGAAAGACAGAATGCAACTATTAGGAATAATGTGTAGAATACAGGAAAGAAGTGAAAGCTGACTTTTTTGAAAGTTGAATAATCCATTTTATTATTTTTGACAGTTAATATTTCCATTTTCGATACCTCGCTATTCATAATATATTAATTTTAACACGTACCAATATCCGTTGCACTAAATATCGATGGTATATATTACAAATTCGGGCAAATTATGATTTACTATTTCGATTGATTGTTTATTCTGATAAGGGTGATCATTTCATGATCTTAGCTTTGCTTGTATTCAGAATATTATTTGTTGACTTTCATTGGTATATCAACTTGAACTTATATTTTACGGAAGTATTAAATCTAAATTCTATTTTGATTAACTGTCTGGATAATATGTTTAAATATACAGAACTAATAGTTGTGATAAACAGGAACAATTAATTTGAACTATTATAATAATCATAAAAGCACAATTGTGTCGAATAAATATAATATAATACATATGTAAAACGTTTTACAATTTATAAGAAGAGGAGTAAGTAGGCAATGGTTTATTCTAATGAAGAAATTGAACTTACTCTAAACTTCTACTCTATTGCTAAAATACATTTGGATAATTTAAATCAAGCAATACAGTTTAAAGAGTTGAATGATCACGAAAAGAATGAATATATGTTCTACTCAAATATTGTATCTAAAGTTAATTATTGGTTAAAAGCACTATTACCAGATGAACTTGAAATTATTGCTTTGCGTAATTTTGAGAATAAAACATTTGATCTTATTTCTATTCATGTGGGTTATGCTAATCATAGTTCTATTGTAAGAAAATATAAGAGTATTATTAACAAAGTGAGAAAACTGAATAATGAACAATTTTGTTAAGAATATAGATAAAGTGTATTCTATTGTATTATCTATTCTTACAATTGCTATGGATAAACATTGGATTTTATTTATGGTGCTATTACTATTAAATGTTCTTGATACATTAACAGGATGGATAAAATCAAGAATAAATAATAAAGAAAATTCAATGGCTGGATTGAAAGGAACTGCAAAGAAAGTAGCTCAATGGATATTAGTTTTATTGTCTTTTATAATTCCAGTATGTTTTGAAGAATTAGGAAAGATAATTCACATCGATTTGGCAATATTAACGTTTTTAGGCTGGTATGTTTTAATTTCGTTAATCATTAATGAGTATCGTAGTATTTTAGAAAATCTTGTAGAAGCTGGATTTGATGTGCCACAGATTCTTGTTAAAGGTTTAGAAGTAGCTTCTCAAAATATAGAAAGCATGGTAGAAAACAATGAGTAATTATATTATAGATATTTCATATCATAACGGGAAAGTAGATTTAAGCAAAGCAAAGGAATCTATTTCTGGTGTTGTAGCTAGATGCTCTTATGGATGGAGTTCTAGAAATATTGACAAGCAGTGGAACAATAATGCGAAACAAGCAAATGAGTTAGGCATTCCATTATTTGCTTATCATTTTTGCTATGCTAGAAACGAATATGAAGCTAAAAGAGAAGCATATTTAGCTTTGCAGGCATGCAGTAAATATCAGGTATGTGTTATTTATTATGATATTGAGTATTCTGATTATCAGGGCAGTTTGAGTAATGACATGTATTATAAGATTGCTAAAGCATTTTGTGATGTTATTGAAGGAGCAGGTTATTCTGCTGGAATATATGCCAATCAGGATTGGTTTAAAAACAAGCTTACAAATAGTGGCTTTTCTGCATGGACGTTATGGATTGCTAATTATGGGCTTAACAATGGGTATAATAATTGGGACAATAAGATTCAATACAATCCTTTTGGAAATGTATTATTGCATCAGTTCACTTCGAATGCCAGAAAAGGTGTTTTAAGAAATATAAAAGGAATAGACTCAAAGTTTTTGGACTGTAGTTATGATCATGGTCTGATTAATACTTTTTATAAGGTAAAAAACAAAGCTAGTAATTTAAACGTTGGAGATAGTGTGCGTGTTAAGGCTGGTTCAAAGTGGTATGATGGTCAGTCAATCGCAAATTGTGTATTTAAAAATCAATATGAAGTGATTCAAATCAAAGGTGATAGAGTAGTAATTGGGGTAAACGGTAAAGTAACAGGAGCAATTTCGTTAGATAGCTTATATTAATGAAATGCGAAAGGCACAATGGTGCTTCTGAATGAATGTATGATAAAAATGTAGAAAGAATACCGGTATGAATTCTACGTAAAGTAGTTATCAAAATAGGAGGATAGTAATAATGGCAGATGAAAATGTTAGAAAGGCACAAAAATATTTAAACAGCATGTATGGTCATCGTTCCGAATGGGTAAAGCTGGATGAGGATGGTTTGACTGGTACAGGTACATGTAAGGGGATTATCAGAGCCTTTCAGATTGAAAATGGAATCTCTCCAGTAACAGGTACAGTAGGAAATATCACTTTAAATAAAATGAGATCTTTAAGTGATATTTCAAAAATGAATTCTAATGATCCATGAAATCCAAATGTATGCATTCTGCAGTGCGCATTGTTTGTAAAGGGGTATAATGCTGGAGGAATTACAGGAGTTTATTACACGACTGGAGTGAATGCTGTAAAGCAGTACCAGAGTGATGCAGGACTTCCAGTAACAGGCATCATTGACTGGAAAGTTTGGATGGGACTAGTATCAATCAACTGGTTTAAAAAGACAAATGATGGAGACAAGATGATTGTAAAAATTCAGCAACAGTTGAATGCAGACTGGTCTGATATCATTGGTGTAGGTCCATGTGATGGTATTGTCTCAAGATTTACTTCTTATGCATTAATTGCAGCACTACAGGCTGCTGAAGGTATTTATACAAGCTTTATTGGCAGTATTGACAAAAGAAATTTTGGTGATCAGACAGTAGCAAAATTTCCTGGTGTATTAAAACAGGGAAAGAATGGAAGTTATGTAAAGTATAACAAGCTTGTTCAATACGGCTTGTACTTGAATGGATATGATGCAGGAAGATTTGATGGTAACTTTGACAGTAGCACTAAGTCCAAGGTTGAAGCATTCCAGGAGTTCTATGCATTAACGGGAATTGGACTAGTGACATCTGGAGAAGTAAACTGTGCAACAATGAAATCACTTTTAACAAGTAAAGGTGATACAGGAAGAAAAGCAAAGGCATGTGACTGCTCAACAGTATTAAATAAGCAGCAGGCACTAGATATTAAGAATGCGGGATATCAGGTGGTAGGTAGATATCTGACAGGAACAGCAAATAGAAAGAGAAAGTTCATCACATTTGAAGAAATCAAAAACCTTGAAAGTGCTGGATTAAGAGTATTCCTTATCTATCAGGATGGTGGATATAAAGTACAGTATTTTCAGAATCTGAGTCAGGGAATTGAAGATGCACATACAGCAATTACAGCAGCTAAGAGAATCGGTGTTCCTGATGGAACAACCATCTATTTTGCAGTAGACTTTGACTGCTATGATTATCAGATGAAATCATTTATTGTTCCATACTTTGAGAAACTGAATTATGTATTTAAGAGTGAAACAAATAATAAGAAGTATAAGGTAGGAATTTATGCACCAAGATATATCTGTTCTTATATCAGTAAAGAAGGCTTAGCGAAATATTCATTTGTAGCTGATATGTCAAGCGGATACAGTTGCAATTTAGGTTATCGTATTCCGAAGAACTGGGCATTTGATCAGTTCTTTGAATTTAATGAGAGAACAGGTGGGCAATTCCCTTCAAGTCCTTCATTTGATTTAGATAAGGTAGGCTATTCGGGTAGTGATAAGGGTATTACAACATTTGATAAAGTGGATTATATGTCACCGGATGAACTGGCAGAGAAAAACTCAGATCAGATGATAGAAGAACAAAAAGATCAATTCGTTTGTAATATTCTAGAAAAATTAGGATATTTAAATAAAGTTGTGAAGTCAAACATTGTATATGAGAAAGAGTCTACAGTTGCTGCAATTCCTACAGATGGATGTACAATTTTTGTATCTTATAAAAGTTCCCATACTTTTACACCTGATAATGAATTTAGTAAAAAACCTATTTATATTGAAATGGATAATACCGGATTGTTAACTACAACATGTGATAACCAAATTAAAGATTTGACTGCTGGCTTGGAGATTCAGGGAAAAGATATCGTAAGAATACTAGATGATACAGTAGATGGCCTAAGGGAAGTGGCAATCTCTATGAAGGCTGGAAAAATTGGTATGAAGGTTGGAGTAAAGGATAATTGTCCTGTATATACAATTCTCTTCACAACAAAAGATATTCTTCCTGATCGAGATACAGTAGATTATGAAATGACAACTGAAATTAATTTTAAAATCATGCCTAGTATTTCAGGTGATGGTAAGCAGCCAAAATACGAAATCAATTGGGAAAAAGCATTCGAAGTAGACCCAAGTAAAACGGCTACTTTAATGTTATCTTTAACATTCAGAACTACTGAATGCTTACTTGCTATAATTGCATATTTGTTGTCAAAGAAAGTTATCGTTTCCGTGAGTAATTAATATTCCTATATTAAAATATGATATGCTATAATGTAATACATATGAGGGGGGGAATAAGTATGGAGATTACAATAAAAAATAATAAGCTAAATTATGAGATATTAAAGAAGAATGGCCAATATTTTTTCCCATCGAGTTTTGTATTAATTTTTAAACTGGTTTCATTATATTATATTGTATTGATATTAATAAGCATTTTTAGGAATAGATTTAAGCTATGGACAATATTTATTGTACCATTAGCAATTATCATTGTTAAAATACTGATCAATTATTTTGCTAGAAAATTAATAGATATTCACAAGGAATTATTTAATAAAGAAGAAACCTCTTTTGATTTAGTGTTTTTAGATAACGGCATAGATGTAGTAGAAGAAACAAAACATTATTTAACGGAATATAAAAGTATAAAAGAAGTAATAGATTCAGGAACACTTATTGTGATTCAAGTTAAAGAAGATGCACCTATTTATTTTGAAAAGAAGAACGCTACAAAAGATCAATATGAGGAAATAAGGAATATCTTCGAAAAGAATAATATACTTTGTAATATGAAAGAATTCTAAATGATCAATCTATTTTTATTTGATAGCGAGTGACTGGAAGATAGTAATACTTTTTCTTTTTACTAATAGAATAAGAGTACATGGGAAGCTACCAAAGAATATAATAAACTGGTAGCTTTTTTGTTGAACAAAGCAACAAGATTTAATTGATAATATATAATTATTATTTATTATGTTAGAATATCTATAGTTGTAAATATTCTTGGTTTGTGAGGTTAGATAGAATCGAACTATTAACTGTTAAAAATAACATAATAAATTATTCAAATTTAAAAAAGTAAGATTCTTCTTTTTTCATTTTATATACAAATTATTTGTTCTATGCGGAGCAGTCTTAGGATTATTAGCCGCATTGATTAGCGTATTTAATGGTGATATGTTTGATTTTATTAAATCTTCTCTAGTATTAGTTATTGTGTGTATATTACCTTTTGTTCAATCAGAAGTTATGTTGAAAAGATTCATAAAACTTCAAAAAGAAAAATATGGATCAGATCAGGTAAGTATCGATTTAATATTTGATAATGATGGAATTATTTCAGTTGAACAATCTACTCAAAATAAGAGTAAAATCATGTATAAGGATATTAAACAAGTTATAGAAACAAAAGAAATTATATTAATTATAAGTAAAGCTGGATATACAACATTTTTTGAAAGAAAAAATGTGGAATCAAGTGATCTCGAAAAATTAAAACAATTCTTTGATAAACAGAATATTTTATGGGAAAAATCAATATTAAATATATTTTAAACTTGATAGTTTGACTTCTGAAATAACTATAAGTAGGACAGTAAATGATGCAAGATGGGCTGTTCATTACTGACAGCCCTTTACTAATAGGGGGTTTATTCCCCTGTTTTTTTTATGTATACTTTATAAAAAGCGAGGTAATAAGAAAAATGTTATTTAATACACATACACATTTAAATAGTGAACAATTATTTGAAAATCGTGATTTATATATTCAAAATGCAATAGAAAGAGGTGTGAAGTACTTTACTGTTGTAGGTTATGATTTAGAGTCTTCACGTCTTGCAGTACAGATAGCGCATGAGTATGATTTTATTTATGCTGCAGTAGGTATTAGTCCTAATGATTGTAAAGAGACAACAGATGAGGATTTAGAGGCAATAGAAGTACTTGCGAAAGATCCTAAGGTTGTTGCTGTAGGTGAAATAGGATTAGATTACTATTGGGATGAAGCATCTAAAGAAAAACAGATTGATTGTTTTAAGAAACAGTTAGAAATAGCCAAGAGATTATCTTTACCTGTTACTATTCATGCCAGAGATGCTTATGAAGATACATTGGATATTCTTTCTAAGTCTGGTGTAAAGGGTATTATGCATTGTTATAGTGGAAGTTATGAGATGGCTTTAAGATTCATTAAGATTGGTTATTATATTTCTTTGGCAGGTCCTGTTACTTTTAAGAACGCGAAGGTTCCTAAAAGAGTCGCTGAAAGCGTAGATTTAAACTATCTACTTGTAGAAACAGATGATCCTTATCTCACACCAGCACCTTATAGAGGAAAACAGAATGAACCAGGTAATGTCTATTTTGTTGCTCAGAAGATTGCTGAACTAAAAGGATTAAGCTACGAAGAGGTCGCCAAACAGACAACAGAGAATGCACTTAAAGTATTCCAGTTAAAGAAATAGTAATTAAAATAGGGTATAATGTAGTCTATCAGGAGGCTATTATGAACATTTATGATAAGCTCGAACAATTATCCCTTACAGAAAGTGAAAAAACACTTATAGATTATGTTATAGAACATTCAGAAGATATTATGAATATGTCTGCTTCAGATATTTCTAAGAATAGCTACGTATCTGTTTCTACTATTTATCGAATTATTGATAAACTAGAACTTTCAGGTTTACAGGCATTTAAATCCCATATTCATTTTGATCGTGAAAGATACCAGAAAGAACTTGTTTCGGTAGACTATAACTATCCTTTCAGGATCAATAACACAAACCATGAAATCATGACTAAAATGTTGAATCTCTATGACCAGACACTTCACTCTACATTAAACCTAGTGAATCTAGATGAATTTGGTAAAATTGTCCAGAAGATGTATGATGCGAATGTTATCGCGTTATTTCCTTCTATAGGTAATTTCTTCATGGCTGAGTGTTTTAGACAGAATATGTTAGAAATAGGTAAGGATGTCATAGTAGAAAAACAGATCTTCTATCAAACAAAGGTGGCTGAAACATTAAAAAAAGGAGATCTCGCTATTGTGATCTCCTATGCCAATAGAACACCTCATGTAGAAGACTTCATCCGTGTGATGAATAAGAACCAGGTGACAACTGTTCTTATCTCTTCTACTAAAGAGAGTGAATTATCTAAACTCGTTGATTATCATCTCTATTTTGCATCCTATGAAGATTCAGAAGAAAAGATTGCATCTTTTTCTTCAAGAGCTTCATTACAGTTCTTATTAGACTGTCTCTATGCATGCTATTTTAATAGAGATTATGAAAAGAATATAAACTATCGTATTGAACACTATATAGAACTCTCTTAGTTCTGTGTTGTACTTAATATCATAGTCCCAAGAAGAATATATTCCTGCATGTTATCTACTTTGGTAATAGGCGGAATATATTTTTTTGGTATAAGAGTGGCCATTTCTTCATATAAAGGAAGTACATGAGGAATAAAATCACAATAAAGAACAAGTTCTTCTGGACTTAATAAACTGATAATAGAAACAAGAGTACGTGATACAACCTCAATACATCCTTCAGGGGACATACTGAGTGTCATTTTATCTTCTGTTAAATCTAAAGGAAGAAATTGTACTTCTCCTACCAAGTTATGCATACCATGTAGTAGGCAGTTATCCACAATAATACCTGCACCACTTATTGCATGTACAGGCTGGAATAAGAAAGCCAGTGAACTTACTTGATCCTGTGAAGAATAATAACCTACAGCCGCTGCATTGACATCATTACATATACATACAGGCAAATGATAACGTTCAGTGAGGACATCTTCTAATCTCTCTGGTGTTTCCCATCCGACTAAACTTGTAGAAGACACATAACCATCATCAATAATACCTGGAGTCGCAATACCAATATAACGAATACGAGGATAATGAAGACGGGCAATATCAATAATGTCACAAATATCCTGAAGATTAACTATAGGTTTAATTACTTCGTTATCTAATAGTATTTCTTGATTCTTATCATATACACGATAAGCAACATGAATGGATTGTTTATTACGGAAAATAGAGAGAGCCAATGTCTTATGTTTAATTTCTACATCCAACATAACAGGTAAAGGAATCTTTTGATCAGATTGGTTCTTTTTAATCTCTAATGATTCTTTCACAAGTGTAAAGATGGCTTTTACATCATATTTCGCAAATACTTCAGGGGGTACATTTAAGACAATCTTATCTTTAAGAATATCACATGCTTTAGCATGTAAATAAGAAATCTGTGGTGCTAAGAGAACCACATCATAAGCCTGTGCTACATAGTATAAATTATTATAACCACTTGCTTCTGTCACATAAGGAAGACTCATTAATTTAGAGGCTTCATTCATCTTCATCGCAAAATAGCTAGTTGTTAATCCACCACTACAGCACAACAATATCTTAACAGTAGGTGTATCACCAATATGCTTCATATAATGAGTGAGTTCTTTAAATAACTTTATTGCATGATTCAATGTTTTCATCTGAAAATGTAGATAATATTCAATCTCACCAGATTGTGTATTGGTTGCTTTAAACTCTATGATATTCAATGGATTAAAGACAATTTCAATATCGGCATGCTTATTATAGAAATGAATCTCTGTATAGTCTTCATTCACTTTTGTTTCAAAGTCAGGCACTTCCTGCAATAGAATCCATTTCGCAAAGAGTATTGTATAAATATCACTTAAGAAATCATCCATGAATATCACCTCCATGTTCATATTTTAACATACACATAATCTTTAAATACAGTAACTCTTGAAAGATGAAAAATATATATCATATAAGCTAAATTAAAGGTGATAGAAATGAAAAGAACCTTGCGAATGCAAGGTTCTAGATATCCATCTCAAAGATGAATTTAGTATTTGTAATCTTGTTTCCTGATAGACCACTATAATTGTCTTTTTCTTTTAACTTCTTAATTGTAGTTATATCAGTTATCTTTTGAATACCTTCCTGATCAAATAGACTCATTCCTTCAGATAAACTTTTTGCACCCGTTACAAGTGTCTGGTATTGTTGAGAAAGTTCATTCCCAGCTTGACTCAACTCTGATAAGCTAGAAGATAATGTCTCTAATTGTTTTGATACAGGACTTTGAGAAAGTAATTGTGAGAGTTGTTCAAGACTCTTCTTATTTTGTATTAAGCTTTCCTGAACACCTTCACTGATTGCTTTATTGACTGCTATACGCTGTTCATCAGTGAGATCAATGTTATTTATTTTAGATTGAATCAGTTCTGTAGGATCCTTCATAGAAGATATTAAGTTTTTAATCAGTGCCTGTGTAGACGCATCATATTGTTTAGACCCTTTTAATAATGCATTGGCTCCTTCACTTACTTTTGACACATTGGACATATATGTATGAAGGTATTGTCCATACGTTGTACATCCTGCTAGTAATTGTGCTGAACCTTCTACTAACTTCTGGGCTGATTGATTTAATTGATCCGTTGTCTTTGTGAGTTCACTTAAGTCTAAATCTTTAAAGATATCATCAGTAAATACGGTACTCATATAGTCACATTGGAAGTTCTTGATTTTCATAGTCACTTCCATAGAATCCTTAAATGGTTCATAACCAGGACAACCTAATCCAATAATGGCTTGATAATCATCCATCAACATGCTTTTCCCATTCTTCACTTCAATATCACTCACTGTCTCTTGAGGAATCAACATAATAGTAGTCGCTACGAAAGGAGTCTCAGTACTATTCTTATATTTAAATACAGCCTTTAATGTCCCTGTTTTACCTTTGATATCTGTCACTTTCTGTCCATCCAAATAATAAGTCACATCGACACCAACAGGAAGTGCTGCATCTAAAGTACCTGTATATTGAATATTATTCTTGTTATTCTCTATCAACAATTGATGATTATTCAAAGTTATATTCTCATCACCCTTATTACTGATATCCTTTAACACAGTTGTATCTTGAATAAGATCACCTTCACTTATAGAAGGAATAGTCACTTCCGCTTTTGTGCTTTTTATCTCTCCGAGTGTATTTGTCTTTACAGTAATGGTTTCACTCTTATTCACTGCTTCTTTTACATCATGTCCTTTTGTAGTTAAGACAACAGGTGTTTCTTCTTTAATAGTCTTTGTTTTATTCGTCTTAGTCTGTGTTGTACATCCTGTAAGCATGATACAACATAGTATCGCTATTAACTTCTTATTCATACAAGTACCCCCCTATTCCACATTCTTCAATGCATCCTGCATTGGGATCTTCTTAATCTTCTTATACTCAATTAACATCACTATGAAATAACTGATAAAACCAATAACGATTGTCTTTAAGAAAGTAAGGTTACTTACCGTTAGAGGCATCCATCCTGCCATCTCTTCTTTTATCATTGCCTCAAATATAGGCTTTAATATTGCATAATCGAGTGGCACAGTGATCAGAATAAACAAAGATACAATAATAGATGTCGATACAATATAAATAGAACTTACTTCATGATTGGTATAACCAAGAATCTTAGTCATAGAAATAGATTGCGCATTCTTTTCAATAATTGTTTTTGTAAGAAGATAAATAAGCACAATAAACATGATGACAGCCATTCCACAAAGTAAATAAGCCATACCTCCCATTGATACATTCAATTGTCGAGATACTTTACTTAATGAATCATAATCAATCGTTGTGCCTATATACTTTTCATTCATATCAGTAATAGGATTCTTTGAGAAATAACCAGAAAAATAATCATCATCTAAATCAAATAACTGATTCATTTTTTTCTGATTCATGAATATCGCAATCGCACCTGGATAGTTATATTCACCACTAACCTTTAATGTATACTTCTTATTTGTATATTCTGTCTTTAAGTGAAGTACATCGCCCTTATGTATATGATATTTATCCGCATAAGCACTTGATACATAAACACCATCACTAATAGAAACATAACGACTGTTCTTCTTTACTCCATATACAGTCACCGTATCCAAAGTATTGTCTTCCATCTTTAAGCTATAAGCACTAAACTTCTCAGCTGTCTTTTCTTCTGTTTCTATGCCCTTTGTGAAAGTATAAGATTCTATCATATTAGAAAAGCTCTTTTCACTAGACTGCAAGCTTGCAGGTACTTTAAGAATATATTGATAATCTGCAAACATATTCTGTTTAATATTGGTTCCATAGGAATTAATAATATCTGGCATCGCAAGTCCAAATAATAAGATCATATTCGCAAACATTAAACCAATAAACATTACCAAATAATGGGCTTTATTCTGAAGAATAATACGTGTTCTAAAACGTGTAATAAAAGGAATGCGTGCAGACAAAGGCATGACATGTGACTGTTTATGTCTCTTTAAATCTCTTCTTAAGAATTTAAGAGGAGATAGAGACAACTGTCTATTTAATATAAAGAGATTAATAATAAACATGAGTATAACAGGTACAATTGTTGTCTGAATAAAAGCACTTGCACTCCATACTGTTTGATAAGTCGTTAAACTATAACTGGCATAATATAAATTCGCCATAGTTACTCTAAAATAGGTATAACCTAGAATATTACCTATCAAGGCACTCATAAGTGTCACAATAATAGGAAGTGTCATATAGTGACTGATCAATTCTTTCTTTGTATAACCAGATGCCAGTAATGTCCCAATCACATTAGATTCTTTCTGGATTGTATTGGTCATAGTGACCGCAAATACAAATGCGATAATCACAATCATGATATATAAGAGAAGTCTGACCATCACGCCATCACTACCCATATCATCACCAGTAAAATGAATGGCCTGATTCTCATATTGAGGAATATATTCTTCTAGATGTACTTCTTTATTCAATAACTTTAAGAATAATTCAGATTTCTTTTCTTCATTCTTTGGTTTATTTGTATAAAGCCATGAATAACTATAGGTCATATGTGCTGTATCCCATTGATTAAATAAAGAAGGTTGTACAACAGCTACACCAAACTTGATGGCATCAAACATCGTATCACTATTATTCTCAAATAATGCGGAATAATCTGGTAAAGCCACTAAACCACAGATCTTTAATAAATGATTTTTACTTTTAATCGTATCCCCGATAGATAACTTGTTATTGACGGCATACATACGATCTATCGCAATTTCTTTATCATTTTGAGGAAGTCTTCCTTTCATCACACATACTTTATTCACACTTTGAGGTGTCGCAAAGATACGTAATTTATTTCCATTGATCAATGTTTCTTCTACATAAGAATGATCATAGAGATGTACACCGGCTTTAGAAATATTGATCAAAGACTGATTATTTAGTTTCTTATCTACATTAAAGTGACCATCTTCAATCGTATACTTCTCAAAACTTTCATTATAAGCTTTGATCATACTCTCATCCGCCACAATAAAACCAGACACAAGACCAATCATACCTGTCATCAATAAGAAGATAACAAGATACTTACTCCAGTCTTCTTTTAATTCACGTATAAAACGTTTATTTAATGGATTCATCATATTACCAATCCACCTCATTGACTCGTTTACGATCTGTATTGATATAGTCTTCTTTAATTCTTCCATCATGTAATACAAATATATGATTCGCAATATACTTAATAGATTCATTATGTGTCACCATGATGATTGTATTTCCAAACTTTTCATTAATATCACAGATCAACTGTAATATATCCTGAGAAGTACGATAATCAAGTGCACCTGTTGGTTCATCACAAAGAAGAATATCTGGATTCTTTACAACTGCACGTCCGATTGCAGTACGTTGCTGCTGTCCTCCTGATAATTGATTAGGTAATTTATTTTGATGTTCATATAAGCCAAGTGTATGTAGTAACTCATCTATATCCAAAGGCTTCTTACTTAAATAAGCACCGACTTCAATATTCTCTCTGACTGTTAAGTTAGGAATCAAATTATACATCTGGAATATATAACCTAGATGATCACGTCTATACTGACTTAATTCCTTTTCTTTCATAGTCTTTAAATGATGTTTATTAATAATAAGTTCTCCCTCATCTAAACTATCAATACCCCCAATAATATTAAGTAGTGTAGATTTACCAGAACCAGAAGGACCAAGCAATACACAGAATTCTCCTTTATTAATAGTCATATCAATGCCCTTTAATACATCAATATGACTCTCTCCCTGTCCAAAAGACTTCTTTAACCCCTTAATCTCTAAAAAATTCATAACATCTCCTCCTATGTTAGTTTCATCTAACTATATTATAACTGAATGGTTAGTTCGTGCAAACTAAAAACTATGATATAATGAAGAAAAAATGAGGTACATATATGAATTATACAGAAGAAGAATTATGCACATTAGTAGATCAATTACCAGATATCCAATATAACTTACAGATGCCTGTAACTTCTATTAATCTATTAGGTTTAACACCTGATTTATTTGATGAAGACGTCTATGAAATTTTAAAGGATTACTTTACTGAACAGAAATACAATGTCCTTACAACTTTCTTATATCATGATACATCACTTGATATGGCCGGTTATGCAGATGTAAATATTGTAGTATCAGTGAAAGGATTAAAGATTGCTGAATTATTAAAAGAGAAGTATGGCACACCTTATGTCGTAGGTTTCCCATATGGTAAGTTCTCTTCTTATTTCTTTATGGCTGTTGAACAGGCATTAGAAACTGGTATTGACCAGATTCCTTATCAGAACTTCTTTAGATTACAGACAGAGCAGATGATTCAATTACATGGTGATCCTGTCATTATGAGTTCTATTGGTTTCTCTTTATCACAACAATATGATTTTGGTTATCAAGTGATATCAGATAGAAAAGAAACATTAGGTACAGTCGATTTGAAAGATACTAAAAAAGATGATATCCAAGTCGATATCACCTTCCCATTACATGAATCTATATTTGATTTAACTATTCATGACCTGTAATACACAATTTTCTATTGTTTCTATTCCCTGGTCATGAAAAGCATGAAGTAAATCTTCATCATAAGTTCCTGGCTGCATCCAGGCATACTTAATACCCAACTCTCTCATCTCTCTGATATAAGTCATACCAATTGTTTTATTGACGACAAAAACAACAACATCCACAGGATACTCTATATCCATTAGAGATGTATACATCTTATCATTGTCTATTGTGTCATACTTAGGTGATATACCATAGACATGCTTACCTGCATTCTTTAAGCACTGATATATTTGATAACTATACTTCTTGGAATCAGGACTCATCCCAATGACACAATAATTATTATAGATCTTTAAAATATCTCTTTCTTTCATCGTTCATCACCGTTTTTATTATATCATACCACCAACATTTTTGATTGAATTTTACACCATAATAATGCATTTGTGGTATAATGACAAACGCGAATTGATGTGTTAATATAGACACGTATTAAATAAGAAAGGAAGGTCGTTTATAGTGTACGATATTATAGTTGTAGGTGCTGGCCATGCAGGTATTGAAGCATGTCTTGCTGGTGCAAGAACAGGAAATAAAACATTACTTATTACAAGCAACTTCTCTAATGCAGGAAGCATGCCTTGTAATACATCCATCGGAGGACCTGCAAAGGGTATTATTGTAAGAGAAATAGATGCACTTGGGGGACAGATGGGTAAAACTACAGATGCGACTTACCTTCAGATGAAGATGTTGAATACTGCGAAAGGACCAGGTGTTCAGTCTCTTCGTGCACAGGCAGATAAGAAAGCTTATCCACGCTATATGCAGAAAGTATTAAAGGAACAAGAAAATCTTGATATTGTAGAAGCAATGGTAGAGGATTTGATTGTAGAAGGGGATGAGTGTAAGGGTGTTATCCTTGCAGATGGTACACGCTATGAATCTCATACTACAATTCTTACTACAGGAACTTATTTAAAGGCTGAAGTCCTTGTAGGTCATTCTAAGACTCCTAGTGGACCAGATAAACAGAAGGAAAGCTTATATTTATCAAGTAAGTTAAAGGATTATGGATTTAGAATCCAAAGATTAAAGACAGGTACACCACCTCGTGTAGAAATCAATTCTATTGATTATTCAAAAACAACAGTACAGCCTGGTACAGATGCGAAACTTTCATTCTCATATGAAACAACACATTTCACACCAGTAGAAGATCAGACTGTATGTTACTTAACATATACAACGGCAGAGACACATAAACTTATTAGAGATAATTTAGATAAATGTGCGATGTTCTCAGGACTTATTAAAGGTATTGGACCACGTTACTGCCCTTCTATTGAAGATAAGGTTGTTAAGTTTGCGGATAAGGAAAGACATCAGATCTTCCTAGAACCAGAATCTAAGGAAATGAATACAATCTATGTACAGGGATTCTCTACATCAATGCCTCATGATATTCAGGAAAAGATGGTGCATTCATTACCAGGACTTGAAAACTGCACTATTTTAAAATATGCATATGCGATTGAATATGATGCGATTGATCCATTACAGTTATGGCCTAGCCTAGAAACAAAGGTATTAAAGAATCTCTTTACTGCAGGTCAGATCAATGGTACTTCAGGTTATGAAGAAGCAGCAGGTCAGGGTCTTATTGCCGGTATTAATGCGTCTAAGAAGGTAAAGGGTAATAAACCTTTAATCTTGAAACGTGATGAAGCTTATATTGGTGTATTGATTGATGACTTAGTAACTAAAGGTACTAAAGAACCATATCGTATGTTAACAAGTCGTGCTGAATATAGATTATTATTAAGACATGATAATGCGGATGAAAGATTAAGAAAATATGGCCATGATGCCGGTCTTGTAAATGATGAAGTCTATTCACGTTATCTAGATAAAATGAATCGTATCCATGCTGAAATAGAACGTCTAGATACCATTCATTTCTCACCTAAGAGTGAAATCAATGACCTCTTAGAAGAAAAGGGTTCAACACGTTTAAAAGAAGGTGTAACTGCCCGTGCTATTCTTCAAAGACCAGAATTAGTTTATGAAGACTTATTACCTTATATTGAACATGTTGATTTAACTGAAGAAGAAATGAGAAGAGTCACTATTCTTATTAAATATAAGGGATATATTGAAAAAACATTAAGACAAGTAGAAAAAGTAAAGAATATGGAAGAAAAGCAGATTCCTGCTGACTTAGACTATGATGATGTATTAAACTTATCATTAGAAGCAAGACAGAAACTAAAGAAGGTCAGACCAGTGACTATTGGTCAGGCAACACGTATTTCTGGAATTAATCCTGCAGATATTTCTGTTTTACTTATTCACTTAAAAACACAATACGGAGATTAATATGACACAACAAGAATTTATTGTGAGCTTAGAAGAAAAAGGCATTGTGCTTTCAGAGAAACAGATTGAACAGTTTGAAAAGTATTATGAAATACTTGTAGAATGGAATGAGAAGATGAACTTAACCGCTATTACAGATAGAGAAGGTGTTTATTTAAAGCACTTCTATGATTCTCTTACAATTGCGTTTGATTTCTCATTCTCTAATCAAACAATCTGTGATGTAGGTGCAGGTGCTGGATTCCCTTCAGTTCCACTTAAAATCGTTTATCCAGAATTAAATGTCACTATTGTAGATTCTTTGAATAAGAGAATCACATTCCTTAATCATTTGTTTAAAGAATTAGAATTAGATCATATTCAAGCAGTTGCATCACGTGCTGAAGATTTCTGTAAAGATCATCGTGAATCATTTGATATTGTCATGGCACGTGCAGTTGCAAGATTAAATATCTTAGATGAACTTTGTCTCCCACTAGTGAAGAAAGATGGTTACTTCCTTTCATTAAAAGGACTCAAAGCCCCTGAAGAATTAAAAGATGCGAAGGGAGGCATAAAGGTACTTGGAGGAGAAGTGATGGATGATTTTACTTTTACTTTAAGTGATCAGAATGATCATCGTCATAATATCGTGATCAAGAAAGTGAAATCAACACCTGCAAAGTACCCAAGAAACTATGGACAAATTAAGAAAAAGCCTTTATAGAAAGAAAAAGAACGTTATTAAAGATGCTTATTGTTTCTTAGACATCAATGATATTGTTGCGAATAAGGAACAGCCACGTACTCATTTTGAAGATGAGAAGATCCAGGAACTCGCTGAATCTATTATGCAGAATGGTCTTTTACAGCCTATCGTAGTTAGAGAATATGAAGGTAAATATCAGATTGTTGTAGGGGAAAGAAGATACCGTGCCTGTAAACTAGCAGGTATTACAGAAGTACCTTGTATCATCCAGGAACTTGATGACAATCAGACAGCCAATGCCGCATTAGTAGAAAATATTCAAAGAGAAAACCTCTCTGCGATAGAAGAAGCCTTAGCTTACCAGCAGATTCTAGATACACAGGGTTTAACACAAGCCCAGTTAGCTGAAAAGGTAGGTAAGAAGCAGTCTACAGTAGCTAATAAACTTAGACTCTTAAAGCTTCCTATTACTGTACAGGAATCAGTTAAGAAAAAAGAAATCTCTGAAAGACATGCCCGTGCTTTATTAAAACTAGAAGATACAGCACAACAGAATAATATGTTGAAGGAGATTCTTGAACATAACTTGACTGTCGATGAAACAGAAAAAAGAATTGCGAAACTATTAACACCTAAAAAAGAAAAACCACGTGTACGTAAATTCTCTAGAAGTGTTAAAATTGCACTCAATACAATCAATCAGGCAGTAAAGATGGTCACTGATGCTGGAACTGATGTAGAAGAAAACATCGATGAAACAGATGACGAAGTCATCATTACTCTAAAAGTAAAGAAGTAGGTCCTAATTATGAGGACCTACTTCTTTTTTAAACCTTTCTGGAATTCTATTATGGAACACAATGTCCATCACTTCATCATAACTAAATTCAAAACATTCATCTGTTTCAGTCACATGTATTCTTAATACATCACCTCTTTCTGCTTCTGTTAAGAATAAATATAAATTTCTCATCAACTCTTCCATATTTTCCCTCCTATATATTTATTCTCAAATAATCTTTAAATTACTTAAAGATATACAAAAAAAGATTGAGTTAAGCTCAATCTTCAACACATACGCATACAGGTGCAGGAATCTCTAATTCAGAATCTGTCATCAATAGCTTTTCATTTTCTTCATCAAAAGTAAGTACCTGAAGCTTATTATCTTCTTGTGCTCCTACAATAACATACTTATCATCAATAATATTGAAGTCTCTTGGTTCTTTACCAGTATGTACCATATAAAGTAAAGAAATCTTACCATTCTCTTTATTGACTCTATATAAGGCAATAGAATTATGACCTCTATTAGAAATAAGTAGATGTTCTCCACTCTTTGTGAGATGAATAGCAGCAGCTGCATTAAATCCCTTAAAATGACGTGGAACACAATGAATAGCCTGAATCAAACTCATACGACCTTCATTATACTTAAAAACCATGATCTTATTCGCAATCTCATTAATAAGATAACCATAACGTCCATCTTGTGAGAAAATCAAATGTCTAGGACCAGAACCAGGTACAACATTTACTGTATAATCTGTATTCTCTTTAAGAACACCATCTTTATAATTGTACATCACAATCTTATCAGCACCTAAATCTACAGCATATAAGAAACGTCTGTCAGGTGTGAAACCAACATTATGTACATGAGGTGCAGTTTGTCTCTTTAATAAATCAGGACCCATACCAGTATGTCTCACAGCCCCAATCTTATGATCAATACGATAATTTTCTAGCTTATAAGCAGCTGTTGCACCAACATGATAGTTTGCGGCAAAGATATACTTATTATCATCAGAGATACATAAATGTGTATAACTTCTACCAGAAGAAGAATAGTTATTATTAAGGATTAATTCATCCTTATGAATACTAAAACTTCCTAATCCTCCACCTTCATTATTAGATCTCGCATTCTTATAAGATACATAAAGTTCTTTATTCTTCGCAATCAGATATGATGGAAAATCTTGAGTTAATATCTGTTGTACTTTCTTTAATTCCAACGTTTCTTCATTAAAAGAAACGATATAGATTCCTTTATCGTCACCTTTACCATAACTTGCCACATAAAATGTTTTCATAGGATACCTCCACATGAAAATATTTTATCACAATTATTCTCTATTTACTAATGAGTTTCATTATTATAAAATAATTGTACAATAGTCAAAGGAGGACAAAAGGTTGGATAATAAGGAACTTTTATCTATGAGTGATGGTCTTTTAATTCAATTATTACAGAAAAATGCAAGATATAAGGTTTCTGACCTAGCCGCCGCGCTAGCAGAATCTAAAGACAGCATTGTAGAAAGATTAAATAGACTTGAAAAAGAGAAGATTATTTGTGGTTACCATACTATTGTCAACTGGGACAAGACAAATACTGAACTTGTGACTGCGATGATTGAAATCAACGCTATTCCTGAAAGAGAATATGGTTATGATCGTATTGCATCACACATTTATAAGTACGAAGAAATTGAAACAATGTATTTATTATCAGGTGATTATGATTTTATGTGCATTGTAAAGGGTCGTACTATGCAGGAAGTCGCGCACTTTGTTGCATCTAAATTAGCATGTATTCCTGGTGTTACAGGAACAAAAACAACATTTGTGTTAAAGCCATATAAGACAGATGGACATGTCCTAGTAGATGATGAAGATGGTAAAAATACGCGACTGGTGGTGACTCCATAAAATGGATTATGAGAAGAAATTAAGTACTGCAGCACAAACTATTAAACCAAGTGGTATTCGTAAGTTCTTTGATCTTGCGAACCAGATGGAAGGTGTTATTTCATTAGGTGTAGGGGAACCTGATTTTGCGACACCTTGGAAGATTAGAGAAGCTGCAATCTATTCAATTGAAAAAGGACGTACTTTCTATACCGCAAACAGAGGTTTATTAGAATTACGTCAAGAAATTAGTAATTATTATTATCGTCGTTTTGGTGTACATTATGATCCTGAAAAGGAAATCATTGTGACTGTAGGTGGTTCAGAAGGTATAGATATCGCAGTAAGAGCCTTAATGAATCCAGGTGATGAAATGATTATCCTAGATCCAGGATATGTTGCTTATGAACCAAGTGTTATTCTTTCAGGAGGAGTACCTGTAAGAATTCATCTAGAAGAAAAAGATGAATTCAAATTAACACCTGAAAAACTTAAAGCAGCTATTACACCAAAGACAAAGGTCATGTTGATCAACTTCCCTTCAAACCCAACAGGTGGGGCAATGATAAGAGAAGATTATGAGAAACTAGTACCTATTATTAAAGAATCAGGTATTATCGTTATATCAGATGAAATCTATGCAGAATTAAGTTATGAAGAACCATTTAGTACATTGGCTTCATTCCCAGAAATCAGAGATCAGATTGTTGTCATCAATGGTTTCTCTAAAGCTTATGCTATGACAGGCTGGAGATTAGGTTATGTCCTTGCAAACCCAGTACTCTCTAAGGCAATGTGTAAGATTCATCAGTATATTATCATGTCAGCACCTACTGGTGCACAATATGGTGCAATAGATGGACTGAGACATTGTGATAAAGAAGTAGAAGAAATGAGAGCTTCTTATCTCTCACGTAGAAACTTCCTTGTAAAAACATTTAATGATATGGGACTTCATACATTTAACCCAATGGGTGCCTTCTATGTATTCCCATGTATCCGTTCTACAGGTCTTACATCTGAAGAATTCTGTGAAGAACTATTAAATGATCAGAAGGTAGCCTGTGTACCAGGTACAGCCTTTGGTGATGCCGGAGAAGGATTTATCCGTGTCTCTTATGCATACTCACTAGAAGAATTAAAAATTGCGACTGAGAAGATTAAACTATTCTTAGATAACTTAAAAAACAGATCTCATTAAGGTCTGTTTTTTTCTCTTTCCAGCATCTCCTGATAGCTATAAACACAGCCACAGTAATTCTGTCTATACATATGATATTCATCACTCATACGTGTTGATTTTAAATAGCCATTATCCTTCTTGAAATCACTATGAAGGAATTTTGGTGTCTCTAGATCTAGACCATCACCAATCTCATTGATCCATTGGCTATTCTTATGAGGAGAAACAGACAACACAGTTGTCCAATAATCAAAACCATGCATCTTTGCATAATCTCTTGCTTTCTCCATTCTTACTTTATAACACACATAACAGCGGTAGCCCTTTTCACCAGTATCCTTATATGGTGCAATATGCGTTAAATATTCTTCAGGATTATAGGTATCTTCTACCACCTGCACATTCTGGTTCTCTTTATCATTGAACTCTTTCACAAATCTTTCTAACTCAGATTCACGACGATGATACTCATCAGCAGGGTAGATATTACTATTTGTATAATAAATAGTAATATCAAAGTACTGACATAACTCTTTAATCACATTAGAAGAACAAGGACCACAGCATGCATGAAGCAATAACTTTGGACGTCCTTCTAAATGTTTAAGAGTCTCTAACATCACTAAACGATAATTCTGTTTCATTAGTGGATAAACATTGCATCACCAAATGAGAAGAAACGATATTTCTCATTTACTGCAATCTTATAGGCATTTAAGATATGTTCTCTACCTGCAAGAGCACTTACAAGCATCACTAATGTAGACTTAGGAAGATGGAAGTTTGTGATCAATGCATCAATACCAGTAAATGTATAACCAGGATAAATAAAGATATTTGTATTTTCATGAGCTGCTTTGAAGCATCCATATTTAGAATGGTTGGCTTCTAGTGTACGACAAGAAGTAGTACCCACCGCAATAATACGTCTACCTTCTTTTTGAGCCTGATTTAATTTTTCAGCTACTTCTTCACTGATTTCATAATATTCACTATGCATATGATGTTCTAATACATTTTCTACCTTAACAGGTCTAAATGTACCTAAACCAACATGTAAAGTAACATCTAGGATTTCAATTCCTTTGTCTCTTACTTTCTGAAGTAATTCTTCAGTAAAATGTAAGCCAGCAGTAGGGGCAGCAGCACTACCTTCTACTTTTGCATAGACTGTCTGATAACGATCAGGGTCATTTAACTTTTCTTTAATATATGGTGGTAAAGGCATAATACCTAACTGATCAAGAATTTCATAGAAGATTCCATCATAAATCATCTTGAAGATACGAATACCTTCTTCTCTGATTTCAGTACACTGAGCCTTTAAACGACCATCACCAAAAGTGATTACAGTACCAAGCTTTACAATCTTTGCGTTACCTACTAAACATTCCCATAAATCATCATGAAGATCTTTTAATAAAAGAACTTCTACATGTCCACCAGTTTCTTCCTTAAGACCATAAAGACGTGCTGGAATAACCTTTGTATTATTTCTTACAAGCACATCACCTGGTTTTAGATAATCTAGAATATCATAGAAATGTTTATGTTCAACATCTCCTGTTTCTTTATCTAGAACCATTAAACGTGAAGTATCACGTTTCTTTAATGGTGTCTGTGCAATTAATTCTTCTGGAAGATCATAATCAAATAATTCAATATCCATAAAACTAAAACGCCCTTTCATAAACATCGCGACCATACTGTTCTAAGAATTCTTCCTTAAAATCAGCTAAACGGTCTTCTTGAATTGCTTTTCTAATATCTGCTGCAAGATCTAATAAGAATGCAACATTGTGAATAGATAATAAAGACTTACCAAAGATTTCATCACACTTATGAAGATGTCTTAAATAAGCTCTTGTATAGTTTCTACATGCATAACAATGACACTTATCATCAATAGGAGTAAAGTCACGTTTATACTTTTCATTATTGATATTCATACGTCCATGATGTGTCATAAGTGCACCATGTCTTGCGACACGTGTAGGAAGTACACAGTCAAACATATCAATACCTCTCATAGCACCTTCAATTAAATCAATAGGATTACCTACACCCATTAAATATCTAGGCTTATCTTCAGGTAACCACTTAACACTATCTTCAATCATCTTATACATGATTGGTTTAGGTTCACCTACAGAAGTACCACCAATAGAATAACCAGGGAAATCCATATCAACTAAAGTCTTCGCACTTAGTTCACGTAAATCCGCAAACTCACCACCCTGGACAATACCAAATAAAGCCTGGTCTTCTCTCTTATGTGCTTCCTGCCCTCTCTTAGCCCATCTTAATGTTCTTTCTACAGAGTTCTTCATATAATCATGAGTACATGGATAAGGTGCACATTCATCAAAACTCATAATAATATCAGCACCTAGATCTTCCTGAATTGCGATAGACTTTTCAGGAGATAAGAATAGTTTAGAACCATCTACAATACTCTTGAAGGTAACACCTTCTTCTTCAATCTTACGTGTCTTACCTAATGAGAATACCTGGAATCCTCCAGAATCTGTCAAGATTGGTCCATCATAGTTCATGAACTGATGAAGCCCGCCTGCATCTCTTACAATATCACTTCCTGGTCTTAACCATAAATGATAAGTATTCGCAAGTACAACCTGAGAGCCCATTTCTTTAAGCTGTTCAGGAGAAATACCTTTTACTGTTGCCAGTGTTCCTACAGGCATGAACATAGGTGTTTCTACATCACCGTGTGGTGTATGAAGAATCCCATATCTTGCGCCTGTCTGTTTACATACGTGTTTACATTCATACCAAAAATCTTTCATTCTATCACCTCGATAACCTTGCCTATTATACGAAAAAATACGCATTAAATCAATAAAAAAGGGGAAAGCTCCCCTTTCTTAAGAATATTATTTGTGTTTTAAGTCATCCAGTTTTTTTAAGATTAGAAGACCAAAGATAATAATCAGTCCAATAATTACTAAGCCATAGTATCTAATCTTTGCATCATAAGGGGAAATAATATACACTATTTGTTTTACACAAACTAAAGCGAAAAGTGATGAAAAAAACCAAATGAAAAATTTTGCTACAATACTGTTCTTCATATATGTTCCTCCAAATTGCAGTATTATTTCTTACATATATATTTTACCATTATCCCCCCCGGAAAGAAGTAAAATGAAAAAATCCAGGAAAATAATCCTGGATTAATCAAATGTTACATATTCGTTGTCTAAAGGTTTAGCCCCTTCAACATGATCTACATCAAGAATACAAATATTCGCATTCATAGATGGATCATATTCAATATGTGTATGACCTTCTAATAATAGCCATTCATTAGGTATGAATTTAGATGCATATTCACTTACACAAAGCATACCAATTAATGAAGTATCCTGTTCACAGCATACCATTGCATAACGACCAAGAATAAAACCATTAGGAATCACTTTATCACGACCAATGAACTTACCTTTGATCTTGATTGTCTTTTGATCATAACGTTCTGGATGTTCCATTGCATCATAACAGAAGATACCAAAATCATGATCAGCAACTTCTAAATGATCCTGTGTATAATCATATGGTAATTCATCATCCTGCATAGTATTTACAGAGCCATCTTTATTTTCATAGATGATCTGACATACAGGATTCATTGCCTTGATGTTATTTCTTAAAGTAGACTTCTTCATACCATCTTCAATACGGTTAAAGATGACTAAGTCACTCTTAGCACAATGCTGGAATAGAAGTGCACGCATATTATTCACATAAAGCTGGAAAGTAGAGGCATTGATAGTAGTTAGAATCTGTACAACATCCCAGTTTTCAGGGAATTTTGATTCTACAAACTGATCTACATTCCACATACCATTAAATTCTACAAGAACCTGTGTAGGATGATACTTCTCCTTTAAATCCTTAAAGAAGTCAGCAGTAAATTCTTCTTCATTTTCTACATAAACGATTTCACAGTTATGTTCCTTAATAGCAGCTTCATTATATTCTACTTCACCTTCTTCTGTCACAATAAGCACAGATGTCTCATAATCACAGAAGTCAGTATTAATAATTGTATCGTTGATAAATGTTGTTTTACCACTTTCTAAAAAGCCAGTAAATAGATAAATTCTTGTTTCTAAATTATCCATACATTAACCTTTCATTAAATCATAGATTTTATGTGCATCAAGCTTTTCACCAATGACACACATTCTTCCACCAACATCTGGTGTACATTCACGGATTTCATAATCACCACTTACAAAATCAAACTCAAACCACTTACCATCAGTACCTTTCACAATACCCTTAGAACGTAGAATATGACCTAAAGATTCATCAGTACCTAAAGTCTTTAACTTATCATCAAGTTCTTCTTTAGTAAATGGATGTGCTGTTTCAATACCAATACTATTGAATACTTCATCTGCATCATGCATATCTTCTTCATCATAGTATAATGTGCTTTCTCCATCATGGTGATGATGTTCATGATCGTGATGATGACCACATTCGCATTCATGATCATGGTCATGGTGATGTTCACATTCGTGGTCATGATCATGATGGTGACCACATTCATGGTCATGATCATGGTGGTGATGATGTTCATGATGATGTCCATGAACACTTTCCTGATGTTCCTTTTCAGCTGCAATCAATGCCTTTTCTAAAGCATCCTTATGATTACTTGCTTCAAGAATCATATCACCTGTAATCTGATCCCATGGAGTAGTAACGACTGGTGCATGAGGATTTAATTCTCTAATAATATCTAAACATTCCGCAATCTTTTCTTCAGATACATCCTGTGAACGGCTTAAGATTACACAGCTTGCTGCACCAATTTGGTTATTAAAGAACTCACCAAAGTTCTTATGATACATCTTACATTTCTTTGCATCTACTACAGTAAAGAAACGATCAAGTGTTAAATCAGCACCATGTACCTTCTGTACAGCTGCAATAATATCAGATAACTTACCAACACCTGTTGGTTCAATAATAATACGATCAGGATGATATGTATCTACAACTTCCTTTAAAGCTGTTTCAAAATCACCTGCAAGACTGCAACAAATACAACCCTGACTCAATTCATTGACAGTAATACCTGCATCACGCATAAAACCACCATCAATTCCAATTTCACCAAACTCATTTTCAATGAGTACTAATTTTTCATCTTTTAAAGATTCATTTAATAATTTTTTAATAAGTGTTGTTTTACCAGCACCTAAGAATCCAGAAATAATATCAACTTTTGCCATTTTATTGACTCCTTTCTTAACCATCTCACATTATATCATTTTTCTTAAAAAACGCTCATAAAATGATAAAAAAGCTTATATAAACTTTTCAATAAATAAGCCTATTCCATTAGAATCTTTATCCTCTGTGACATAGTTAGCGACAGCTTTCGCATGAATAGACCCATTTTCCATTACTACACCAACACCTGCTTCTTCCAACATATCTATATCATTATCTTCATCACCAAAAGCTATACATTGAGATATAGAAATATCATGAAGGGCTAAAGCCTCTTTCAAACCATTAGACTTAGACACATGAGGATTCATATATTCATATAAGAAACTGGTAGTCACTAAGGCAGACGCTTTATATTCTTTATTCTTAAATGATTTAGAACGTTCTACTATCTGAGGCATATAGCTTGGATTACATATAATCATCAATTTACGATAAGGACGTGTTAAGAACGTATCAAAATCTACAACTCTATATTCAATTCCATCACCCTCAGCCATATTTCTAATATAGTCATCATCCTTAGGTGCATATAGAATACCTTCATGACAGATTGTAAAGTTACAATCCATATCTTTGTAATGATTCATGATTTCTTTAATCAATTCAGGACTCAAAGTATGATTCTCCTGATATATATCAAGAATATAATCATCAATCTCAGAACCTCCAGAACCCACTACAAAATCAATACATCCTTCAATACCCCATGATTTCATATGATTTCTTACACTATCTGCATCTCTACCTGTACATATTCCAAATAATATACCTTTACTTCTTGCTTTCTTGATAGCTGCAACAGTTCTTTCATCTACGACCTGTTTACTAGTCAGTAATGTTCCATCTACATCACATACAATAGCACGTATATCCATATTTATTCTCCCGTCATTTTTATTATAGTACTTTGTCTTCTTTTCAATATTCTCTTCATAATGTCTCCTAAATAAGCTGTATAAAGAGTATCTAATACAAATAATAGACTTAATTTTGTGCTATAGGAAGATATTTTCTTATAGTGATTTTCTTTTAACGTAATCTCAATTTCAGGATCATATTCAGTAGAAGAAATCAGTAGAATAGGGACATGATTCTTATGCAAAATTGAAGGAATCTTATCTGATAACATCCCACGTCCATTAAATGTAGTGACTATTGCAAGGCGAGAAGAATCATTTGATGCAAAAAATAATTGTGATTGATATTCTTCTTTTAAGAATTCGATCTTCCTTTTATATTCTGATGTATTACTTTTAGTCGCTAAGTGATAAATAGAAGTCACTAAAACCTGCTTCACTTATTTCCTTGTCAGACATATGAATTACTTTCTTAGCATTATCTAAAATATTTATTATATTTCTATAACTGTGCATATGTCTGTGTTATAATCCAAAAAAAGGAAGGTGATATTTATGATAGATGGACATATGCATCTAGAATATGGGAATCTCTCAAAAGAGTATGTACTACAATTTGTGGAAAGTGCAGTAAAGAATGGTATGGATGAAATACAGATTCTTGATCATACACATCGTTTTAAGGAATTCAGACCTATTTATGAAGGAGTAAGAAAAGCATCTCCTTATCAAGAAGAATGGTTAAACAATAAAGAAATGAAGTTTCATAGTACTTTAGATGAATATTGTGCTTTGATTAAAGAAATTAAGACAATGGATTTACCTATTAAGGTGTCTTTTGGTTTAGAGGTATGTTATGTGCCTGAATATGAAGAAACAATTCGAGAAATATTGAAACCTTATCATTTTGATTTCTTAGTAGGGGCTATTCATTCTATAGATGGTAAACTCTATGATATGAAATGGTCAGAAGAAATCTTATGGAATAAGTATCCTGTAGATGAAATCTATAAAAGATACTATGAATGTGTTTTCTCACTTGTAAAATCTGATTTATTTACACAGCTTGCACATCCAGATACAATCAAGATGTTTGGCCATTATCCTACTTATGACTTACAGCCTACATATGATGAATTGGCTGAATTATTAAATGCACATCATATGAAAGCAGAAAACAATGTAGGATGTTACTATCGTTATCATACACCTGATATAGGTTTATCAGATCAGTTATTACAGACCTTTAAAAAACATCATGTCCAGATGATTACTGCAAGTGATGCCCATCATCCTGAGGATGTAGGTCGTAATATAGCGGATATCTGGGAAAAAACAATGAAGTGAAGATTTTGATGTCTTCACTTTTTTGATACATTTCTATCACAAAAGTACTTCAATAAAATATAAATATTGATAATTTTCTACCTTAATTTGTATTGAATAGCTCAACAAAATTTAAGAAATATATAATGAATATAAAGGAAGGAGAGAAACTTATGAAGAAGATCTTGCTCGTATGTAATGCTGGTATGTCAACAAGTATGCTTGTACTCAAGATGGAAAAAGCAGCACAGGATAAAGGTATTGAAATGGAAGTAAAGGCTCTCCCAGTAACAGATGCAGAAAAAGAACTCAATGACTGGGATGTCATTATGTTAGGACCACAAGTTCGTCATATGGAAAAGAGATTAAGAGAATTAACATCTACACCAATTGAAGTCATCAATATGCGTGACTATGGTATGATGAATGGTGAAAAGGTATTAGATGCTGCATTGAAAATCCTCGGATAATATTTGATAATTGTATTACTCCTTAGTGAAAGAAGTGAAGATGGGTTTCATCTTCACTTCTTCTTTTTCTCCAGTCTTTCTAAATGTTTCTGATGGAGTTCTTTATAATGATTAAAAGCATGTGGGTTTAATTCCTGCAGCTTCTTTTCATATTTGTTTCGGTATTGTTTTAATACACGTAATGTTTCAGGATTCATTTCCTGTAACTTTTCTTCAATACGATCACGATATTGTTCGAGTCTTTCTTCTACATACTGCTCATTTTCATGGATCTTTTCCATGATTTCAGGAATATGCATTTCAAGTCTTGATAAGAATTCATCTGCTTCAATTAAACCAATCTCACCAAAGTCAGTATGATTTTCAATATCCTTTAATAACTCAGGAGATAAATCTGTTTTAGAATGAATCGCATTCAACATTTCCTGTGTCATCTTCTGTTTATACTTTTCAGCCTCATCACCAAATGCCCATTCTAATTCAGGCTGTACAAATGAGATTTGAGATGATTCAAGATCTTCTAATGGATAAGGTGGTACAAGTCCACAATCTAATAATGCCTGCTGCATTGTACGTCTTACATGACCACTTGTAATAATATCTATGCCACCATTTTCTCTCAATGCCTGATTAAGGTTATCCATATGACGTGTTAGATAGAAATCTATATGTCTTTTCTGTAGATCATTATAGAAGATAATCAAACGATCAATCGCAGTAAAATCAATATTACTTATACCAGACGCATCTACAATAACCTGTTCTGTATCTTCTTTTATCGCTTTTTCTATATCTTCCTGGAACTTATCAATATTCGCAAAGAATAGATTTCCTGGGAAACGATAAATAATAGTATGTCTAATTGGTCTTGCGTTCGCATTCTTCTCTAGGTTAAAGAAACCTGTCTGTCCGGGAATAACACCTAAGAAGTGAGCGGGAGGTGTCACTGCTTTGATAACTACAGCAAGGAATGATAAGACAATACCAATTACTACACCATAAATAGTACCAAAGATGAGTACTCCACAACATGCTGCCATAAAGATATAGAACTCATTTCTACTTTCTTTAAATAAACGTTTACCTAACGCAAAGTGACAAGCACCAAGTAAGGCAGTAATAACGATGGCAGTTAAAATAGGAACAGGAAGATATTCAATAAACCCTGTACCAAATAATAGAAGAAGTACCATAGTCGCAGCAGCTGATAAGCTCATCACCTGAGTCTTACATCCATACTGTCTTGCAAGTCCAGTTCTAGAAACAGAACCATTTGTTGGACAACATCCTACTAATGAAGTAGCCAGTTCAGCCATACCATAGGCAAATATTTCTTTATTGCCATCTAGTTTATAGCCATCCTTCATTGCGTTTCCCTGTGCAGATAATAAAGTCTGTGCAAGTACAACTATCGCAATAGATAATGTCGTAAAGAATAATGCAGAAACATCTACATGGGCAATGGAAGGAATCATAAACTTGGGTAAACCTGGATCAACATGAGGTAATAACTTCACTCCATATTTTTCTAAGGGGAATACGGCAGTCAATAAAGCACCTATAAACATCATAAGAATAGGCATAGGAATCTTCTTATTAATTCTCTTTACGACAAGAATAATCACAAGGGTACTCATACCTAATATAAAGGATAAACCATTAAAGAGTGGTAATTCTTTAATAATATGATTTACCAATTCAAATATTTCACCTGTGCCTGTTGTTCCACCAAATAGTTTAGGAACAAGCATCATAATAATAGATAAACAGATACCAGTCACAAATCCACCCATGACAGGTGTAGAAATATATTTAACGGCACGACCTGCTTTGATGAGTGAAAAGAAGATCAACCACAAAGCCACCATAAACGCAATAGCAGGAACGACCTGCATCGCTTCTTTAGTTCCTGCAGTAATACCAAGAGTAGCCAATGCACTTCCAGTAAGGGCTGCAGGAGCTGCATCTACACCAAATACAAAATCATGACTCGTAGTAAATAAACTAAATACGAGAATAGGAACCAAAGAACCATATAAACCATAGACCATTGGTAGACCTGCTACCTGTGCATAACCCATGGATATAGGAATAGATATAAAAGCAACAATAATACCTGCAAAAATATCATTTATTGTCGCATTCTTAAATTTCTTCATAATCCACCTCTTTCTTAATTCTAATTATAATGATTTATCAGCATGAGTCTATCTCTATCAAAATACACCTATATTGTATACAATCTAGAATATTTTTCAAATTATTTGTATTTTTTAATAATATCAGTGGACAAATTTGTATTAAACTAATATAATGCTTATAAATTAACAAGGAGGAAGTTGAAAATGACAGATAAGAGGGTTTATAATTTTTCTGCAGGACCATCTCAGTTACCTGTAGAGGTATTAAAGGAAGCAGCAGATCAGATGCTGAATTATAAAGGCTCAGGCATGAGCGTAATGGAGATGAGTCATCGTTCCTCAACATACCAAAAGATTTTTGATGATACAAAAGCAACTTTAAAGAAAGTTTTAAATATTCCAGATAACTATAAGATTCTATTATTACAGGGTGGTGCAACACAGGAATTCACAAACATTGCCTTAAACCTTATGGTCAATGGTAAATCAGATTATATCGTTACAGGAAGCTTCTCTGGCAAAGCTGCAAAAGAAGCTGCTAAGTTTGGGGATGTTCATATTGCCTATACAGGTAAAGACAACGATTTTACAGAAATTCCTACACAGGATCAGTTAGATATTCGTGAAGGTGTTGATTATGTACATCTTTGTAACAACAACACTATCTATGGTACAGAATGGAACTATGTACCAGATACAAAGGGCGCACCACTTGTAGTAGATATGTCTTCTGATATCTTATCAAGACCTGTAGATGTTTCTAAATATGGTGTTATTTATGCTGGTGCACAAAAGAATATGGGTATTGCCGGACTAGGTGTTGTGATTATTAGAGAAGATCTAGTAAAACCACATCCAGCTAATATTCCAGTTCTTTCTGAATTAGATACTATGTTAGAAAAAGATTCTATGTATAACACACCACCATGCTGGGCTATTTATATGTTAGGTCTAGTAGTGAAATGGATTGATGAACAGGGTGGACTAGAAGTTATGAAGGAAAAGAATGAAAAGAAAGCAAAACTTCTTTATGACTTCTTAGATCAGTCTGATTTCTATAAACCACATGCAAAGAAAGATGCACGTTCTAATATGAATGTGACTTTCACAACACCATCTAAAGAATTAGATGCTGAATTTGTGAAGGAATCTATTGCAGCAGGTATGACAAACTTAAAAGGACATCGTAGTGTAGGTGGTATTAGAGCATCTATCTACAATGCAATGCCATATGAAGGTGTTGAATACTTAGTTAATTTCATGAAAGAATTCGAGGAGAAACATAAATAGTATGTATAAAATTAAAACTTTAAATAAGATTTCTGAACAGGGCTTAGAAATCTTTGATGATAATTATGAAGTCGGTGACGACTTAGAACATGAAGATGGGATTTTAGTCAGATCAGCTAAATTACATGACTATGATTTCCCAACTGAATTAAAGGCTATCGCAAGAGCTGGTGCAGGTGTCAACAATATTCCTGTAGATGCATGTACTGAAAAAGGAATCTGTGTATTTAATACACCAGGGGCTAATGCGAATGCGGTTAAAGAATTAGTATTATGTGCTTTAATCTTAAGTTCAAGACAGGTGATTCCTGGTATTGAATGGGTCAAGACATTACCAGCTGATGATTTTGGAAAAGCTGTAGAAAAAGGTAAGAGTCAGTTTGTTGGTCCTGAAATTGATGGCAAGAAGCTTGGTGTTATTGGTTTAGGTGCAATTGGTGTGAATGTAGCCAATGCAGCTGTTAAATTAGGTATGGAAGTCTATGGTTATGATCCATATATTAGTGTCAATGCGGCATGGAAACTATCTAAATGGGTTCATAAAGCAGCTACTGTAGAAGAACTATTCAAGGAATGTGACTATATTACCGTCCATGTACCAGCAACCCCTGATACAAAGAATATGATCAATAAGAAGTCTCTTGCAATGATGAAAGATGGTGTACGTATCTTGAACTTTGCACGTGATACATTAGTGAATACAGAAGATATCATTAAAGCGTTAAAGTCAGGTAAGGTCGCACGTTATATCACAGACTTTGGCTCTAAGGAATTAGTAGAAACTGAAAATACAGTTGTATTACCACACTTAGGTGCATCTACTCCAGAATCAGAAGATAACTGTGCAACTATGGCTGTAAAGGAAATGATTGATTACTTAGAAAATGGTAATATCCAGAACTCTGTTAACTTACCTACAGTTGTAGAACCACGTACAACAACATATCGTGTATGTATTATTCATAAGAATATTCCTAACATGTTAGCTGTATTTGCGAATGCATTTGCGAAAAAGAGCATGAACATTGAAAACATGGTCAATAAAGCACGTGGTGAATATGCATATACTGTCATTGATACAAATGATTTATCAGAAGATATCACTAAAGTGATTGAAAATCACGAAGGTGTTATTAAAGCTAGAATTATTGCGAAGATTGTTTTCTAAATCCTTCTTTTTGAATAGTCCATCTTAGTGATGGACTTTTTCTTATGAAAAATGTAATATGGGAGTGCGAAGGAGTGATGGGATGAATAAATTAGTGGATGTTTTATCCTGGGTGGCACTAAGATGTACTCAGAATAAATACTTAAATGCGATAAAAAATACGTTTCAGAACTATATGCCAATATCTCTTACAGGGGCTATTGGTATGCTTTGGACAAATGTATTAGTGAATGAAAATACGGGATTAGGATCTATTTTTCCTCTTATTATGGATTTAAAGTTTCTTAATCCAATCTTTGAAGCATTGAAATTTGCGACAATCTCATGTATGTCTATTGTGATTGTTTTATTACTATCTAGTGAAATTGCAGAGGCGAATGGGGATCATGATATTTATCCTGTGATTGTCAGTTTTTTAAGCTGGCTGGTTGTTACACCACATACAATAGATGGTTCACATATCAATGTACTATTACACACAGGTGGTGGGGGTATTGTACAAACAAAACTATCAACCTTTGTACATATACCACATTCTATAGGAATCACTTTGAAAGATTTCACTGCGCAGGGAATAGGCTCAACTTATACATCTTCAACAGGACTCCTCACCGCAATGTTTGTCGCGATTATTGCGACAGAACTCTATCATCTATTAAGAAACTGTGACTGTCTCTTAATTAAGCTTCCTAGTCAGGTTTCTACGAATCAGGTATTATCATTCATGAATATTGTACCAACATTCTTAACACTCTTAATTATGAGTTCTATCTCTTATCTCTGTATCTTAAGTACAGGACATACAATTAATACGAATATATATAATCTTGTACAGTTTCCGTTACAGCTGATGGTAGGGGATAATTTAATTGCGGTTCTTGTTTTGTATTTTATTATCTTATTGTTCTGGATTGTTGGCTTCCATGGGAAGAATCTTATGTTGCCTATCGTTGAATCTTTGTATAGACCATTACTCTATATTAATATGGCAGCATTTAATGCGGGGTTAAGAGGAAAAGATATACCATATGTATTCAATTCAATGATGTTTCAGATGTTTGGAGAAGTTGGTGGCTCAGGATGTACATTAGGGCTTGTGATATATATACTTGTTTTTTCTCAAAGACATGATAATCGTCTAATAGCGAATATTTCTTTATTCCCAAGTTTAGTGAATATCAACGAAACAGTGATCTTTGGTATGCCCATTGTGCTTAATCCTCTATTAGCTATTCCATTTATTCTTGCACCACTTATCTCTCTTACAGCGGGATATTTCCTTATTCAAATAGGATTCTGTCCACATGTGATCATGGAAGTACCTTGGGTGATGCCACCTATTCTACTAGGCTTCTTAGTTACTGGAGGAAGTATCTATGGGGCAATATCACATCTCATATGTATATGTATCTCATTACTTGTGTATGCACCATTTATCTATATATATGAGAGAAAACAGAAGAAAGAAGAATATATCTACTAAAGTGACAAAAAGAACGAATTTATGTATATAAATTCATTCTTTTTGTAACAAATATACAATATCCTTGAGGGTACTTGTTTACTAATATTATAGGTTTATTATAAAGATGCAAAAAGAAAATAAATTTTTGCTTCCTAAATCGTCATGAGATGTCCAGCTCATGACATTTTTTTATGATTATCATTGATAAAATACCAATAAGGTGATAATATATTATCATCTTAAGATTAAGGTCTTAAGATAGGAAAATCTAGTTATACATATCGTGGGGTGTAGGGACCTCATGATCTTGTGCAGAAATGTCTGCATCTCCTGTACATTCTTATTCGGGTGCGAGGATAAGAATGATCACTGCTCGTAAGAGTATTCTAATAATTAAATCCCTTATTGAACATGGATATAAAGTGAGTAATTAATGAAACCCTCATACTTTTAACTCATTATAACTTCGATTTTCCTAGGAACGCTGATCCTTTTAATCATTAGGGCATTGATTGAAAAACAGCCACTACATTCATATTTCATCCATATCAAGCCAAAAGAATATTTATGTAGTGAATGATCCTCCAATAGGAGGATTCTTTTTTTTACAAACAATTAATATAGTCTTTATTTGATGATAACCATACTTATTATCTAAGGTGCTATACTTGAACACAGAGAGGAAATTATATGAATTATGATGTAAATTATCTAAAAGAAGTGCTTTATTATGCGGGTGAATATATTATGGGGCAGTTAAGGGATGATTCAATCTATTCTAAAGGGAAAGATGATTATGTAACCGAAATAGACCTCATTGTACAGGATCAGATTAAGACATGTTTAATGGATAAGTATCCTGATGTACAGTTCATGAGCGAAGAACAGATCAATGAAGTGGATTTAAGTCAACCATGCTGGGTATTAGATCCAGTAGATGGTACAACAAATCTTATTCACGGCTACCATTGCAGTGTCATCTCATTGGCATTGTTGGAAAATGGTGAACCAACAATAGGGTTGATCTATAACCCTTATATGCGTGAGCTGTTTTATGGTGTAAAGGGACAAGGTGCGTATCTTAATGAACATCCTATTCATGTAAGCCATCAAGAGAACCTCTCATCAAGCTTAGTGGCTGTAGGAACAAGTCCTTATTTTAAAGATGATGAAATGCTGGATAAGAACTTCCATACAATCAAGGAAGTGATGAAGCATTGTTCTGATATACGCCGCAGTGGGTCCTGTGCATTAGATGTTGCATGGACAGCATGTGGGCGAGTAGAGGCTTATTTAGAACGTAGAGTCAAGCTATGGAACTATGCTGCTGGTAAGGCGATATTAGAAGAAGCTGGCGGTATACTATGTGATTATCGTGGACAACCCATTAAAAACCAATTAATCACAAATTTAGTTGTAGGCAAAGAAAACATTGTTCACGATCTGATATCTCAATGTATTAATAAGTAGGGTGACCTGCTTATTTTTTAATATTAAAAAACCTGGAATCAAATCCAGGTTAATCAATAGGTTCTTGATAGAATCTTCCTTTTACAGCATTTGTCTTGACTATATTCACAAAAGCCTGTTTATCAATACTTTTAATGATTTCATAAACATCATTCACTTCTGCAGCACTTACAACTGTATAAAGCATCACACGATCTTCATGTGTATGAGATCCTTCACCAGTAAAACGAGTCATACCATGATGTGTCTTAATAAGTAATTCTCTTTCTAGTTCATCTGCTTTATTAGATATGATGAATAAAGTCATCTGCTGATCTGATTTGTGGAAAGTATCTATTGCCTGAGTAGATACGAACTGGAAGACAATAGAATAAAGAGATGCTTCAAATCCAAATAACATTCCAGAAGTTAATAATAGAATAATATTAAATCCTAGAATGATATTCCAAGAAGAGATATTCCACTTACGGTGAATATAGACTGCAATAAAGTCTGTTCCACCAGAACTTGCTTTACCATATAATGCGATAGATATAGCTACACCATTTAATAAACCACCAAATAAAGCAATAAGTAGTGGATCTGTTGTCACCTTATAAGAAGGAATCAAATCAACTAAGAATGAGTTTAAAACAATCATTAATACACTATAACCAGTAAAACGTTTTGAAATAAGTTTAAAACCAATGATAGCTGGTATCGCATTTAATGAAATATTAAGCACAGAATAAGGTATAGAAATGTTAGCATACTTTAACATTATTCTCTGTATTAATAGAGTCATACCAGTAATACCACCAGGGACTAATTCACCCGCACGTACAAATGTCTTAATATTAAATGCCATTAAACATGATGCTAGAATAACACATGCAAACGATTTAAGGGCTTTAACTGATTTTTTTTGTTTTATTTCCTTTTCATATAACATAAATTTAACATTCACCTCCTAAAATTCGACCAAATTGTACTATTGTTTGTACAATAAAACAACCGTATTTATGTAAAAAATCAAAATTCACATTTACATAATCTTAAGATAATACATACATAAATATGATTTTTTTGTTAAGGAGAAAAATCTATGATGTAGATGTCTTAAGAAGACGGGAGGAAAAAAGTAAATATGAAAAAATTATTAACGCTTGTACTTACATGTGTACTTGCATTCTCACTTGCTGGTTGTGGAGGATCTAAAGATTCTTCAAGTGCTGGTTCAGGAGATTTATCAGGAAAGATTTCACTTGATGGTTCTACATCAATGGAAAAATTCGTTACTGCCTTAGGCGAATCATTCAAAGAAAAGAACCCTAACGTTACAGTAGAAGCTCAGTTCACTGGTTCTTCTGCTGGTATCTCTTCAGTATTAAATGGTAAAGCTGATATCGGTGATTCATCAAGAGCATTAACTGATGAAGAAAAGAGCCAGGGTCTTGAAGAAAACATCGTAGCAATCGATGGTATCGCAGTTGCAGTTAACAAAAATAATACTGTTAAGAATGTAACTAAAGAACAGTTAACTAAGATCTATACTGGTGAAATCACTAACTGGAAAGAACTTGGTGGTAAAGACGAAAAGATCGTTGTGATTGGTAGAGAAGCTGCTTCTGGTACGAGAGGTGCTTTCGAAGAATTATTAGAAGTAAAAGATAAATGTCAGTATGCACAGGAATTAGATAATACTGGTGCAGTTGTTGCAAAGTGTGCTTCTATTGAAGGTGCTATCGGTTATGTATCATTAGACGCAGTTGATAAATCAATCAACACATTACAGTTAGATGGTGAAGAATGTACAGTTAAGAACATCAAAGCTGGTAAATATGCATTACAGAGACCATTCGTAATGGCTACTAAAGGTAAAATTGAAAAGCAGTCTAAATTAGTTCAGGCATTGTTCGATTACATTGATAGTGATGAAGGGCAGGCTATCATTAAAAAAGTAGGTCTAATCAGTGCTAAATAGCATTGTTGGTACCAATAAAAGTAGACAAGCATCAGAAAAGGCAGCCGCATTAATCGTTAGTGTGTGTGCTGCTTTTTCAATAGTTGCAGTCGTCGCTATTACTGCCTACATGATCTATAGCGGCACACCTGCACTTGCGAAAGTTGGTATCGGAAATATCTTATTTAAAACAGAATGGGTTCCTTCACAAGGAAAATACGGTATTCTTTATATTATCTTAACTTCTATTGTTGGTACATTATGTGCTGTCTTAATCGCAATCCCTGTTGGTTTATTTACCGCAGCAGCACTAAGTGAAATGGTCACTGGTACTCCAAAGAAGGTTATGAAAGCAGCTATTGAATTATTAGCTGGTATTCCATCAGTTGTTTATGGGTTACTTGGTATCTTGATCATCAACCCACAGATGTATAAGTTAGAAAAATTACTTTATCATACATCTCATTCACATCAGTTCACTGGTGGGGCTAACTTAATTGCGGCAATCATTGTATTAGTCATCATGATCTTACCAACATTAATCAACGTCTCAGAAACAGCTCTAGAAACTGTTCCAAATCATTTAAGATTAAGTTCTTATGCACTGGGTGCCACTAAGATTCAGACAATCTTTAAAGTCGTTATTCCAGCTGCTAAGAATGGAATCATGAGTGCCATTGTATTAGGTGTTGGACGTGCTATTGGTGAAGCAATGGCTATCTTACTTGTTGCAGGTAATGCGGTTAATTTACCTGCACCATTCAATTCAGTACGTTTCTTAACAACAGCTATCGTATCTGAAATGTCTTACTCAAGTGGTGTACATAGACAAGTATTATTTACAATCGGTTTAGTATTATTCATCTTCATTATGGTGATTAATATTGTCTTAATGAAGATTCTAAAGAAGGGTGAAGAAAATGGATAAAGCAGATTCTAAAAAAGTATCAGCTTCTTCTCCATTAAAGGAAGTGAACGCTGTGGATAGAACGTTATATCATAAAAAGAAAAGAATAGGAGACACAATACTACGTGGACTTATTTATCTATGTGCTGGTTTCTCTAGTATCTTGATTCTTGTCATTATTGGTTATGTATTCTCAAAAGCCATTCCCCATTTCCATTTCAAGAATTTAGTAGAACCAATGAGTCAGTTAATGAACCCTGAAGGTTTATTAGGTAACATCATCAATACTCTTTATATTGTAGTAGGTACATTATTATTTGCCTGCCCAATTGGTATTGGTGCAGCTATTTACTTAAATGAATATGCAAAGAATAAGAAGTTCGTTGCAGCAGTATCATTTACTACAGAAGTATTATCAGGTATTCCATCTATTATCTTTGGTTTATTTGGTATGATCTTCTTTGGTGAAATGCTTCATTTAGGTTATTCAGTCTTAAATGGCTGCTTTACACTAACTATTCTTATCTTACCAATTATTATTAGAAATACTCAGGTTGCCTTAGAATCAGTTCCTTCTTCATATCGTGAAGCAGCATTAGGTATTGGTTCAACTAAGTGGTATATGATTCGTACTGTAATTCTTCCAAGTGCTATGCCTGGTATCTTAACTGGTGTCATCCTTGGTATGGGACGTATTGTGGCTGAATCAGCTGCCTTATTATTTACAGCAGGTAGTGGTTATTTCATGCCAAGAGGATTCTTTACACATTTAATGGAAAGTGGTGGAACACTGACTATCCAGCTTTATATGGCAATGAGTAATGCAGAATATGGACAGGCCTTTGTGATTGGTATGATCTTGATTATTCTTGTATTAATCATGAACTTTATTGCGAAATGGCTCTCTAGTAGATTTAATGTAGAAAAAGCAAAATAATGAGGTAAATATTTATGAATAAAATGGAAATTAAGAATTTAAATCTATGGTATGGTGAAAAGCATGCCTTAAAGGATACAAGTCTAGATATCCCAGAACATAAGATTACAGCGTTCATCGGTCCTTCTGGATGTGGTAAATCTACATTCCTTAAAACATTAAACCGTATGCAGGACTATGTAAAAGGTGTAAAGATTACTGGTCAGGTAACACTAGATGGTGAAGACATCTTTGATTCTAGAGTAGATACGACTTTATTAAGAAAGAAAGTAGGTATGGTATTCCAGCAGCCTAACCCATTCCCAATGAGTATCTTTGATAATATTGCATATGGACCTAGAATTCATGGTATTAAGAATCATGCTGAACTAGAAAAGATCGTTATTAGATCATTAAAGCAGGCTGCTTTATATGATGAAATTGCGGATCGTCTAGATACAAGTGCATTAGGTTTATCTGGTGGTCAGCAGCAGAGATTATGTATCGCAAGATGTTTAGCTGTTAACCCAGATGTTATCTTATTAGATGAACCTACAAGTGCCTTAGACCCAATCTCTACATCTAAGATTGAAGACTTATTAATGGATCTTAAGAAAGATTACACAATTGTGATTGTGACACATAACATGCAGCAGGCTTCACGTATTGCAGACAATACAGCTTTCTTCTTACAAGGTGAAATCATCGAAACTGGTGATACAGAAAAGATCTTCTCATTCCCTCAGGATAAGAGAACAGAAGATTATATCACTGGTAGATTCGGTTAATATTTAAAGCTCCTCTTTTGCAAATGGGTGGTAAGTAGCAATTCATTACGAGAAATGTT
>UQGS01000013.1 GCA_900540685.1 uncultured Catenibacterium sp. | reverse complement strand
TAATCTGAAAAAGGAAACGCTGGTAGAAAGAATAAGGTATCAGGGATAGCAAGTAATATGTAATGAACTAGGTCTTAACGAAGAGGAGAAATAGATAACTTCCATTTTGTATGTATGATAAATCTAAACTGTATTTTAGCAACATTTCCTGAGTGGGGGCAGAAAGTGCCACCATATATCATAAATGATGTGTTCAAGGGAAAAATCCCTTGCTAGAACAGCATTTGGATGGAGACATCTCTAATGCGTATCTAGTCGTAACAGCAGATTAATCACGGTGCAGCACCAGAAAGCTATTTTGTACATATTGCAGAAAGTGTACCAAATAAAAATGCTTCAAACCAGTGGCTTGAAGCGGTGGATGAAGAAGAATATTCAAAACTTAAATAAAACAAAACGATCAGGAAGGGATACCTGATCGTTATTATTTCAAGAGTCATTTTGAAGGGAGTTTGGAAATTATTTTAGGGATGCTCTTGGTAAAAAGGAAGCTGTTATTATTATAGGGAGTTGCTTTCTCTTTACAGGTACTATTATGCTTTTTATCTATGAACACATTGTGAACTCATTATTTTTTTCTAGGAAATATGTTATAATAGTCTCCGAGGAGGATTTTTTATGAAAAAATCGATCATTGCATTCTTATGTTTGATGTTGATCACATTATCAGGATGTACTTATAATACCAAATATTCAGAAAGTGATGCCCCTTTAACTATTACAGGTGGTCTCAGTGATACGTTGATTGTATATTATTCATTCAATGGAGAAGAACGTGAACTCGCAAAACAAGTACAGTCATATACAGAAGGGGACTTACTTTGTTTACAGGCTTCTAAAGAATACTCTACAGACTTTAAGAAGAGAATTAAGGAACATAGAGCTGAAAGAGAAGCTTACGCAAAAGCACTTAAAGTAAATAAACATGATTATAAGAATGAACATGTATTAGATACATTACCTACTCTTAAAAATCAAGTGAAAGATATTGATCAATACAAGACTGTATATCTTATTTATCCATGCTGGGAAAAGGATGAACCACTTATTATTGATTCATTCTGTATGGATTATGACTTATCAGGTAAAACAATTGTGCCTATGTGTACAAGTGAAAAGAACTGGCGTGGCCATGTCAAATATTCCAGCAAGAAGAGCATTGCTCACTTTAATAAGATGATTCCAAATGCGAACTTTAAACGTGCGAAGACATTTACTGATGTCAAAGGCGTAAAAGAGTGGCTAGAAAAGATTGATATGATCTAGACTGGATATTCATCCAGTCTTTTCTTTAGGAGACTATAATGAGACATATATTTTTACTTAAACCAGTAAATGATGATTATGATCATCATCCGTTTATAGAAACAATTAGAGAAGTCATGCAGGGGTATGATTATGATATATTCATGAGTACTTATCCTGATCATGCAAAGAAGATTATTAAACATTATAAAGAACCTACACGTTTTTATAGTGTAGGCGGTGATGGTATGTTGAACCAGGTAATTCAGGGACTTGTAGGTACACCTCATAAATTAGTGGTTATTCCTTATGGTACAGGAAATGATTTCTTTAAAATGATTTCTAAGAATAATGATTCTAAAGAAGTATTAAAGGCATCTCTAAAGGGGCATGCTGTTTCTATAGATACAGTTTTAATGAATGACCGTTATTTTATTAATAATGCCTGTTTTGGCTGTGATAGTGTGATTGCGAATCATGTGCATGATGATGTCAAGATTCCTAAGATGTTTAAAGGACATCAGTATGAATATTCTATTCTAAGAAACTTTGTTCAATATCCGTTCTATCACATCAAGATGATAAGTCATGGGAGACTATTATACGAAGGTCCTGTGACTTTATGTGCCTGTGCCAATGCCAAGTATTATGGTGGAGCTTATAAGATTGCTCCTCATGCATCATTAGAAGATGGTCTTATGGATATCGTGATTCTTGATCAAATTAACAAAGGACTCATTCCTTTGTATATTAAGAAGATAGTCAGTGAAACACTTGATCAGGACAAACATGCACATGTCTTTACTGTAGATGAAGTGGATGTCGAATCAGATTATCCATGTAACCTAGATGGTGAAGAAGTCAAAGCCTCTTCTTATCATCTAGAAGTGAAGAAGAATAGCTTAAATCTTGTAGTCTTTAATAATTAAAGAAATGAATGTTTCTATAATAGGAGACAGTTCTTCTTTTCTTGTGATAAAGGCTGCAGACGTATAGAGACCTTTGTCTTTGAGTTTTGTATAGGTCTGTGATTTTAAGTCTATATAAGGGATAGCTGCTTCAGGTATAATGACTACTTGATCTAATATTGAACCCCATACTAAGGCAGTACGTATATCATCTGTAATAATAGGGATATGTGGCTGGAACTGGAGTTCATTTAAACAATAATCGACAATAAACTGACGGTAACGTCTGTGAATCAAAACAGGATCATCTCGATAATCAATGAGATGGTTCTTTTTTTCATTCACAAGAGTAGAAGGGCCTACCGCAATCATTGGTTCAGGTTTAAGTAAGAATGATTGCACATTTGTAGAATCAAAAGGTGTTCTGACTAACGCAATATCTATCTCATGAGCTAATAAGGCATCTACCATTTCATAGGTTGTTCCTTCTTTCATATGAATATCTAGTTTAGGATATTTCTTTCTAAATACATCCATATGATCATGTGTAATCAAATAACCATTAGAAGAAGTAATCCCAAAACGTAAGATTTGTGTTGCAGCCCCTTGCACCTCTTTACTTGTCTGTTCATATAAATTAAGCATTTGATTACATCGACGATAAAATAACTGTCCTGCAGGCGTTAATGTGATATGACGATGTCCTCTTTCTATAAGTACTGTATCTAATTCTTCTTCTATCGCTTTTAACTGCATAGAAAGAGGAGGCTGAGAAATATGTAAAACACGTGCAGCTTGTGTTATAGTGCCTTCTTCTACAATTGTCTTGAAATATTTCATCTGTTTCAGTTCCATATGTATCTCCTATAGATTCTATATAAAATATATATTATACATATAGTATAAAACAGGATTATAATGTTGCAAGGACAGGGAGGAAAAAACATGTATTTAATGAAATATTTAAAGCCTTATAAATGGCAGGCCATTTCAGGCTTCATATTTAAACTCATAGAAGCATTTCTAGAATTATGTATACCAATGGCTGTTGCTCTTATTATTGATAATGGTGTAGCTGTACATAATACAAACTATATTACAAAGATGGCTTTTGTGATCTTTGGTTTATCTACAGTAGGATATGCCAGTTCACTCGTTTGTCAGTATTTCGCATCACTTACATCACAGGGTGTCGGTACACTTATGCGTAAAGATATGTATCGTGCCATCAACCGCTATGATTATCAGGATCTTGATATTATTGGTACACCATCTTTAATCACAAGAATCACCAATGATATCAATCAGATTCAGTTAGCTGTTGCCATGGTTATTCGTTTATGTTCAAGATCACCATTTTTAATTATTGGTTCTCTTGTTATGAGTTTTGTGATTAACTGGCAGGTGGCTTTGATCTTTGTGATTGTTGCACCACTTATTGCGTTTAGTATTTACTTTGTGATGAGTCATACAGCCCCTATGTATTCTCATATCCAGCATATCCTAGATCAAGTATCTCTTATCACAAGAGAGAACTTATCCGGTGTCAGAGTCATCCGTGCTTTTAACCAGCAGGAAAATGAACAAAAACGTTTTGAATCAACAACGACTCAACAAAAAGAAGAACAGATCATTGCCGGTAACCTCAGTGCTGTCTTAAACCCAGCCACTACAATCATTGTGAACTTTGGGATTATCGCAATCCTCTATATCTCAGGCTTTAAAATCAATGCAGGTAATATGACACAGGGAGAAGTCATTTCACTTATTAACTATATGAACCAGATCTTACTTTCTATGTATGTCTTTGCGAATGTGATTGTAATCTTAAATAAAGCCAGTGCATCCTATAAAAGATGTGCCGATGTATTAAGTCAGAAACCAGCTATTGTTCAGGGAATTAACGAGGCTCCAAGTGACTATCAGAACCTTATTACTTATGATCATGTTTCATTCTCATACTATTCAGGTAATGCGTTAACTGATGTGTCATTCAATATCCTTCCAGGTCAGACCATCGGTGTCATTGGAGGAACAGGTTCAAGTAAAACAACACTTATTAACCTCATTCCTCGTTTCTATGATGTCACTGAAGGTGAAATCCGTATCAAAGACCAGCCTATCAAGTCATATAAGTTTGAAGACTTAAGAAATATGATTGGTATTGTGCCTCAGCAGGCAACACTCTTTGGAGGTACAATTAGAGAAAATATGCAATGGGGTAATCCTCATGCCACAGATGAAGACATCTATGAAGCATTAGAACTCTCACAATCTAAAGAATTCATCGATAAGATGACAGAAGGCTTAGACACCTATATTGAACAAGGTGGTAAGAATGTATCTGGTGGACAAAGACAAAGACTCACTATTGCCCGTGCATTAGTCAAAAAACCAGAAATACTTATTTTAGATGATAGCGCCAGCGCACTCGACTTTGCGACAGATGCAAAACTTAGAAAAGCCTTAAGCACACTTAATATGACAGTTATTATTGTCTCTCAAAGAGTGAGTGCTTTAATGCATGCAGACTCTATTGTAGTATTAAGCCATGGTGAAGTTGTAGGACAAGGAACTCATGATACACTCATGAATACTTGTGATGTATATCAGGAAATCGTTATGTCACAGATGGAAGGAGGACAGAATCATGAAGAATAAAAGTACTTTAAAAAGACTTATGGCATTCTGCCGTCCTTATCGTATCTATCTTGTAGGTGCATTATTATTTTCTACAATTAATATTATATTCACTCTTTTGACACCAATTCTTATTGGGAAAGCCATCGACCAGATGATTGGTTATCATCAGGTTTTCTTCCAGGGACTAAGTCAAAAGATCTTCTATATTGCATTCTCTGTATTGATGACTGCATTATTCAACTATTTCTTAGTCAGAGCATCTAATAAGATGACTTATGAAATCACAAGAGACTTAAGAACAGAACTCTTTAAACAATATCAGATCTTACCTCTTTCATATATTGATTCTCATACTCATGGTGATATGATGAGCCGTATGATTGCAGATATTGATCAGATTTCAGATGGTTTATTACAAGGCTTTACTAACCTCTTTGGTGGTATTGCGACTATCTTAGGTACGATTGGGTTTATGTTGTATGTGAATGTCAAATTAGCTTTGATTGTGATTGTATTAACACCACTTTCTCTCATTGTTGCCACACTTATTGCGAAATATACATTCAAGTTCTTCCAGGAACAATTATCTATCCGTGGAGAAATGAGTGGTTTTGTAGAAGAAATGGTAGGAAACCAGAAAGTCGTCAAAGCATTCCAGCATGAAACAATCAATGAAGAGAAGTTTGATGAAATCAATGATCGTTTATTTAAGAGTGGTGTTAAATCACAATTCTTAGGTGCACTTGCGAATCCTTCTACACGTTTTGTGAATGCGATTGTTTATGATACAGTCTGTATCTATGGTGCTTTTAGTGTTATTGGTGGAGGCCTTACTGTAGGTGGTTTATCATCATTCCTCACTTATGCCAATCAGTACACAAAGCCATTTAATGATATTTCTAACGTATTCACTGAATTAGAAACAGCCTTAGCTTGTGCTGAACGTGTCTTTAAGATTATTGATGAACCAGGTATAAAAAACCCAGAACATCCCAAGACTATTGATCATCCACAAGGTGTGATTGATTTAAACTATGTGAATTTCAGTTATACACCTGAAAGACCATTGATTACTGATTTTAATCTTCATGTCAATGCAGGTGAAACAATTGCGATTGTAGGACCTACAGGATGTGGTAAAACAACATTGATTAACTTATTAATGCGTTTCTATGATCCTCAAAGTGGTTCTATTTCTATTGATGGTATCAATACACAAACCATGGACCGTTCTTACTTAAGAAGTCTATATGGTATGGTATTACAGGATACATGGTTATTTAAAGGTACTATTAGAGATAATATTGCCTATGGTTCAACTCATGCGACAGATGAAGAAATCATTGAAGCTGCTAAAAAAGCTCATGCGCATAAATTCATTATTCAGTTAAAAGGTGGCTATGATGCCATGCTTGCTGAAGAAGGCAGTAACTTATCACAGGGGCAAAGACAGCTATTATCTATCGCAAGAATCATGTTGGCTAATCCACCCATGTTGATTCTAGATGAAGCCACTTCATCCATTGACACACGTACAGAAAGACAGATTCAGGATGCTTTTGATACAATGATGATTGGTAGAACAACTTTTATTGTAGCCCATCGTCTTTCTACTATTCAAAAAGCAGATCAGATTATTGTGATGAATGATGGACATATCATTGAACAAGGTAAACATGAAGAACTATTAAAGAAGAATGGTTTCTATCATAACCTCTACTATAGTCAGTTTGAAAAACCAGAGTAAACAAAAAAAGATTCCTCGCGGAATCTTTTTTATTAGCTTCTTCCTGTTACGGCTTTTCTTAAAACCTGTTTATCAACCCAGCGTGTAGAGAATCTGAAGTTCTTCTGTGCGAATACAAATGTGATTTCATTATTTGTATTGAAGTTGATTTTTTTCATCTTACGATAATCGATAAGAAGACGTCCAACAAGCATATTCTTTCTACCAACTAATACAAGATTCGCAATCTGCATTGAATAGATGATAGAATAAATAGCCCATACACTTAAAGCGTTTGAAATGTAGTTCATTTTGTGGGAATTATATGATGAAATCATAAAAGCGATACAACCAACTAATACCACAAAATAAAGTACTGTAAGACCAATATAAAAAGCCTTACCTGTAGGACTCATACAGAATTTTAATGAATGATCTCTTTTCTTAGATTTAATAATAGTTACAACTACATTCACAATCATATATGTAAAGTAGAGACCGATGAGTCCAACAAGAAATGCAAGTATAATTAAAACCTGATCCATTCTGTTCTCTCCTTTATTCTTCTTATAATTATACATTGAACTATTCAATTTGGCTATACCCTATTTGTATGGACAAATGAAAAAGAACAAGTATAATACATAAAAAAAGGGGGAAAATGAAAATGTATACACTTCATTACACAATCCAGAATGATCAATGTGACTATACAGGTCGTTTAAGAGATGAAAACATCTTTGTCTATTTTTCACGTCTAGCGACTGTAGATGGTTCTTTATCAGGATTCTATGCAGAATCCATGAAAGGTAAATATGGTTATGTTGTTTCTAAACAGTCACTTATATTAACTGAACCTATTTATGAAGATGATGAAATTACTTTGATTACTGAGATTGGACATTATTCCAATGTGATTTTTCCTCGATTCTACTATATAGAAAAAGAAGGCAGACGTATTGGTGAATGTCGTTCTATCTGGACTTTGATTGACTTAAAGAGACGTCGTATTACATCTCCTAAGCGTGCTGGATTAACTCTTCCTGATAATCCTGAATTAGTCAAAGAAGACCCAGAAACACTTTATACACAAGATGATAGACAATTAGTGAGTACCTATACTGTACCCTATAGTGATATAGATACAAATAGACATTTAAACAATACCCATTATTTACGTATTGCCTCTAACTTAATTCCTGTAGAAGCCTATGAAAATCATTTCATGGATTCTATTTCTATTAACTATAAAAAAGAAATACTCGCTCATCAGACAATAGAACTCTATCTTACTCATATAGATGATACTTATATCATTGAAGGAGATGTAGAAGGAGAAAACTGTTTTATTGTGAAAATTCATATGAAGGAGTACACAAAATGAAAAAAGAACTTCCTATCATGATCTTTCATAAAGACAATCAAGACTACTATGGTGGAGACCAGGACTGGTTTCCTGATGAATGGGCAAGACGTGCAGGATGTGCGAGTGTCTGCGCTGCAGATATGGCATGTTTCTATGAACATAAGCTAGATATCTCTTATTCAGACTTTCTAGAACTAATGAAAAAGATGTTTAAACTCAATACGCCAGGTATTATGGGTTTCCCTTATTTCTATAAGTTTGCGAAGAACTTTAAGAAGTATATGAAACATATGGGTTTAAATGTAGAACCTGTATATCAGAAGATTACTGAATCTCCTGAACAGGGTGTACATTTTGTGAAAACAGCTATTGATCAGGGTCATCCTATTGGTATGTTGATCTTAACTCATGAAGCACAGATATTAGAAGAAGAAACATGGCATTGGATGTGTATTACTGGTTATGAAGAAACAGCCTCTGATACATCTATTATCTTCTCATCATGTGGTGAACGTGTATGTGTGGGTGCTTCTACACTCTTTAATAAGAGCCATAAGAATATTGTGAAGCTTGTAACGTTTGATTAAGATGAATTTATAATGCTTAGGGAAACAGAAATAACTTTCATGCAAACTCGATTAATCCGACTTGCTTCAGAAGAGTGGCAGTTACCTGTTGAACAGGTTATTCACATATTTAAGGAATATGATGTTCTTGGATATATTGAAATAGGTTATGGAATATTTAGTTGTGAAGGCGATGAAGCTGTTCTTGATGATATCACTGATTTCTTGAAAAGAAAGGGTGAAAAGATATGGTGAAACTTTCAAAGGAAAGAATGGATTATACCATAGATCTTCTTATTGCGATGGTGGTAGAAGAACTTGCGGAAGAAACAGGTAAGGACAGAAAAGATATATTAATTGATTTCTTATCTTCTAAAACGGGTAAATTCCTCTACGATGAAACTACAAAACTCTTGTGGAGTGGACCTTCATATATAGCTGAAATGTATATGCAGGAAGTAAATAAGTCATAATGAAAAGGAGATGTTGCCATCTCCTTTTAAAATTCCATTGGACTATATAAATCAATCTCAAGATGAGTAATAGGTTCTTCAAACTTGATATAGGCTGCATGAAGAGCTAGACGTGGATAATCAGAGCCTTCATTATAAAGAGGATCACCTAGAATAGGATGACCAATAGAAGCCATATGAACACGGATCTGATGTTTTCTACCAGTCTCTAGACGACATCTTACAAGTGCATGATCTTCTTTGTTTTCTAGACACTGGTAATAAGTCACGGCAGGAATACCATTAGGATGAACACGCATCTTAGAAGGACTATGTCTATCCTTACCTAAGCTTTGTTCAATCTTATATTCCTTACCCTCTTTAATATTTCCTTCTACATAAGCCAGATATTCTCTTTGTATCTCTTTAATAGACAATGCATGATCTAGATAAGCCTGTATTAAATGACACTTACAGAATACCACTAAGCCACTTGTATCATTATCTAAACGATGAATATAACGAACAGGAATATCATATCCCTGTGTCATATAATAAGCACTTACTCTATTAGATAAACTATCTGTTTTATGAGGATCATCTGGATAAACCGCAATCCCAATAGGCTTATTCACTACAAGGATCAGATCATCCTCATATACAATATCTAAATCATTAAAATCAGGCGCATATGTCTCATCATCATGTTCATACGCAAGAACATCTAATATATCATTTGTATGAAGTATAGGATTCATACTAAATACATGATTTACTTTATAGTCTTTATTCTGTTTTAATAAATGAATTGTTTTGCGTGATAAATGCAGATCTGCCCACAAATCAGATAAAGGACGATTCTCATATTCTTTATCAATAGTGATAAGAAGATGCTGTCCCTGTTTCTTTATTCTCATGGACGATATACAGTCACTTTAATATCAATAGTGACATCAAGTGCTTCTAATGTATCAAGAACATCACGCTTTTCTTTCTTGATATGATAATAATGTGGTGTCATCTTTAAAAGATTTAATGCATCTTCACGATTCTTAATAGAAATAGTCTTCTTAAAATCATGACTCTCTAATACATTAAACGGAAGACGGATATACTTATCAGACTTAGTCTTTACTTCATCATAAATCAAATGTTTAATTTCAATCAAATGATCTCTATTGGCTGTTACATGAATAATATAACCATCCTCTTTAATACATCTTGCGAGTTCTTCCTGATTGACTACAGTAAACATTGCAGTAATCACATCCATAGAATGATCAAGTACTGGAATATTCTTAGAATTACCTACAATCCAGTGAATAGATTTATCATACTGTGTAGCCATTCTTACAGCTAGTTTAGAAATATCTAAACCACAATATGTATTCTCATCACCAAGAATCTGTTTCATACGATATGTATAATAACCTTCACCACAACCTAGATCTAGGATATTTAAAGGACCTTCTTTCTTCTTGATTTCATTCACTACTTCAAAAAGAATAGGATCATAATAACCCTTATCAAGATAAGCCTTTCTCGCAATCAATGATTCCTTAGAATCACCTGGATTATTAGATGCCTTATCAGGATTTAAAAGTAGATTCATATACCCCTGACGGGCAATATCATAACAATGGTTATTAATGCATTTACATGTTTTACCTTCAATTTCTAAAGGTTCATGACATTTAGGACATGCAAGTATACTCATTTTTATTTACCTCGTTTCTATCGCTTTTGCAATGATATAATAGCATACTTTAAATGAAAGATGTAAAATAATTAAAGGTGATAACATGAATATTAAAAAAGCTTTTTCTAACAGTTTACTCTTACTTTTGAATAAGAAACCATTATCTAAGATTACAATAGGAGACTTATTAGAGGATACAGAACTCTCAAGACAGACATTCTATAATCATTTTCTAGATAAGAATGACCTTATTGCATATGTCTATGATAGCGTGATTGTGAATGAATTTGATGAAGATATGTCCATTGACTTTAAACAATCATTGACTCAGACACTTAATAGCTTAAAGAAGTATGAAACATTTATTGAACAGGCCTCTGCATTAGATGGACAGAACTCTTTAAAGGAACATATGCTTCATCATTGTATAGAATTTGATCTGAAATGGCATGAATACTGCATAGGTGAACCATTATCAAAAGAACTTAGATTTGCGACACTCTACCATACCAATGCCTCTCATAGTATGGTCCTTCAATGGATTCTAGAAGGAATGAAGGAACCTATTGATGAACTTGTAGACAACATCAATCATATGCGTTACTTAGGACTAAAGGACTTATTAAAAGAACAATGTCCATATAGATAAATAGAGCTATTTGTCTATTTATAGATAGAAGTACTTATTTGTCTTTGGATATTTTTTCTTATATCAATTATGATAATGCCAGGAGGAACAACTATGAAATATACACAGATTGGTTCATTAAAAGTATCTAAGGTATGTTTAGGATGTATGGGATTTGGAGATGCTTCTCAAGGTATGCATTCCTGGACATTACCTTATGAAGACTCTAAAAAGATTATTTTCCATGCTTTAGAATCAGGTATTAACTTCTTTGATACAGCTATGAGCTATCAATCAGGGACGAGTGAAGAATATTTAGGACGTGCAATTAAAGAATATGGACATCGTGAAGATGTCGTGATTGCGACTAAATATACACCTAAGAGTGATGATTCTATTGATTCAAGAACATATCTCACTGAATGTTTGAATAATAGTTTAAGAAGATTACAGACTGATTATATTGATCTCTATATTATGCATATGTGGGATTATCAAACACCTATTGAAGAAACATTAGAAATACTCAATGACTTTATTAAAGAAGGTAAGATTAAGGAAATAGGTATTTCCAACTGTTTTGCGTATCAATTGGCTATGGCTAATACTATTGCGAAAGAAAGAGGATTACAGGGCTTTGTGAGTGTACAGGGCCACTATAATCTCATCTTTAGAGAAGAAGAAAGAGAAATGAAACGTTATTGTGATGAACAGAATATTGCGATGACACCTTATAGTGCACTTGCTTCAGGACGTCTCGCAAAACATCCAGGAGTTACATCACAAAGACTAGAACAGGATACATACGCATTAAGTAAATATGATGCATCAAGTGATTTAGATTTAGAAATTATTCAACGTGTAGAAGAACTTGCATCAAAGCATCATGTTTCTATGAGTGAAGTATCATTATCCTGGCTGATGTCTAAAGTGGCAGCACCTGTTGTAGGGGCAACAAAACTTAAACATATTGATACAGCTGTACTTGCGACAGAACTAGAATTAACTGAAGAAGAAAAACAATATCTAGAAGAACCATATCAGCCACATCCATTAGTAGGTGTCATGGCAACGAATACTAAATAGTCACATTATTTGTGACTATTTTTGTGTTCTATAGTATAATAAATGAGATGAAGGAGGAGTACTTATGGGACTATTTTCTAGAAAATCAAAGGTGGATTATGACCTTGTGTTTAGAGAACAATATAAATCATTAAATCGTATTCATCAGCAGGCACGTGATGAATTAGACTACAAAGTAAAAGAATCATTAATGGAGGTTGTAGTAGAAAAATATCGTGAACTACTAGAACTCATTGATAAAGGAGCTAAACAAGATCCTAAACACTTTGAAGCATTAAAGAAGAATGCAGAAGATGAATTACAGACTATTAAGAGTATTAATGAAGATGCATAGAGGAGGAAGTTATGAAGTTATATAAAAAAGGTGATGACTCCTCTTATACATTGGGTGTCTTTCCTACAATAGAATTATTAGAACATAAACCAGATATTGTGAAAAGAGTGGTTGTACACTCTTCAATAGAAGAAAACAGAGGATATCCTAAAATCAAGGAATTATGTGCGTTACATCATATTCCTGTTGATGTCCATGATGCGACAATTAATAAGCTTTCACCAAAGTCTAATTGTTATGCGATTGGGGTATTTAAGACATTCTATGAACCTTTACAGAAGGGGAATCATATTGTATTAGTGAATCCTATGGATATGGGTAATATGGGAACTATCATGCGTACAATGTTAGGATTTGGTTATCAGGACTTAGCTATTATTCGTCCAGCAGTTGATATCTTTAATCCACATGTTGTTCGTTCTTCTATGGGTGCATTATTTTCTTTACGTATTCATTATTATGAAAGTATTGATGAATATCTTAAAGAATTTGGTGATCATCAATGTTATCCATTTATGTTGAAAGGTGCTAAGAACATTCATCAGGTGAAACCTGTCATACCTCATTCACTGATCTTTGGAAATGAATCATCAGGACTCGATGATATTTATATGACATATGGACAAAGTGTCTTTATTCCTCATACAAATGCGATTGATTCACTTAACTTAGCACAGTCTGTAGGTATTGGTTTATTCCACTTCTCACAGGATGCGTTTAATAAACAGGAGGTATTGCGATGAAGTATGATTTTGATACAGTCTATGATAGACATCATACAAACTGTGCAAAATATGATGCAGGTCATACAGATGATCCTGATATGATTCCTATGTGGGTTGCAGATATGGATTTCAAAACATTACCAGATATTCCAGAAGCACTCTCTAAACGTGTGTCAGATGGTATTTATGGCTATAGTACAATCCCAGAAGAATACTTAGAAAGTGTTGTAGGATGGATGAAACGTAGACATGATTTCCATGTTGAAAAAGACTGGATCGTCCCTACACCGGGTGTTGTCACTGCCTTTCATCTTGCAGTAGAAGCTTATACTAAAAAAGAGGAGAGTGTACTTGTTTTAACACCAGTTTATTATCCATTCTATCGTGCTATTAAGAATAATGGCAGACGTATTGTAAGAATGCCTCTTGATTTAAAAGACAACCAATATACGCTTGATTACAAAGCATTTGAAACTAAGATTATAGAAGAAAACGTTAAGATGATGATCTTCTGTAATCCACATAATCCAGTGGGTAAAGTATGGACTAAAGAAGAATTAAAAACAATTGGAGATATCTGTAAAAAACATAATGTGTTTGTAGTATCAGATGAAATCCATATGGATTTTGTCTATGCGCCTCATAAGCATATCGCATTCTATGAAGTAGATCCTGAATATAAGAATTTCTCAATCGTACTCACTGCCGCTTCTAAGACATTCAACTTAGCTGCACTTCAGACTTCTGCAGCTATTATTGCGGATGAAAAGCTAAGAAATCAGTTTAAGGAAGTGAAGATGAGTCATTCTATTTCTGATCCTACAATACTAGGATTTATTGCGACAACAGTCGCTTATACTAAAGGTGATGAATGGGTTAATCAGCTTTTAGATTATATTAAAGGGAATATGGATTATCTTGATCACTTCTTAAAGACTGAATGTCCTGGTATGTCTCTTATTGATCCACAAGGCTTATATCTTGCCTGGGTGGATATGAGAACACTTGGTATGAGTAATGAAGAACAGGAAGACTTCATGCTGCATAAAGCACATCTTTGGTTAGATGAAGGTTATGTGTTTGGTGAAGAAGGATCAGGTTTTGAAAGATTTAACCTTGCATGTCCTAGAAGTACTGTAGAGAAAGCTTGTTTACAATTAAAGAAGGCACTAGATGAAAGATCTGCATAGTTTAAGGAAACAGGGTTATATCGATGATCTTCCACTAGACTATGCTTATGAATATACAAATCTACAATTGAAGAGGTTTCTTCACACAAATATTGCCTACCAGCAGACACTTGCGATACGTTTATTAAATAAGCGTATAGGGTATCAAAAAGACTATCAGGAGCAGTTAAAAGAGATACTTGATGATAATCCTGCTTATTATACAAAGCAGGAAATAGAAGGCTTTTTAAGCCACCTAAATGAAAAAGAAAATAATCTAAAATAAAAACGTTTACATCTTTTAATTTTTCTAGTAATAGACAAGAAAAAAGAGTATTATGGAAGTATAAAAGAAAAGGAGAGATAATATTATGGGATTAGTTTCCGCAACAGAAATGTTAAAAAAGGCTAAAGCAGGCCATTATGGTGTTGGACAGTTCAACATCAATAACCTTGAATGGACAAAGTCTATTCTTTTAGAAGCACAGGAATTAAATGCACCAGTAATCTTAGGTGTATCTGAAGGTGCTGCAAAATATATGACAGGTTTCACAACTGTAGCTGCTATGGTTAAAGCAATGGTAGAATCTTTAAATATCACTGTACCAGTAGCATTACACTTAGACCACGGTTCATATGAAGGTGCTAAGGCAGCATTAGCAGCTGGATTCACTTCAATCATGTTCGATGGTTCTCATTATTCAATCGAAGAAAACATCGAAAAGACTAAAGAATTAGTTGAATTATGCCATGCTAAAGGTGTATCTATCGAAGCTGAAGTAGGTTCAATCGGTGGAGAAGAAGATGGTGTTATTGGTATGGGTGAAGTAGCAGATCCTAAAGAATGTAAGATGATTGCTGACTTAGGAGTTGACTTCTTAGCTGCTGGTATCGGTAATATCCATGGTGTATACCCTGCAAACTGGGCTGGTTTACAGTTCGAAGCATTAGATGCTATCCAGAAAGAAACTGGTATCTTACCATTAGTTCTTCATGGTGGTTCAGGAATTCCTGATGAACAGGTTAAGAAAGCAATTGGCTTAGGTGTATCTAAGATCAACGTTAACACTGAATGTCAGTTATACTTCCAGAAAGCTACTAGAAAGTACATCGAAGAAGGTAAGGATCAGCAGGGTAAAGGTTATGACCCTCGTAAATTACTTGCTCCAGGTGCTCAGGCTATCAGAGACTGCGTAAAAGACAGAATGGAAGTATTTGGTTGCATCGGTAAAGCTGCTGAATAATTTATTTAAGAGAGAAGCTTAGGCTTCTCTTTTTTTTACGTTCAAATAAAAAGATTCCTACCACAAATGTGGTAGGAATAACTATGTTAGTTCCAGTAATCTAATTGATCATAATCAGTATAATGTGTTGAGGAAGCAAGTGTCTTATAACTATCTTTATTTATTCTAGCATATTCTTTTATTTGAGAATCATCACTCTTATTTGACTTAGTCACTAGTACATCTGAATCACTTGATAATCTATAGAAACGATATGCATTATTCTTTATCACAACAGTATAAGAAGGTGAACCATAACGTGTTTTACTTTCATCATACTTCTGTATACCATCGGGTAAATGATCTATAAAATCAACATCTTTTAATTTATTAGATATAGAAATTGACTTATAAAAAGAATAACCTTTCTTCTTTTCTCCACTTACCGTAACTTCTGATAAATAAGAACTAGAACTAGGTACTACAAATACTGCAATGACTAAACAAATAACAATACTTACAATAATCTTTTTTGATTTCATAGGATCTCCTTGTATTTGAGTTTATTATAATATACAAAAATTAACGGGCTATTAGTAAAGTAACTACAAATATGTTGCACTTGTGTATGTAATGTTTCTGGTTATATCTTCATCCTTTCTTTGATTTGACATATAGCTTATACAACTGTTGATCACTATTTGCTATTAAAATTCTAACATCAACTATCTGTTACATCAACGTTCAATTTCTATTATTCTTGACTTACCCTTTAACCCCCTAGTATACTAGGTATATGTAAAAGGAGGAATAGATTATGATGATATCAACTAAAGGGCGTTATGCTTTACGTGTCATGATTGATTTAGCACAGCATGATCGTTCTAAATATATACCATTAAAAGAAATAGCGGCTAGACAGAACATCTCTGAAAAGTATCTAGAAATTATTATTAAATCTTTATCTAAAGAACACTTTGTAGAAGGTTTAAGAGGTAAAGGTGGAGGATACCGTTTAACACATGCTCCAGAAGACTATAGTGTAGCTTCTATTCTTAAGATCACTGAAGGAACATTAGCTCCTGTATCATGTTTAGCAGATGAATGTAATACATGTGAAAGAGCCTCTTATTGTAATACATTACCTATGTGGACTGGTTTATATCATGTTATTACAGACTATTTAGAAGGTGTTTCTTTAAGTGATTTAGTACCTGCTTCATCAAACGGCGATGATTATGTCATATAATCATAAATAAAATCAATTAAATTTAGAAAATACGAAATATTCACAAAAAATAATATAAATATAGTTGACTAGTAGGTTTATCACTGCTATAATCCTATTAACCTATCAAACAAATAGGGTTGAGGAGGAAACATACATGTCTAATAAAAACTATCATTTCGAAACACTTGCATTACACGTAGGACAGGAAGAAGCTGATCCAGTTACTGACGCTCGTGCAGTACCTATCTATCAGACTTCATCTTACGTTTTTCATAACTCAGATCATGCAGCAGCTAGATTCGCATTACAAGATGCTGGTAATATCTATGGTCGTCTAACAAACCCAACTGAAGATGTATTTGAAAAAAGAATTGCCGCTTTAGAAGGTGGCGTTGCAGCTTTAGCTGTAGGTTCTGGTGCAGCTGCAGTGACATACGCAGTACAAAACTTAGTGGCTGCAGGTGATCATATCGTATCTGCAGAAAACATCTATGGTGGAACATTCAACTTATTCAAACATACATTTACTGATTATGGTATTACTACTACTTTCGTAGATGCATTAAATCCACAGGCATTTGAAGATGCCATTCAGGAAAACACAAAACTTGTTTATATTGAAACTTTAGGTAACCCTAATTCAGATGTTGTAGACATCGAAGCAATCGCAAAGATTGCACATAAACATGGTTTACCATTAGTGATTGATAACACATTTGGTACACCTTATTTAATTAGACCTATTGAATATGGTGCTGACGTTGTTATTCATTCAGCAACTAAGTTCATTGGTGGTCATGGTACTACTATTGGTGGTGTCATCATTGATGCAGGTAAGTTTGACTGGGCTGCACATGCAGATAAATTCCCACAGCTTGTTGAACCAAACCCATCTTATCATGGTGTAAGCTTTGCAAAAGATGTAGGAGCAGCTGCTTATATTACAAGAATTAGAGCTATTCTATTAAGAGACATGGGTGCAACTCTTTCACCAATTCATGCTTGGATCTTCTTACAGGGTCTAGAAACACTTTCATTACGTGTAGAAAGACAGGTAGAAAACACATTAAAGGTTGTAGAATACTTAAATAACCATCCACAGGTTGAATCTGTATCACATCCTTCAGTATCTACAGATCCATCTCAGCAGGCATTATATAAGAAGTATTTCCCTAACGGTGGTGGATCAATCTTTACATTCAACATCAAGGGTGATGCAAGAAAAGCAAAAGATTTCATTGATAACTTACAGTTATTCTCATTACTTGCAAATGTTGCAGATGTGAAATCTTTGGTTATTCATCCAGCTTCTACTACACATGCAGAAATGAATGAAGAAGAATTAAAACAGGTAGGTATCCAGCAGAATTCTATTAGATTATCTATTGGTACTGAACATATTGATGATATTATTGCAGACTTAGATCAGGCTTTAGCTGCAGTAAAATAACAAATTAAGGGGGAGAATTAACATGAGTAAGGTATACACTAGTGCTGACCAGTTAATTGGCCATACACCATTATTAGAATTAACACATTTAGAGAAGAAATATAACTTAGAAGCAAAAGTAATCGCAAAAGTTGAATATTTCAATCCCGCAGGAAGCGTAAAAGATAGAATTGCGAAGAATATGCTTGATGAAGCAGAAAAAGCAGGAAAGATCAATAAAGATACTGTCTTAATTGAACCTACTTCAGGTAATACAGGTATTGGTTTAGCTTCTGTTGCTGCAGCAAGAGGTTATCGTATTATTATCGTTATGCCAGAAACAATGTCTGTAGAAAGACGTACATTAATGAAAGCATATGGCGCTGAATTAGTCTTAACAGATGGAAGTAAAGGTATGAAGGGTGCTATTGCGAAAGCCAATGAACTAGCAGAAGGTATTGAAAACAGCTATATTCCAGGTCAGTTCGTTAACCCAGCTAACCCACAGGCTCACTATTTAACTACTGGACCAGAAATCTTTGAAGATTTAGATGGTCAGGTAGATTTCTTTGTGGCAGGTGTAGGTACTGGTGGTACAGTCACTGGTGTAGGACAGTACTTAAAAGATAAGAAACCAGACGTAAAAGTAGTTGCAGTAGAACCAGACTCTTCTCCAGTATTATCTACTGGACAGGGTGGTGCACATAAGATCCAGGGTATCGGTGCAGGTTTCGTACCTGATGTCTTAGATACAAAGGTATATGATGAAATCATCCGTGTAACAAATGAAGATGCATTTGCGACTGGTAAAGAAGTAGGTCAGAATGAAGGTATCTTAGTAGGTATTTCTTCAGGTGCTGCAGTATATGCTGCCATTGAACTTGCAAAAAGACCAGAAAATAAAGGAAAGACTATTGTAGCCTTACTCCCAGATACAGGTGATCGTTATCTTTCTACTCCTTTATTCCAGGATTAATATAAAAGCCAAGGTTTAATCGCCTTGGCTTTTGTTTGCTTGCTCTATTATTTTATTCATTGCTTCTCTAATTACTTCAGATTGTTTAACGCCTAGAGTATTGCAGGCATCTTTGAATGCATCTACAAACTCTGCAGGATAAGAACAACCAAGTTTTTTAATATGACTTTTCGCATATTTTTTCTGTGCTTTATATTTGTCATCCATAATATGCACTCCTTATTTGATGATGATTGAGATGAGGGTAAGCATAATATTAATTAATAATAACCCACATACAATCTTCTTTCCTGTTTCTGTCATAGTAATTCAACTGCCACTCAAAATGTGATTAAATATACTCACATCGAGATAATGTAAGTTCTCACGAACATTACTTACTATGTCATCGTGTATGCTTTGGATTGACCGAAATCATATCTACTCACAAGTTCTAGTACACTTCATAGTCGTAAATTCCCGAAATAGCCTTCGGTACACACCTACGCTTGCGTTTGTTTATGCAACTTCGTAAGTTGTAGCATCTCTCAGATTAAGTGCAGCATTGAAATCTCTGTCTTCGATATAACCACAATCACATCTGAAAACTCTATCTGAAAGATTTAAATCTTTCTTGATACTTTTACAGCAATGACATGTCTTAGATGATGGGAACCATCTATCTACAACTCGAAGTTCAATTCCATTCTCTTTGCATTTAGCTTCAAGCTTTGTTTTAAATTCATAAAACTTCTGCGAAGCAACTGCCTTTGAAAGATGCTTGTTCTTCATCATTCCTGATACGTTTAGATCTTCAATCGTTATATAAGATGGCTTGGTTTTCACTATCTCTGCGATTATCTTATTGATGTAATCAGTACGAATATTGTCAATTCTATGATGAAGCTTCTGTATCTTAAGCCTTTGTTTTTGTATATTTCTTTTTTGAGTGGACCCTCCTTTCTTTAGATTTTTATACTTTCGAGACAGACCTCTCTGTTCTCGAGCAAGCTTTTTTTCAAGTTTCCTTAATCTGGCAGATTTATTGATGTTCTTATAAGTCTTGCCATTAGAGACAATCGCAAAGTCCTTTAATCCAAGGTCAATGCCAATTCCTTCACTGGAATTACCGGTTGTCGTTTTGTCTGGAATTTCTATAAGAACTGAGACATAGTATCTATTAGCCTTTATTGAGACATGACCGCTCTTAATCACATATCCATCCTTTGTTGTGGGAATATATCCTTTCTCTTTGATGCGGACCCATCCAAGTGATGGAATCTTGATTCTGTGTCTTTCGCAAAGGCAATCTTTTGGATTATTCCTTACAAAATACATCTTCACATCTGATCTGCCTTTCTTCTTGAATTTTGGAAAGGCACTCTTGTAATCAAAGAATCTTTTAAATGCGGTCTGTCCGTCATTTACTGCCTGTGTTACCGATTTTGAATAAGCTTCCTTGATCCAGGAATATTCTGGATGGCTCGGAAGAAACTCATTGTTGAGCCATACTCTAAACTGGTTGCTGCTCATAAACTTTTTGCCACTTTCATAAAGTTCCTTATTATGAGCAAGATAGAAGTTATAGATAAATCTGCAAGTACCTATCGTTTTACGAATCTTGACTTTCTGCTCCTCTGTTGGATTTATTTCCGTCTTGAAGCTCTTCAGCAATTTCCTCATCCCTTTCTATCTGTTTTTTTTAATACTTACGAAGCCCTCTGCAACCTGCAGGAGAGCACATGAAGTATTGAAACAATATCCTACACGAGTTCTCTATCTGATTTCTAATCTAATTATAGAACAAATGGAAAATTCATGTATTAGGTTCAGCTTCGAGAACGCCGTTTAATAGGTGCTTATAAAATTTAATTTTCACTAGCCTATGGTTTGTGGGAATTCAAATTGTGGCTTTGATTTTCCGTTTTATTACTTCATCTAATAAATCGTTACACGGTTTCCATAACCTTCAATACACTGCTCTAGAATAATTCCTTTCTCATTGCAAAAATGTCTTAAAAATACAACTTGATTTAGTAAATACTGATCATAAGTGCAATAGCGCCTATAAGTTGGAGATCCGTTTTTGCCTATAAAGTTTCTTCTCTATCTCAACGTTGAAATTTCACAGATACGCCTAAAGTTTAGCAAAATCTTTTGGTTTATAATTTTTGATATTTGATGTGTTCATTTTAGCGTTCCTCTATGAGCTCATTTAAACACATATGAACACATTCAAACACAACAGTCAATATATTCAGTTACTTAGATTTTCTCCTTTACAATAATCTATTACATTAAAACAGCCATATCAAGTTTATTTATTTCATTTTCAGAAAAATATATAGTATATTCTCAATCTATATTATGATATTTAGAGGAGGAAGCAGACATGGAATATTTAGTATTTGACGTAGGGGGTACTGCTATTAAGTATGCCTTAATGAATGATGAATTAGAATTTTTAGAAAAGGGCAGTGTACCTACACCATTTGATACATTAGAAAACTTCTTAGAAGTAATTAAGAGTATCTATGATAAGTATAGAAACATAGATGGTATCGCAATGAGTTTACCAGGACTATATAATAAGAAAACACACAAAATGCAGGTACCAGGGGCATTAGAATATAATCAGGATGTAGATGTCCTAGAAGAAATAAAAAAGGTCACAACAGAACGTGTTGTGATTGAAAATGATGCTAAATGTGCAGCACAATGTGAAGTGACATATGGTTCTTTAAAAGGAACTGATGTTGGTGCTGTATGTATTTTAGGTACTGGTATTGGTGGCGGTATGACTATTGGTGATCGTGTGTTTACTGGTGGTCATGGCTTTGCAAGTGAATTCAGTTATCTTTCTACTAAGTGGACAGATAAGCGTGGCTTTGGTAGCAAGTGGGGGTCTGATGGCAGTGCTTTGAGACTCGTAAATGGCATTAAAGAGGCTGTAGGAGCATCTGATCCATTTGATGGAATAAAAGCCTTTGAATACTGTAATAATGGTGATCCAAGAGCAATAAATGTTTTAAGTGATTTTACAGACATCATCGCAATGGGATTATTTAATATCCAGGCAGCAGTCGATCCTGATTGTATTGCGATAGGGGGAGGTATTTCTAAACAGCCTATCTTGATGACTTATATTCAGAAGTCTTTAGATGAACTTTATGAAAAAATGCCTGTTCCTGTACCACAAGTAAAGTTAGTACAATGTAAGTACTTTAACGATTCTAACCTAATCGGTGCACTCGCAAACTATAAGAAAGTATACTAAAAGAGGCTCAAATGAGCCTCTTGTTTTTATTCTGCTGATTCAGCCACTGATTTCTTTAAATCTTCGATAGCAACTCTAATTCTTCTTAAAGTTTCTTCTTTACCAAGAATATGAGCGATTTCTACAGCACCACCAGGAGTAAATGCCTTATTAGATAATGCAACACGGATAGGCCACATAATACGTCCATTCTTTAATTCATGGCTCTTAGCAATATCCATCATCATATTCATTAATCCTTCGTCATCATCATAATCTTCCCACTTTTCAAGTTCTGGTAAAGATAATTCTAATGCTTCTAAAGAGTTTTCAGGATTAGTCTTCATCTTCTTATGTTTATAGATAGATGCATCAAATGGTAATGTTTCATTTACGAAGTCCATTAATTCTGGAATGTCAGCTAATCTTTCAACACGTGGCTGTAATGCCTTAGAGATTTCTAATGTATTTACAGGAATAGTGATGAAGTCATAGTAAGGAGAAGCCACTTTGTGGAATTCTTCTAATGACATGTTTCTTAAATAAACACCATTCATCCATTTTAACTTATCGATATCAAAGATAGCTGGTGCTTTAGAAATATGTTCAATGTTGAACTGTTCAATTAAATCATCTAATGATAGGATTTCTTCATCAGCTGGAGACCATCCAAGTAATGCGATGTAGTTAAGGATAGCATCTTTTAAATAACCCTGTTTAGTTAAATCCTGATAAGATGCATCACCATTTCTCTTAGATAACTTAGCATGTTCATCCTTCATTACTGGTGGTAAATGGATGTAAGTAGGTCTATCCCATCCATATGCATCATATAGAAGGTTATATTTAGGTGTAGAAGCTAAATATTCATTACCACGTACAACATGAGTAATACCCATTAAATGGTCATCTACAACGTTCGCAAAGTTATAAGTAGGGAATCCATCACTCTTAATTAAGATAGAATCATTTAAAGTAGTACAATCTACTTCAATATGACCATAGATTTCATCATCAAAAGTAGCCTTACCCTTATCAGGGATAGTCTGTCTAATAACATAAGGAACACCTGCTGCAAGCTTTTCATCAATTTCAGCCTGATCAAGCATACGACAAGGATCATAATCATTGTCAGCATCTTTATCACAGAAACAATAATGAGCACCGCCTAGCTCAATAAGCTTCTTAGCATATTCATGATAAATAGGAAGTCTTTCAGACTGGATATAAGGTCCGCATTCACCTGGTTTATCAGGCCCTTCATCCCAGTTAAGACCAGTTTCAGTTAAGATATCATAAATTAACTGAGTTGCACCCTCAACTTCACGGTTCTGGTCAGTATCTTCAATTCTTAAAATAAAGTCGCCACCCTGATGTTTAGCGATCAAATAACAGTATAAAGCTGTTCTTAAATTACCGATATGCATGTACCCTGTAGGGCTTGGTGCAAATCTTGTACGAATTTTTGTCATTTTTCTCTTTACATCTCCTAAAATATATGTATAATATAAATTGCTGTTGGGGTATAGCCAAGCGGTAAGGCAGCAGACTCTGAATCTGCCATTTCACTGGTTCGAATCCAGTTACCCCAGCCATTTTTTTTATACAAACAAACATTTTTAAAAAGAAAGCGTTGCTTTCTTTTTTTTATTCGCATAAAAAAATGGTAGTCCGTAGGGGGTTCGAACCCCTGAATGCTTGGATGAGAACCAAGTGTGTTGACCACTTCACCAACGGACCATGTGGTCATAGTATAGCATGTTTTTTATAAAAGTAAAATGTTCTTTTATTAAAAAGGAAGATTTACTTTCTGTTTTCTTTGTGATTTTCAGTAAAATACTATATAATGAATTCGTCGAGATAAATACCAATATTTTGACTTTAACTTATTAACTATTAACTTAATTGTTTTTATATATATACATAAATTTTAAAATAACCTTATGAAAGGATTGAATAAAAATGGCAGAAGAAGTAATTGCTATTGAAGGTGGACATAGACTTAATGGAACAGTTACTATCTCAGGTGCAAAGAATGCAACTGTTGCACTGATTCCTTCTATTGTTCTCTCAGATGAACCAGTTGAGATTTATAACGTACCAGAAATCTCAGATGTTGATGCGTTAACCGTATTATTAGAAGAATTGAATTGTGTTGTTGAAAGGGATATATCCGTAGGTGAAATTGGTGTAGACCCTAGAAATATGAAAAATATTCCATTAGTAAGTAGTGCAGTTGATAAATTAAGAGCGTCTTATTATTTTATGGGTGCATTACTTGGTAAATATAAAGAAGTAACTATTAGAATGCCTGGTGGATGTTATTTAGGACCTCGTCCTATTGATCTTCATTTAAAAGGATTTGAAGCATTAGGTGCTGATATTAATTATGATGAAGAAACAGGCACATATCATTTAAAGGCTGATGAACTTATTGGGACAGAAATCTATCTAGATTTCGCTTCTGTAGGAGCTACTATCAATATTATGTTAGCTGCAGTAAAGGCTAAAGGTCGTACTATTATTGAAAATGCGGCTAAGGAACCAGAAATCATTGATGTAGCCAACCTTCTTACTAAGATGGGGGCTAGAATCCGTGGTGTAGGTACTGATACTATTACTATTGATGGTGTAGAACATATGCATGGGGCATATCATGAAATTATTCCTGATCGTATTGAAGCAGGAACTTTCTTGATTATTGCAGCAGCTATTGGTGAAAAGATGGTTATCCAGAATATTATTCCACAGCATTTAGATGCTCTTATTTCTAAATTAAAGGAAATGGGTATCAGAATGGAAAAGATTGGCGATAGCATTGTTGTATATGGTAATGATGGAAACTTAAAGCCTGTTGAAGTACAGACACAGGTTTATCCAGGATTTGCGACTGACTTACAGCAGCCTTTAACAACCCTTTTAACACAGGGTAATGGACAATCTAAAGTGTCTGAAACTATTTATAAAGAAAGATTTAAGCATTGTGCTCAGCTTAATAAGATGGGAGCAGATATTGAATTAGGTGAAGCATGTGCTTATATAAAAGGCAAAACACCTCTACATGGTGCAAGAGTAATGGCTACAGACTTACGCTGTGGTGCTGCTCTTGTGGTGGCTGGTTTAATGGCAGAAGGTAAAACAGAAATTACAAATGTCTACCATATTGACCGTGGTTATGATAATATAGACCACAAGCTCATCACATTAGGAGCGCACATTACTCGTTATATGATTGACGATTAATGTTGATAGGAGGAGAAGCTATGAGTGACAAGTTAAAAGTTGGTATTTTAGGTGCGACTGGTATGGTTGGACAGAGATTCAATACTCTTCTAGATAACCATCCATGGTTTGAAGTGACTACACTTGCAGCAAGTAAGTCTAGTGCGGGAAAGACTTATGAAGAAGCAGTAGCAGGCAGATGGAAGATGGATACACCTATTCCTGAAGCAGTTAAGAACATTGTCGTAAAAGATGTTGCAGATGTAGAAGACATTGCGAAGGAAGTTGATTTTGTATTCTCAGCAGTCAATATGAGTAAAGAAGAAATCAAAGCAATTGAAGAAGCATATGCAAAGACAGAAACACCTGTTGTTTCAAATAACAGTGCACACAGATGGACACCTGATGTTCCTATGGTTATTCCAGAAATCAACCCAGAACATTATGCAGTCATCGAAGATCAGAGAAAGAGACTTGGAACTAAGAGAGGTTTTATCGCAGTAAAGCCTAACTGTTCAATCCAGTCTTATACTCCTTGCTTAGCAGCATGGAAGGAATTTGAACCAACAAAGGTTGTAGTAAGTACATACCAGGCTATTTCTGGTGCTGGGAAGACTTTCAAGGAATGGCCAGAAATGGTAGGAAACATCATTCCTTTAATCAGTGGGGAAGAAGAAAAGTCTGAACAGGAACCATTAAAAGTATTTGGTCATATTGAAAATGGTGAAATCGTTAAAGCTGAAGGACCTATTATTAGTGCGCAGTGTATTCGTGTACCAGTATTAAATGGTCATACAGCAACTGTTTTTATCAGCTTCAATAAGAAGCCTACAAAAGAAGAATTAATCGATCGTTTAAATAACTTCAAGGGTCAGCCACAGGAATTTAAGCTTCCACATGCACCTGAACATTTCATCAGATACATGGAAGAAGAAAACCGTCCACAGGTTACATTAGATGTAGACTATGAAGACGGTATGGGCGTTTCTATTGGTAGACTTAGAGAAGATAACATCTTCGATTATAAGTTCGTAGGTTTATCTCACAACACTTTAAGAGGTGCTGCTGGTGGTGCTGTTGAAAGTGCTGAAATGTTAACAAAATTAGGTTATATTACTAAGAAATAAATTTAAAAAAGCTATTGTATTTCAATAAAAAATGATGTACAATACACTAGCAACTTACTTTGAAGTAGCAAATATTTCAAGGCGGAAGGAGATAAGACAATGAGAGCTGGAATTCATCCAAATTACAAAAAAGTAAAAGTAATCTGCACATCATGTGGTAACGAATTCGAAACTGGTTCAGTTTTAGATGAAATCCGTGTGGATACTTGTTCAAACTGTCATCCATTCTACACTGGTAAACAGAGATTTGCGAGTGCTGATGGTAGAGTTGAAAAATTCAATAAGAAATACGGTCTTAAATAAGACGCAAGAACCTGTTCTACAGGTTCTTTTTTTTGCACTAAAAAAGATGTCCTTACAATGCAAGGACATCTATTTATGGTATGTTTCGTTCTTCATAATCTTAAATGCACGATAGATCTGTTCTACAAGAATCAAACGCATTAATTGATGAGGGAAAGTCATTGGTGAAAAAGATAATTTAAAGTCAGCTCTTGTAAGAACATCCTCACCATGTCCTAAAGATCCACCAATCACAAATACAATAGTAGAATAACCATCAATCATCTTCTTCTCAATATATTGACTAAAAGTCACTGAATCCATCTCACGTGAAGCCACATCTAATAGAATCATAAAATCATTCTGTTTCACATGATCAAGAATCTTTCTTCCTTCTTTACTCTTTACAAGTGTCTCTTCTGCAAGAGAAGGGTTATTAGGTATCTTTTCATCAGGTACTTCAATCATATCCACATGAGCATATGCACCTAGTCTTTTTACATACTCCTGTACACCATCTCTTAAATACTTCTCTTTTAACTTACCTACAGTAATAATCTTAATGTTCATATTTTCCTCCAGAAACAACTGATGTTTGACTTGCTGCTTTGATCTTTTCTAGATCAAATTTTATATTTTCTTCATCAAATATCGAACAATAAGTCTCTAATGCCTTTTCTTTAGTATTCGCATCCTGTGATAAATGGGCGAGTATAATCTCTTTTGTATTCTCACCAATCACATCACACATTAAGTGCGCACTATATTCATTATTTAAATGTCCTGTATCACCCATAATTCTATTCTTTAAAGAAAAAGGACGACGTGTCGCCATTAACATCTCTATATCATGATTAGACTCAATAATATAATAATTCAAGTTATGAATCAAATCTTTATTCTTCTGTGATACATAACCCGTATCTGTCATATAAAGAAGAGTTTCATCACCCTTGAATATAAATCCAATAGGATTAGTTGCATCATGTGAAATACGTAATACATACACTTCTATATCACCAAAAGTATAACTTCTATAAGGAACAAGTTCATGATCTTCATCTAGATCCTCTATATTACCTTTTGCGGTATATACTATTTCTTTGTCAAATATATGTATATTCTTATTATGATCTGTATGATCATGGGTTAATAATACATAATCTATATCATCTATTGTATATCCGATCTCTTTGAGTCGATAAGTCAACTGTTTCTTAGAGATACCACAATCTATCAATATACCTGTTGTTTTTTCAACAACAAATGTGCTATTTCCTTTAGAACCACTTGCTAAAACATGGTATTCCATAATCCACCTCTTTCCCATGCATTATAGCACATATCAATATTTACAATAAAGTTTCTTACATATTCTTTCAGACTTGTGATAAAATAAACTTATAGAAGGAGGTTTTGCATTATGCCTAAAATTATTACAATCGCAAGAGAATATGGTTCTGGAGGACGTATCATAGCACAGAAAGTAGCCGATCTTTTAGGACTTGTTTATTACGATAACCAGATTATTGATTTAGCAGCACAGGAATTAGGATTTGATATTGAAACAATCAGGAAAGCAGCTCAAGAAAAGAGTTCAGGATTCCTTTATGGAATGGCTGGAGGTACTTTCCAGATGCCATTAAATGATCAGGTATTTGCAACACAATCTAAAATCATTCGTCATCTTGCAAATAGCGATTCATGTATCATAGTTAATGGATGTGCTGATTATATTCTTGAAGATTATGACAAAGTATTAAGAGTCTTTGTTCATGCACCTCTTGAATCACGTATTAAGAGAGTAGAAGAAGAATACAAAGAAGAACATGAAGATACAAAGAAGTATGTCATCTCAAGAGATAAGAAGAGATCTAATTACTATAATTACTACACAACAAACAAATGGGGTCAGTTAAAGAACTTTGACTTAACTATTAATAGTGATTATGGTTTAGATGAAGCAGCAGAAATTATCGCAGAAATGTATAAGAAATTATAATAATAAGGCTGTAATAGATGAACTATTACAGCTTTTTCTATTAGAGATAGAAAAAATATGCTAGAATAAGGAGAAATCAAATAAAGGAGAACAAACATGGAAAAAATCTTATTTGAAATTGAAATGCAGGATGGCAATGTAATGAAGGGTGAATTATATCCTGAAGTAGCACCTATTACTGTAGAAAACTTTGTAAACTTAATTAAGAATAACTTCTTTGATGGATTAATCTTCCACCGTGTTATCCCAGGATTCATGATCCAGGGTGGTGGATATGATACTGATATGAAAGAACATCCAACAGCATCTATCAAGGGTGAATTTGCCTCTAATGGTGTAACTAACAACTTAAAGCATACAAGAGGTGTTTTATCAATGGCAAGAACAATGGTTAAGGATTCTGCTTCATCTCAGTTCTTTATCATGCATGCTGATGCACCACATCTAGATGGTGACTATGCTGCTTTTGGTTTAATCACTGAAGGATTAGAAGAAGTAGATAAGATTGCAAATGTTAAGAGATCACCTTGGAATGATATGCCTAATGAACCACAGGTTATCAAGACAATGAAATTATTATAAAAAAACTGTTGCGAAATATTGAAATCTTGATACAATATCTAATTGACAGTAATCTAAGCTATTCTTTGCGAATAGCTTTTTTTGTTGTCAGCTATAAATCAATGCCCGAAAGTATATTAGCGAAATAAACACATTATACAGACATTCTTTAGAAATAATACTAAAATGGTAGTAATTTCATGTGAATTTTTGTATAATGTTGATGTTTGAGAAAGGAGGCGCCGTAATGAAGGAAGGTATACGTAAAGAGTATAAAAAACAATATGATGCATCAACAAAGAAGATTGATATCGTTGATGTACCAGAATTCAATTACATCATGATTGATGGAATCGGTAATCCTGAAGTCGAAGAGTTCCATTTAAAATCAAAAGCTCTTCGAATCATGTCAGCTGAAATTAGAGAGTATTTTAAACAGGAAAAGAATCTTGTCTATCTTATTTCACCGCTAGAAGGATTATGGGATACCTATGATAATTCGAAGTTTGACGTTACTCGTAAGAAGATGATCAAGTTTACACTGATGATGGCACAGCCAAAGCTTCTAGATCCTAATACATTTGAAATGATTAAACAAAAAGCTGCTAACAAGAAGGATAATCCTTACATTGTAGATATATATCTTAAGAGGATGACAGAAGGACATTGCGTACAGATGCTACATAAGGGTGCTTATAATACTGAAATCAATACAACTAAGCAGATCATGGAATTCATCACAATCCAGAACATGCGTTTAGAAGGATTCCATCATGAAATCTACTTAAATGATTATGAAAAGACACCAAGTGAAAAACTGAAAACAATTGTTCGTTATGCGATTGCAGAGGAGGGAGAAGGAGCTTTCTAAAGCTCCTTCTTTTTTAGGAGAAAATATGAAATACGTATCATGGAATGTAAATGGCATTCGTGCCTGTTTAAAGAAAGGCTTCTTAGAAAGCTTTAAATCATTGGATGCTGATATTTTTGCGCTTCAGGAAACTAAGGCACAAAAGGATCAGATTGATTTAGATATTCCTGGTTATACACTTTATACCAATGATGCAATGAAGAAAGGGTATAGTGGAACTGCTGTACTTACTAGAATAGAACCACTCTCAGTTTCTTATGGTATTGGAATAGAGGAACATGACCAGGAAGGAAGAGTGATTACATTAGAATTTGAAGACTATTACTTTGTCACATGTTATACACCTAATTCTAAAAAAGAACTTGCGAGAATCGATTATCGTATGGAATGGGAAGATGCTTTCCTTGCCTACTTAGATGCGCTTAATAAACCTGTAATCCTTTGTGGAGACCTCAATGTAGCCCATCATGAAATAGACCTAAAGAATCCTTCATCCAATCATCATAATGCAGGATTCTCTGATCAGGAAAGAAGTAAGATGACACAGCTCTTATCACATGGCTATATTGATACATTCAGATATCTCTATCCAGATAAGACAGATGCTTATACATGGTGGAGTTATATGTTTAAATCAAGAGAAAGAAATGCGGGATGGAGAATTGACTATTTTATTGTCTCTGATTCATTGAAAGAGAGAATAAAAGAGAGTTTAATATACAGTGATATTATGGGTAGCGATCACTGCCCAATTGGATTGGAGATGGAATAAAATGAAACTAATGATCATATCAGATATTCATGGTTCTTATAATGACCTAGAAAAGGTTATGCACTACTTTGATGAAGAACAGCCAGACCGTTTAATCATCCTAGGTGATATTTTATATCATGGACCTAGAAATGACTTACCAGAAGGCTATGCGCCTAAGAAGTGCATTCCTCTATTAAATCAATATAAAGACAAGATTCTTGCAGTCAGAGGTAACTGTGATGCAGAAGTAGACCAGATGGTCTTAGATTTCCCTATGAGGGGAGATTATGCACTATTGAATGTAGATGGACATGATTTTTATATCACTCATGGACACCTTTATAATAAGGATAATATGCCTTACTTAAAGAAGGGCGATGTCTTCCTTTATGGCCACTATCATGTTCCTGTGTTTGAAGATCATGGCTTCTATACAGTGAATCCAAACTCTATCTCTCTACCAAAGCAGGGTGTAAAAAGCTTCTTAGTTTATGAAAATGAAACATTCACACTCTATAATTTAGAACATGAAGAGATTTGGAGTAAAAAAATCACAAAATAAGTAATTATACAGTGAATTCTTTTTAAAAGTATGGTATTTTTAATAAGGAGGTGGTTTTGTGGCAAAGTATAGAGATATCGCTGATACAATTAGAGAGAAGATTAAGTCAGGAGAATATACTGCTGGCCAGAAGCTTCCTTATGAATATTTATTATGTGTTAACTATCATTGTAATAAAGAAACAATGAAGAAGGCTTTAGAGATTCTTGTAAAAGAAGGACTTATTATTCGTCGTCGTGGGGCTGGGACATTTGTGAAAGAACTTAATGTTTCTGAACTCAATGAAACAGTGCGTAGACGTAGTCTTTCTATGCGATTTGAAGGACATGATGTCACTTCAGATATTAAAGTATTTGAAGTTATACCAAGTAATGAAGAAATTGCGAAGAAGCTACAGATTGATGAAGGAGACTTCGTTTATCATATTATTAGAAACAGATCTGTAGATGGAAAGCCTTATTGTGTAGAAATTACATATATCCCTTTATATAGTCTTGTAAACTTAAAAGCGGATGTATTAAAGGATTCGTTATATAAATATGTTATTAATCAATTGCATATGACTGTCCAAAGCTGTCATTTGAAGATCACATCAGCTGTGTCTTCGGTCTTAGAACAAGCATTCTTAGGACTGAGAGAAGGGGAACCTTATATCCAGGAAGAACAGACAACATATTTGTCTAATGGCTCTGTCTTCGAACTGACATTCAATAGACGTCACTATGCAAACTATGAATTCCAGACAGTCATCGTTGAACAATAATCACGGGGAACTACATCATGTAGTTTCCCTTTTAAAATTACTATTTATTTACAAGCATTCAAAATAATGTATAAATTTGAAGACGGTCCTCACGGGCTGTCTTTTTTTGCGTGAACTCAAAATCTTTTGATCATAGTTCTAAAAATGAACAAAATATAAATATATATTGTAATACTCTATATTATTTACAAGTTATGATTTTCACATAAAAGGTCTGATGTATTTGTGAAAAAATGTAAGCATTGACGGTACTTTAAAGAGTCTTTATACTAGCACCTGTAAAAGATTTAGGGGGAAAATTTATGGACGCTTTTGCAAATAAGTTAGGACTTATTGGTGCTTGGTGTGGTCAGAACAAGTACTTGAATGCTATTAAGAATGCATTCCAGAACTTCATGCCAGCAACAGTCTCAGGTGCTATTGGTGTACTCTGGACAAATGTTCTAGTCAATGAAACAACAGGATTAGGCGCAATCTTTAAACCAATCATGGCTTTAAAGGTTCTTAATCCAATCTTTTCTGCTATGCAGTATGCTACAATCTCATGTATTACTATTGGTGTCACTATGTTAGTGGCTTCTGAAATTGCGGAAGCAAATGGTGAAACAGGTGCTTATCCAGCAGTTTTAGGATTCATCTTATGGATGATGGTCACTCCAACATCATTTGCAGCTAAGAACTTAACAGCTTCTTATATCGATAAGGCTGGTAAATCTCATGCATTCAAATTAGCTGACTTTATTACGGTCACTGGTGATGCGGCTAAGAATAAGATTTCAGCTGATAGTTTTACTTATAGTGGTATCTTATCTAGTTACACTGCTGCAACAGGTTTATTCACTGGTCTTATTGTCGCTTTAGTTGGTATGGAAATCTATAACATGTTCCGTAATAACGACTCATTAAAAATTAAGATGCCAGATCAGGTACCACCTGGAGTATCTCGTGCATTCGAAGTATTGATTCCAACATGCTTAACATGTATCGTTATCGGTGCTATTGGATTAATCTGTCAGTTAGCAACAGGTGCTGAATTAAATGCATTTATCTTTAATGTGGTTCAGAAACCATTACAGAGTATTGTTGGTGACAACATTTTTGCAGTATGTATCATGTATATCATCATTTCATTATTCTGGTGTGTTGGTATTCATGGTAATAACATGGTTGGTGCTATTAAAGAACCAATTTTCAGACCACTACTTTATGCAAATACTGCAGCTTATGTTGCTGGTGCCACTCAGAAAAATATTCCATATGTCATGAACTTAACTATGTTACTTATGTTTGCAGAATTTGGTGGTTCTGGTGTCACTATAGGTTTAGTCATTGCAATTCTGATCTTCTCTAAACGTGAAGATAACAGAACAATTGCAGGTATCTCAATCGTTCCAGCATTATTCAATATCAATGAAACAATGACATTTGGTATTCCATTGGTATTAAACCCAATTCTAGATATCCCATTTATTATTGCACCAGTAGTCACTATGACAGTAGGTTACATCTTAGTATCAAGTGGATTCTGTCCAAAAGTTGTACTTGAAGTACCTTGGACTATGCCACCTGTAATCATGGGATTCCTAGCAACAGGTGGTAAACCAATGGGTGCGATCTCACAGTTAATTGTGATTGCAATCTCTATTTTGATTTATACACCTTTTTTACTTGCTTACGAAAAGTATCAGGCTAAACAGAGTGCTGAATAAATATATTTATATGGAGACAGTCTTCAAAAATGGCTGTCTTTTTTTGTAACATAATCACAAAATTTATGCCATGTAAGTAGATCAACTAAAAAATATTTTCATAAAACAAAAAAATGTAACGGGATACAAAAAGTGAAAAATATAGTGTTACATTCAATATAATTTAAACTTATTACATTTCAAATTCGGGTCATTAAACTTAAAAGTACCATACATTTTAAAATGTAACCGTTGACATTTTTACAAAGAGTGAGTATACTTAGGTTGTCGAAAAGATTTAGGGAGGAAAAATTTATGGACGCTTTTGCTGATAAGCTAGGACGTGTCGGCGCATGGTGTGGTCAGAACAAGTATCTTAATGCTATTAAGAACGGGTTCCAGAACTTCATGCCAGCTACTATCTCAGGTGCCGTTGGTGTACTTTGGACAAACGTTTTAGTAAACTCAACTACAGGTTTAGGTGCTTTATGGAAACCAATCATGGCTTTAGAAGTACTTAACCCAATCTTTGCTGCTATGCAGTATGCTACAATCTCATGTATCACAATCGGTGTAACTATGTTAGTTGCTTCTGAAATCGCTGAAGCAAATGGTGAAACTGGTTCTTACCCAGCTGTTTTAGGATTCATCTTATGGATGATGGTAACTCCTACTTCATTTGCTGCTAAGAACTTATCTGCTTCTTACATCGATGCTAAGGGTATTTCTCATGGCTTTACTTTAGATCAGTTCATTAAAGTAACTGGTGAAGCTGCTAAACATAAGATCACAACTGATAGCTTCAGCTACAGTGGTATTATGTCAAGCTACACTGGTGCAACTGGTTTATTCACAGGTCTTATCGTTGCAATCGTTGGTATGGAACTTTATAACATGTTCCGTAAGAATGATTCATTAAAGATCAAGATGCCTGAACAGGTTCCACCTGGAGTTGCTCGTGCATTCGAAGTATTAATCCCAACTTGCTTAACTGCAATCGTTGTAGGTGCAATCGGATTAGTATGTCAGTTAGCTACTGGTGCTGAATTAAATGCGTTAATCTATAACGTAATTCAGAAACCATTACAGAACATCATTGGTAACAACCTTTTTGCAGTATGTATCATGTATGTAATCATCATGTTATTCTGGTGCGTAGGTATCCATGGTAACAACATGGTTGCTGCTGTTAAGGAACCAATCTTCAGACCATTATTATACGCTAACACTGCTGCTTATACTGCTCAACATAAAATTCCATATGTTATGAACTTAACTATGATCCAGATGTTCGCAGAATTCGGTGGTTCTGGTGTTACAATCGGTTTAGTAATCGCAATTCTTATCTTCTCTAAACGTGAAGATAACAGAACAATCGCTGGTATCTCAATCGTTCCAGGTTTATTCAATATCAATGAAACTATGACATTTGGTATCCCTCTAGTATTGAACCCAATCCTAGACATTCCATTTATCTTAGCTCCAGTTGTAACTGTTATTATTGGTTACGTCTTAGTTTCTAGTGGTTTCTGTCCACCAATCGTACTTGAAGTACCTTGGACAATGCCACCAGTATTATTCGGTTTCGTAGCTACAGGTGGTAAACCAATGGGTGCTGTAGCACAGTTAATCGTTGTTGCTGTTTCAGTAGTTGTTTATATTCCATTCTTAATTGCTTACGAAAAATTCCAGGCAAAACAGGCTGCTGAATAATTTAATTAAAATTTATTATAATAATTTCGACATCGAGAAGAGAGTATTGCCTCTCTTCTTTTTTTATTGTAATAATGGGCTAAATATTGTATAATAGGAAAGAAAGTGAGGCCTTTTTTTATGAAAGAATTCAAGGTAAAACCAAATCTAGCTGTTGGTATTTGGCTAGGTGCTTTAACTCTTGTTTGGGTTTATGATATCGTCATGTTTGTATTAAAATCATTGGATCAGCAGTCATTTATTATTGTGACAGTTTTCTTAGCTGCAATGTATCTTTATTTCTTAGGATGTCGTCCTTATAAATATATCGTTGATGGCAAATCTTTAATCTTCAAGAGAAGATTATTACCTCAGAAAGAAGTGGATTTAATGACATGCGAAGTTATTTGTGATCCAGTATCAAGAATGGCAGACTTAGTCACTAGACCTCATGCTATTGAACTTTATACAGATTTAAAGAAGAGATATAGTACATTCCCAAAAGACAGATATGAATTTGTAGATGCAATTTGTGAATCTAATAAACGTATCCACTGTACAGTAGCGGACTATACTGACCAGCATCGTAAGATTGAAAAGAAAGAAAGACGCGAAAACAGAAGACGTAGAAAAATCAATAAGAGAAGCTAAAAGAAAAGAATGCGATATGCATTCTTTTTTTCTATATTGCCATTTTATAAGAGTTTGCACCGAATCTTCTTATATATTCTTCATGGGCACCAGTGTTATTGAGCTTTATTATAAGTGAACTGACTAAGTTCATGACTGATTGATCATCTGCATAAACACTATCACCCCAGATGCCTTCAAATATTTTAGTAGAAGTATATGGCTGATAAGGATGAGACATCAACATTTTCAATAGCTTGAATTCATTTTTAGTAAGTGTCACTGCATGATCATTTAATGATACAGTCTTGGCAGTATCATCTAGAATAATATCTTTAAAACGATAAATCTTTCTAGGTCTTAATACACCCATCTTATAAACATCTTGTATCTTTCTTAATAAAGCAGTGAGTGAGAATGGTGCAACAATATAATCATCAGCACCTGCGTCTAATAAATCTTCCAAATAAGCTTCATTCAACATATCACTCATGACTATAGTAATAGCCTGGGATTTACGTCTGTTTTTTACTAAAAACTGAGTTGTATTAATACCTGGGAATACATCTTCAAGAATAATACAGTCATAAGTATTATCAAAATAAAGATCATTATATTCATCTAAAGTTTTTGCTTGATTACACATAAAATGATCCTGATCAAGATAATTCTTAATACGATCATTACGTTCACTATTATGATCTATGATCAATGTTTTCTGTTTTCCAAACATATTTTTCACCTCGCATCAATTATAAACTTTTCGGATTTAAATAACAAGTTGCCCAATATTTTTTAAAAAGTGAAAATATTTGAATTAGAGTAGTTAAAAGCCTACATTTTGTGTTACTATGTGGGTGCAATAAGGAGTGGATGATAAAAATTATTGCATAGTGATAAAAAAGTATTGACGTAAATATTTTTTATTGCTACAATCATACCCATAAAAAGGAGATGTAATCGTATGGAAATGAACAAACTTTTAGATGAATATGGTCGTTATACGTTCAACGACGAAACTATGAAGGAACGCATTCCTAAATCTATTTATAAAGCTTTCCATGAAGCTCTAGATAAGGGAGAACCTCTTTCAAAAGAAGTTGCGACAGTAATCGCAAATGCAATGAAGATCTGGGCTGTTGAAAATGGTGCTACACATTTCACTCACTGGTTTATGCCAATGACTGGTTTAACTGCAGAAAAGCATGATGCTTTCTTAGAACCAGATGGAAATGGTGGAGCAGTTCTTGAATTTAGTGGTAAGACATTAAGAAAAGGTGAACCTGATGCCTCTTCTTTCCCATCTGGTGGTATCCGTGCTACTTTCGAAGCACGTGGTTATACTGCATGGGATTGTACTTCTCCAGCCTTTGTAAAAGATGGTAGCTTATATATCCCTACATTATTCTGTTCTTATACTGGTGAAGCACTTGATAAAAAGACTCCATTATTACGTGCGTGTGATGCATTAAGTGCATCTGCTTCTAACTTATTAAATAAGATTGGTTTAGAAGATGTAAATAAAGTCACTGCTTCAGTTGGTGCTGAACAGGAATATTTCTTAGTATTAGATGAATACTGGCAGAAGAGAGTTGACTTAAAGTTAACTGGTCGTACTCTATATGGTGCTCCTGCTCCTAAGGGTCAGGAATTAGAAGATCACTACTTTGGTTCTATTAAACGTAAAGTAGGTGCCTTCATGAAGGATCTTGATACTGAATTATGGAAATATGGTATCCCTTCAAAGACTAAGCATAACGAAGTTGCTCCTGCACAGCATGAAGTAGCTTGTGTATATACAGTAGCTAACGTAACAGCTGATAACAACGCATTAGTAATGCAGTTATCTCAGGATATTGCTAAGAAACATGGCTTAAGATGCTTATTACATGAAAAACCATTTGAAGGTGTTAACGGTTCTGGTAAACATAACAACTGGTCATTGTTAACTAATACTGGTATTAACTTATTTAGTCCTGGACCTGATCCAATCAACAATAAGCCTTTCTTAGCTACTCTTGCTTGTGCTATCAAGGGTGTTGATGAATATGCTGAATTATTAAGATTATCTGCTGCATGTGCTGGTAATGACCACAGACTTGGTGCAAACGAAGCTCCACCTGCAATCGTTTCAGCATTCGTTGGTGATGATTTAAATAAAGTAATTAAAGCAATCATTGATGGTGAAGAATTAAATGCAACTACAGGTGAAAGATTCACTACTGGTGTATCAGTTATCCCTGATTTCTCTAAAGACTCAACAGACAGAAACAGAACATCTCCTTTTGCTTTCACAGGTAATAAATTTGAATTCCGTATGGTTGGTTCATCTCAGTCAGTTGCAGCAGTTAACACTATGTTAAATGCAATCATGGCTGAAGAATATGATCAGATGGCTGCTAAGTTAGATGCTGGTGAATCATTAGATGATATCATCAGAGAATTCTTCAAAGATCATGAAAGAATCATCTTCAATGGTGATGGTTATTCAGATGAATGGAAAGAAGAAGCTGCAAGACGTGGATTACCTAACCATGCAAACTCAGTAGATGCATGTTCATGCTTATTGAAGCCTGAAATCCGTGAAATGTTTGTAAAACATGGTGTATTAACTGAAGCTGAAATTGATTCACGTTATGACATCCAGTTAGACAATTATGCTAAGACAATTCGTGTTGAAGCTTTAACAGCTTTATCAATGGCTAAGACTGAATTATATCCAGCATATGTCAAAGCATGTGGTACTTTAGCTAATGATGCAAAAGAAGTAGCTAAAGCTGGTGTAGACAATACATTCATGGTTGAAGATTTAAAGGTATTAACTACTTTACTTTCAACTATGCGTGAACAGATGATTGCATTAGAAGATGCTATCAATAAAGCTGATGCAACTACTACTTCCACATTAGATACTGCAACTGCATGGAGAGATTTAGTTATCCCTGCTATGGATGCATTACGTGCAACTGCTGATAGCTTAGAAACTAAAGTAAGTGCCCAGCAGTATCCAATTCCAAACTATATCGATTTATTATTCGGTGTTTAATAGAAACAGAAACGGTCTTAAATGACCGTTTTTTTTACCTTTGATTGATGGTATAATGTATAGAATAAGAGGTGATATAAATGGAATTTAGAGAATACAAGGACACAGATCTTCATGCAGTTATGGATTTATTTTATGTCACTGTTCATGAAGTCAATAAGAATGATTATACAGAGGATCAGTTAGAAGCCATTGCGCCAAAAGAAGCCAATGAATATCATTGGGAGAAGTCTTTAGAAAAGAATCATACTATCGTAGTAGAAGAAGATGATAAGTTGATTGCGTTTGGTAATATTGGTAAAACAGGTTATTTAGATCGTTTATATGTTCATCCTGACTATTTAAGAAAAGGAATTGCATCAAAGCTTGTAGAAGATTTAGAAGCCTATGCAAAGAAACATGATTGTCATGCAATCAATGTGACTTCATCTATTACATCTAAACCATTCTTTGAATCTAAGGGTTATACTGTTATTGAAGAACAGATCAATGAAAGACGTGGAGAAAGACTCTTAAGATATCTCATGGAAAAGAAAATATAAAATACTTTTTACAAAAGAAGTGCAAGATATGCGAGAAAATGTGAAAACATTTTCTCTTTTTTTCTAGAATTGAAAAGAATCCTATTTTTAGAAATCTTTGGTTATAATGGTGTCAGAAAAAGAAAAGGAGACAGATAAAATGTTAGACAACAAATTAAAAGCTTTTCCAAAAGATTTCTTATGGGGTGCTTCTACTTCAGCTTACCAGGTAGAAGGTGCTAATTTATCAGATGGTAAAGGACCATCTTGTCAGGATGTTAAAGAATTACCAGCAGGAACTTCATCTTTAGATGTATGTGCAGATCACTATCATCGTTATAAAGAAGATATCAAGTTAATGGCTGAAATGGGATTCAAGACATACCGTTTCTCTATCGCTTGGACTAGATTACTTCCTAATGGAACTGGTGAAATCAACCAGGCAGGTATCGATCATTACAATGATGTGATCAATACATGTTTAGAATATAATATTGAACCATTAGTCACTATGTTCCACTTTGATATGCCTGATGCATTAGACAAGAGAGGTTCTTGGTCTAACCCTGAATCAGTAGACTGGTTCGTAAACTTTGCTAAGGTTATGTTTGAAAACTTCGGTGATAGAGTTAAATATTGGTTAACTATCAACGAACAGAACATGCTTACTTTAGTTGGTCCAATTATTGGTACATTAAGAATTCCTGAAGGAACTACAAATGTATTAAAAGAAGTATATCAGCAGAACCACCATATGTTAGTGGCTCAGGCTAAAGCTATGGTTTTATGTCATGAAATGCTTCCAAATGCTAAGATTGGTCCAGCTCCAAACATCTCTTATGTATATCCAGCATCTTGTAAGCCAGAAGATAACTTAGCAGCTCAGGAATTCAACGCAATCAGAAACTGGTTATATTTAGATATGGCTGTTTATGGAAGATACAATAATCTAGTATGGACTTACTTAGAAGAAAATGATGCAACACCTACATTTGCTGAAGGCGATGAAGAAGCAATGAAGAATGCACATCCAGACTTCATCGGTTTCAACTACTATTCAACTGCAACTGTTCAGCATTCAAGTGCTGATGATGAATTAGATCCAGGTGCAGACCAGCAGTCAGCTCGTGGTGAAACAGGTTACTATAAGGGATATGCAAATCCAAACCTTAAGAAGACTGAATTCGGTTGGGAAATCGACCCTGATGGTTTCTTAGCAACTATGAGAGAAATGTATTCTCGTTATCATTTACCAATGATCGTTACTGAAAATGGTTTAGGTGCTTACGATACATTAGAAGATGGTCGTGTTCATGATAACTACAGAATTGCATACTTAAGAGCACATATCGAACAGTTACAGAAGGCTGTAACAGAAAACATCGAAATGATGGGTTACTGCCCTTGGTCAGCAATCGACTTAGTATCAACTCATGAAGGTATCAGAAAGAGATATGGTTTCATCTATGTAGATACTACAGATGAAGAAGTAGGAACTCTTGATCGTTATAAGAAAGATTCATTCTACTGGTATAAGAAAGTCATCGCTACTAATGGTGAAGACTTATCAGACGACTTCGACGTTGAATAATAAATGAACATCCGGTCTTTTCCGGATGTTTTTTTTAGTGTATGATAGGTGGGAAAGGAGATTAATATGAACGCTATTATTTTATCGCTAATAAGCTGGTTTATTTTCCTAATTAATCCTCCTATAGGTTTAGGAAGTCTTGTAGTATTAATAGAAACAGGTCTTTATGGCTTGATGGAATATCGTATTAAAAAGGCTGAAGATTCAGAAAAAGATACGCTTTATAATGCATATTTTATTCTATCTGTGATGTTAGTCGTTGTGACTTCAGTCATCATGCTTTTCTTATATCAATTAGATGGAGACAGTACTGTCACTCTTATTAATAAAAGAGGGGAATTAATGAATACAGTACTCTATATGATTGGTTTAATGGTCAATGTCTTATCTATTAAGACTGTTTATGATGAAAGAAATAAATGGTTACACCGTTATGGTGGAAGAGAATTGTATGATTACTTTGATCCAGAAGGGATGACATTCACTATGCCACGTTCCTTCTATATATGTATGGGTGCTTCTATTGTGAGTAGTTTGTTATGTCCTTACTTAGGGACTATTGGTTTCTGGACATTACTTTATATTCCAATCATTATGTTCTCACGTATGAATCTCAAGATATATAAGAATATGTATATCAAGTTATCTCATAATAGAGGAACAGAGAATGAATATGAAAGACTTAAGCACGTTGTACCAGGAGGTATCTATACACATTATTGTTTATGGTTTACTTATATGATTGCCTTTATGGTAATAGGTATTAAGTTCTTATGTTACTCACAGAATATCTTTGTCTTATCTTTCTTACCAACAATAAAGGATATTTATGCATTCTATCCATTTATTGTGTCAATCATTGGTGATTTTATCTGTGCATTTATTCTCATCTACAACTTAAAACAAAGAAATTAGGACTAGGGTTGCCCCTAGTCCAATGGCATCAACTTAAGGATTTAACCATCCAAAAAGTTGATGTCTTTTTTATTT
>UQGS01000012.1 GCA_900540685.1 uncultured Catenibacterium sp. | reverse complement strand
ATGGTATTTTTGCTGAATAAGATAACCTAAAACAACAATTTACTTAAAAAGAGCGTTTATTTTTTTGAAATGATTGAAATATTCACTAAAATTAAGTGTTTATTGTATAATAAAGATACATAATCTTAACACAAAAGTAATCTAATATTGATTTATGTTAAGAATTGCTTGCTTATAATAAGTTTCAGGAGGTTTTTTTATGCCAGCAGGTTATACACATTATGTTTTTGGTGAACAGGTTTTAGATCAACTAGATGAAAGCATCAAGAAGAGGATCATGCCCTACATCGATTTATATCATATAGGAATTCATGGTCCAGATATTCTTTTTTATTATGATGTCTATAAAAAGAATCCTGTAAAGTCATTAGGGTTTGGAATGCATCAGCTTCCTGCCAACTCTTTCTTTAAACATGCAAAAGAACTCATTAGACAGGATGCCACAGATGCATCACTGGCTTATACTATTGGATTTATTACTCACTTTACATTAGATAGTTCTTTACATCCTGAAATTGGTGTATTAGAGAATACATTATCTATGACTCATAGCTTACTAGAATCAGAATTAGATAGAGAATTACTTGTAAGAGTTGGAAAAGATCCTTTGACTACTAGCTTAACAACACATATTCATCCAGATTATACAAATGCACAGGTAATTGCCCCTTTCTTTGATTTAAAGGCTGAAGAAGTAGATAAAGCCCTACATGATTTATTATTTATCTTAAAGTGGCTTGTTGCCCCAACTCAAATAAAAAGAAACTTTGTCTTAAGTGTGATGAAGTTAGGTGGTATGTATGAGGAATATAAAGGATTACTCATCAGCTATGAGAAAGATGAACATGCCGCTAAAGATATCAATCATCTCATAGAAATGAAGGATGAAGCAGTTCCATTAGCTATATCGCTTATTAATGAGTATGTCAAACATCTTGATGATGATTACTTAAATGAAAGGTTTAATAGAAATTATGAATAAACTAACTAAACTAGAAAAATACTGGATCTTGTATGATGTAGGTAATAGTGCCTTTATCTTACTTGTATCTACTATTATCCCAATCTACTTCAACTATCTTGCATCTCTCGCGAAGATCAGTGAAGTCAATTATCTGGCTTATTGGGGATATGCCTCTTCTCTTACAACTCTTATTGTCGCTATTATTGGACCAGTTCTTGGTTCTATTGTCGATACAAAAGGGTATAAGAAACCAATATTCACGATTAGTATGATTATAGGTGTAATGGGCTTAGCCTTCTTATCAGTGCCTAAGTCTTGGATTATATTCTTAGGGGTATTCGTTATTGCGAAGATTGGTTATAATGCAAGTCTGATTTTCTATGATTCTATGCTTCTAGATATTACAGATGACAAGCGTATGGACTATGTTTCATCTCAAGGGTATGCATGGGGTTATATTGGAAGTTGTATACCTTTTGTGGTCAGCTTGATCTTTGTCTTATTCTATGAAAAGATGGGTATTCCATTCCAGATGGCAATGACTATTGCCTTCTTAATTAATGCTTTATGGTGGTTAGGTATGACAGTACCACTCTTAAAGAACTATAAGCAGGTGCATTATGTAGAAAAACAGGAGCATCCTATTCGTGATAGTTTTAAACGTTTAGGACATACTATTTCTACTCTCAACGAAGACAAGAAAGTCTTCTTCTATTTGATTTCCTTCTTCTTCTATATCGATGGTGTTTATACAATCATTGAAATGGCCACTGCCTATGGCAGTGCCCTAGGACTTAATACAAATGGTTTACTCATTGCCTTATTAGTCACTCAGATTGTTGCTTTCCCATTCGCATTGATCTTTGGTCGCCTATCTAAGAAATATCCAACAGACAAGCTTATTAAGGTTTGTATTATTGCCTATACTGGTATCGCCTTATTTGCGATTCAGTTAGATAAGCAATGGGAATTTTGGATCTTAGCTATTTTTGTAGGTATGTTCCAAGGGGCTATTCAGGCATTATCTCGTTCTTATTTTGCGAAGATTATTCCACCTAAGAAATCAGGCGAATACTTTGGTTTATTTGATATCTGTGGTAAAGGTGCATCCTTCATGGGTACAACTCTTGTAGGGCTCATTTCACAGCTTACAGGACATATGAACTATGGTGTAGCAATGATTTCAGTGATGTTTGTGATTGGATTCTACTTCTTCCAGAAAGCAGCAAAATTATAAGAGGCATCCGCCTCTTTTATTTTGCCTGGAATTGTTTTCTATAATCTGCAGGAAATCCTCCAAAATAAGCATTAAACTTCTTATAGAAATAGTTCAAATTAGAAAAGCCATTCTCCTGTGCAATAAGGTAGATAGGTTTATTAGTATTAATGATTTCTTTTCCTACTGCCTCCATACGATAATAGTTTACAAGTTTCTTAAAGGTATATCCTGTCGCTTTTTGAATAGCACGAGAGAGATAATCTGGATTATAGCCAAACTTCTCTGCTGTTTCTATAAGCGTACAGTTTTGATAATGTTGTTCTATGTATTGAATGATTTCTGTCATGTAGTTCTTATTATTATCCTTGAACTGCTGTTCCATGTTCATCTGATATCTCTGTGCCATCTTAATAAACAAAAGAGAAAAATAAGAATCTAGAATATAAGAAACAAATAGTGAAGGATCAAGGTATTCACATAAAATCATTTCTACAAGATTTGTGATATAATCATGATCATCTTCTCTATTATTAAAAATAATATAATCATTATGCTGTGCTTTTTGATCAATGATATTAGTAAGAAAAGTGACTATGGGGTTTACTGATGAAAACTTACTGATAAATGAATTGGTAAAATAAGAACGATCCATTTGAAAATTAAAGATAATATCATTTTCTGTAGGCATTAACACTGTATGCTTTGAATTGACATCTAAAAGGATCATATCTCCTGCGTGAAGTATAACCTCCTTATCATTAACTATCGCATAACAATGACCAGAATAGACATATTTCATTTCTACATAGCTTCTTATATGTAGTGGCACAAATGAGTATCTTGTTTGTTTTGAACAGTAAATAGGAAAGTTCAGGACTTCATCTGTAATTGTCTGCCCATCATAAAATACAGCATGTTTTTCCTTAGTGGCAGTGTACCTATCAATTTTCATCTGTATCAGTTTTTCATCATCTTTCTTAAAAAGTTTTTCAATGTAGTCACCTGAATGATTTGGGTGGCTTTTATAATATTGTTCTTTTTTTGTTAGTGGAGTAATTCTGCTTCTTAATTCTTCTATTTTCATTTTTATCACCTTTTTAACTATAACATCGGATTTTGACAGTCTGCAAGTGTGTTTATGATATTTTAATCGCTTTCACGAAAGATTATGATAAGCATGTAAGTTAACTTAACAAATATCAATTTTGGAGGAAAATACAAATGGCAAAAGATTATACTTCTTTAGCTAAAAAGATTGTAGAAAATGTCGGTGGAGAAAATAATGTGATTTCACTTGTACATTGTGCAACACGATTAAGATTTAAGCTTGTTGATGAAAGTAAGGTCAACATGGATGTTTTAAACCAGACTGAAGGTGTTATTACTGTTATGAAAGCAGGAGGACAGGTTCAGGTTGTTATTGGAAATAAGGTAGATTTAGTCTATGATGCAGTACTTAGCTGTACAAATATTAATGCAGGTAACACTGCAGAAATGGAAGAGACTGAAAACAAAAACCTTCTTAATACACTACTAGAAACAATTTCTGGTATCTTCTCACCAATACTTGGTGTTATGTGTGGTGCCGGTATGTTGAAGGCATTACTTATTCTATGTACAACATTCAATATACTCACTGCAGATATGGGAACATATAAGATTCTTTATGCAGCCGCAGATAGTGTATTTAATTTCATGCCAATTGTCTTAGCATATACTGCTGCAAAGAAATTCAAATGTAATCCATTTATTGCAATGTCTATTGCGATGTCACTTCTTTATCCAACTATGATCAGTGCATACTCAGAAAGTACGAAATTGACATTCCTTACTATCCCAGTAACCCTTGTAAGCTATACTTCTTCTGTCATGCCAATCATTATTTCTGTATATGTTCAAAGCAAATTAGAAAAGTTATTGAAAAAGATTATTCCTGAAGTGTGCAAGTTATTCTTAACACCATTATTAGAACTATCTATTATGGTACCTGCTACATTCTTAGTCATTGGTCCAGTTATGGACAAGTTTGGTAAACTACTTGCATCAGGTTATACAGCTATTATGGGATTCAACCCTATTATCGCAGGTGGTTTTGTCGGATTAATCTGGCCTGCAGCCGTTATCTTTGGACTTCATTGGGGCTTTGTACCTATCGTTATGAATAATATCGCAACTTATGGTAGAGATACATTATTCGTTATTACTGGACCTAACAACATGGCACAGGCTGGTGCAGCACTAGGTGTATTCTTAAAAACTAAAGATAAGAAACTAAAAGAATTATCAGGTTCTGCTGCTTTCTCTGCAGTACTTGCAGGTATTACAGAACCAGCTATTTATGGTGTTACATTACCTTATAAGAGACCATTTGCGATTGGTGCAGTATTCTCATGTATTGCAGGTATGATTGTAGCAGCTGCTGGTACAAGCTGTCCTACTTTACTTGGTACATCTATTTTAAGTCTTCCTGGTTATATTGGTCCTGGTTTTGTAGGTTTTGTGATTGCCTGTGCGATTGCTTATTTTGGTTCAGCTATTTGTACTTATTTATTCGGTTTTAATGATTCTATGCTTCCACAAAATAAAGCTGAAACAAAAGAAGAAACTTCTTTAAAAGATGAAACAATCAGTTCTCCTGCCACTGGTGAAATGATTGCCTTAGAAAATGTCAATGATCCTATCTTCTCTTCAAAAGCAATGGGTGAAGGTGTTGCCTTTAAATTAACTGATGGTCATATCTATTCTCCTATTAATAGTGAAGTCATTATGGCTGCCAAGACTGGACATGCGATTGGATTAAAGTCTAATAACGGTGCTGAAGTACTTATTCATGTTGGTATGGATACTGTAAATATGAACGGTGAAGGATTTAATGTATTAGTTAAAGAAGGACAGAAAGTAAATAAAGGTGATCTGCTTGTTGAAGCTGATCTAGAAGCTATCGAAAAAGCAGATTATGATAATGTGACTCCTGTCATCATTACTAATACGGCAGAATATAAAGAAATCATTCCTGTATCTTATGGTTCTAAGACTTCAAAAGAAGAAATCATTGAAGTAAAAGTAGGTAAATAACTATGTTAGACCCTATTAGAACAATCATCACCCAGGATGCTGAAGTAGATGATCAGAACTCTTTAAGACATATTCTTCTTTATGCCAATGAGATAGAAATACAGGGTATTGTACAGACATCATCCATCTTTCATTGGAAAGGACAGCCTGGAAAGATTGGACCAGTAGATAAGGCTGATTATAATCAGCCTCATCGCTGGACTGGCACAAAGTGGATGCAGGAAGTAATGGATGATTACGTTGTTGATTATAAGCATCTTGTAACACATGATTCAAATTATCCTTCTCCTGATTATTTAAGAAGTCTTATTAAAATTGGTAATATTGGATATCCTGGTGAAATGGATGCTTCTACACCAGGCTCAGAGTTAATCAAAGAAAGAATATTAGATAAAGATCCTAGACCTCTTTATATTCAGGTTTGGGGTGGTACTAATACAATTGCCCGTGCTCTTTATGATATTGAGCAGGATTATAAAGATGATGAGAATTGGTTATTAATCAAAGAAAAAACAGAAAAGAAAGTTATTATAACTGCCTGTGGTGAACAGGATGATACATATCAGAACTATATTTCAGAAGTTTATCCAAATATTCAGTTTGTGAAATGTGTGATGATGAATAGCTATGGATACGGATGGAATAATATGCCTGAAGGAGACAGTAAAGAAACTCTTAGAGCTGACTTTATGAAAAAATATATTCTTAATAAGGGTGCTTTAATGAGTGGATATGCTTCCTGGGCTGATGGTAAGTATTATGAAGGTGAAGAAGATAGATCTCAATTTGGGTCAAACAAGAACCTTCTTGTTGACTGGTGGGGAAAGAAATATGGTATGGGTACACATATGCCCTATGATTTCTTATCTGAAGGTGATTCCCCTACTTTCTTCTGTCTACTGCCTTGGGGTTTAAGATGTCTTGAAGATTTCTCATATGGTGGATTATCTGGAAGATATATAAAAGATGATACTAAGAAGAATTCTAAGGGTGTTACTTTAAATTACTGGAATCCTGTAGAAGACCTCTATATTGATAAGTACACAGAATCTATGTGGTATTATGTTTCTTCTATTCAAAGAGATCTTGCCGCAAGAGCTTCTTGGTGCATCACTGATGAGAAAGAAGAGGCACCTGTACTATCTATTCAGGAATCTCTTGACATAAAAGCTGATAAAGGTACAACTGTAGAGCTTCATCTCAACAAAGAAGAACATGTGCTCTATAAAGCAAAGTATTATAAAGAAGCTTCTAGTTATAAAGGAAATGTTTCTGTTAGTTTAGATGATTCTATCAAGATTGATATACCTGAAGATGTTGAATCAGGTGATATTCTACATATTATCATTGAAGCAACAAACGATTATAAACATCGACTTTCTAGATTTAAACAGATTATCATTAAAATCAATTAAAAAGCGAGCTGTAACATATGCGTTACAGCTCATTTTTTAGTCTATTCTTTCAAATACCATTGTAGCCTGAATCTTATCTCCTCCAAGGAATCCTTTTGACCCAGATGATGAAGTAGAAATAGTATGTAACTTATATCCTTTTTCAGCCTGCTTATTGATTTCAGCCTGTAGATTCGTCAAACTCTTTGTACCAGATCCTGTACCTAGAAACTTTTCAGTGAGTACCACCTGCAATACAACATACTTATCTCTATTATCATGTGAAGCTTTACCTGCAACATCATCCCACATAAGAATACCTCCCTCTATATTTCTATTATAGTAGAAATGATTCTTAGATGCGTTGAGTAGGTCTTTGACAGTGCCTTATTTAAGGTGTTTATTTGATATTTTTATATTTTGTGACTTTAATAGATTCAGTAAATGATCATAATTATCCGACAATGCATCTATCTTAATAAGCTTCTTTCCATTCTTATCATACAAGATCATTGCATCCTTCTTATCAATGATTACTTGTCCAATATCAGTAATAGATAATACCTTCTTAACATGAAATATTCTATGTATCTCTAATTGAGACTCATGTACTGATACACCCCATATAGATGCCCAGATGACTCCATATAAACCTATAGCCCCAAAGATAGAAGAAACATAGAGATGTCCCATTTCTACTGTTTCATTACCTTGTACATAAAAAAAGCTAAATATTATAAACATAATCATTCCTAAGATGAACTGCGCCATGCAGGCATACTTCAATGCTGCTGGTGCTTTAACTTTGTAGTGTGTAGTACTTACATTCTTATCCATTGTTTTACTTTTACTAGATAAATGAGATATCACTTCACCAATAACACCTAATACAATAACAAGAATAATATATCTGATTATAGTCCCTATCATATTGCCTCACCTCTTATACATAAATTATATTGTATCAATTAATATACCACAAGAGACAAAAGCATCCTCTAGGCATACCTAGAGGATGCTTATTAACCCCAGACTTCCTCTGCGATTTCTTTTACAAGTTTTAATTTAGCCCACTGTTCTTCTTCTGTAAGCTTATTACCAATCTCACATGATGCAAAACCACACTGTGGACTTAAAGATAAGCGTTCAAGAGGAATATACTTGCTTGCTTCCTTAATTCTTTGAATTACTTTTTCTTTATCTTCTAATTGTGGACGTTTAGTAGTGATTAATCCTAAGACAACCTTCTTGTCTCCAGATACTTTTGCAAGAGGCTTGAAACCTCCTGATCTTTCATCATCATATTCTAAGTAATATGCATTCACATTCTCTTCACCAAATAAAAGATCAGCGACACCATCATAAGCACCTGAACTAAAGAAAGTAGAATGATAATTACCACGACATACATGGGTATTGATTTCCAAATCTTTTGGACTTTGTGCAACTACTTTATTATTTAATGCAAGAAGTCTTTTCTTATAGTCTTCTAATGCACTCCCTTTACGTCCTGTTAGACCACATGCAAGCTGTGGATTGACCATACCACCCCATACACAGTCATCAAACTGTAATACACGACATCCTGCATCATAAATTTCATGAACAAACTCAACATAAGCTTTCACAACATCTTTCGCAAAAGCCTCTTCACTCTCATAAATACTTAAAGTATTTCTTAGCAGCTGTGCTCCTGTAAAGTAAGCATAGAACTGTCCTGGTGAAGGGATAGTCTGTTTAGCCACTGTGTTTTCATCTTCAAACTGTTTTACAAATTTAAAATGATCTACAAATGGATGATGATCACAGCTGATCTTTCCTGTGACATAAGTATCATCAATCATTGCTGCTTCACCATCAAAAGTTGCATTACCTTCTATAGTCTTTTTATGTTCTACACCATTAAAGCCCCACATGAAGTCTAAGTGCCATGTAGAACGTCTAAATTCACCATCTGTAATTGTATGATAGCCTAATTCTTTAATTGTAGTAATAAGCTCAGTAATACATTCATCTTCTACCTTTTTTAGTTCTTCTGCATTAATTGTATTATTCTCAAAATCTCTTCTTGCTTTCTTAAGTCTTTCAGGTCTTAAGAAGCTACCTACGTAATCATATCTATTCATTTTAATTGTCTCCTTTTTGCGTGAGTTCATTGTATCAGAGATATTCCGCAAGTAGAAATACGTATAAATGTAGGTTTGTTATAGGTTGAGGCTATGAATACGATACATGAGTATCGTACTCGTATTCAAAAACAAGAAACATACTATGAGTGTTAGAATCCCTTTAATACCTAAAGTCTGCATAGAACTTATAAGAGGTAATATTCTTACACATGAATAAGCGATACTAAACTCTATTAATATACATGTAGATTGTTTCCTAAAAATATATTGTAAGACAATTAATACAAACATAAGTGGTAAAGAAGTTTTGATAACTGATAAAATTATTTCCTTATACATAATCATTTCACCTCTTTTTTTCTATTATGTATGTAAAATATAGTAGAATTATGTGATTGTAAGAGAAACGTAAATTATATTGATTATTCCATCACAAAACCGATTATCAGGTTTTCTCATAGAGTAAACAAAGAATAGTTTATACATTTTTTTAAACTTTTTTCTTAAAAACCCTTGCAATTATCTAAAATCCATAGTATATTATACGAGCGCCATGAAGCAATGGTTCCATAGCCAAGTTGGTAAGGCAGAAGACTGCAACTCTTCGACCATCGGTTCAAGTCCGGTTGGAACCTCCATACGTGTGCCCTGGTGGCGAAACTGGTAGACGCACAGGACTTAAAATCCTGCGGACTTCAAACTCCGTGCCGGTTCGATTCCGGCCCAGGGCACCATTTATATAAACGGGAAGTAGCACAGCTTGGTAGTGCACCTGGTTTGGGACCAGGGGGTCGCAGGTTCAAATCCTGTCTTCCCGACCATTTATTGGGGCCTTAGCTCAGCTGGGAGAGCGCCTGCTTTGCACGCAGGAGGTCAGGAGTTCGATCCTCCTAGGCTCCACCATTTTTATTGGTCTGGTAGTTCAGTTGGTTTAGAATGCCGCCCTGTCACGGCGGAGGTCGCGGGTTCGAGCCCCGTCCAGACCGCCATTTTGGTTCCGTAGCTCAGTCGGTAGAGCAGAGGACTGAAAATCCTCGTGTCGCTGGTTCGATTCCGGCCGGAACCACCATTAGAATGATGCAGGTTTACCCAAGTCCGGCTGAAGGGATCGGTCTTGAAAACCGACAGAGGATTAACGTCCTGCGGGGGTTCGAATCCCTCAACCTGCGCCATTAATAAATATTACTCAGGACTTGTTCCTGAGTTTTTTTGTGTTTTATTTTAAATACAAGTTATGTAATAATTTTGTTGTTCTTATTGGACAGGATAAGCATTTCGGTCGCCAAACTTTCGATGCTTACCTTTTTTTGTTACTCCCCTTCTCTTTTAGACAAAGAAAAAAAGCTATCGATTGATAGCTTCTTAGAAAATGTTGAAATATAATAGACAAGCACAGATACTTGCAGCAATTGGAGCAAGTACTGGTACCCATGCATAATCCCAATGAGAAGTTCCCTTGTTCTTGATTGGTAAGATTGCATGCAAGATTCTTGGACCTAAGTCACGAGCTGGATTTAAAGCTGGACCTGTAGGACCACCAAATGAAGCAACTAATGCCATAACTAATAAACCAACACCGATGAAACCAGCACCCTGATTACCCTTGTCGAAGATTGGTGAACCTGTAATAGCTAATGCACAGAAGAATAAGATGAATGATCCAACGAATTCGTTAATGAAACCATTTAACTTATTGTTTGTTGCATCAGTAGTTGAGAATGTACCGAAGATTGCATCAGCGTTTTCTGTTGCATCATAATGAGGCTTGAAGCAAAGATAAAGAATGAACTGACCTACGATTGCACCAGCGAACTGTACTAAGATGTAAGGTACTACTTCAGCAAATGGTACATCACCTGCAACAGCAAGACCAATAGTGAATGCTGGGTTGATATGGTTACCAGAGATTTTACCAATCATAAGAGCTGGAATCATAACGGCCATACCATAACCGATTGCAATGACGATCCATCCACTGTGGCTTCCCTTTGTTCCCTTTAATTCCACGTTTGCTACTGAGCCGTTACCAATCATAACCATGATTGCAGTACCAAGGAACTCAGCAATTAGACGAGTAGTTAATGAAAATGTCATAATTGTCCCCCTATTTAATTGTTAATTGTGTTTAATGACAAATGGATTATAAAACCTGTATTTCAATGTGTCAACATGTTTATAAAATGTTAATGCTTACATTGGTTTTTTATTGTATAGTGGCACTTTATTTGTATTTTTGGTATGATTATTCAAGGAGGTTTAACTATGTTAGAGATTAATACAAAAGCACCTTCTTTTAATCTGCCAGATGAAGAAGGCAATATGCATACTTTAGAGGAATATAGAGGTCATCGTGTGATCCTTTATTTCTATCCTAGAGATAATACACCTGGATGTTCTAAACAGGCATGTGGGTTTAGAGATTTGTATCCTGAATTTTTAGAAAAGGATGCTGTAGTCATTGGTATCAGCAAGGATTCTATGGCAAGTCATAAAAAGTTTAAAGAAAAGTATGAATTACCTTTTACTTTACTTTCTGATACTGAAAAGAAGACAATTATGGACTATGATGTATGGAAAGAAAAGAAGAATTATGGAAAAGTCAGTATGGGTGTTGTCAGAACAACTTACCTTATTGATGAAGAAGGAATCATCATTAAAGCTAAGGAAAAGGTAAAAACTGCAGATAATCCTCAAGAGATGCTTGAGGCCTTGTCATGAAGATTATTATGAGTCCTGCTAAGAAAATGAGAGTAGATGAGGATGCATCTATTACTCCTACTACACCTTGTTTTCTTAAAGAATCTCAAATATTAGAAAAGAAACTTAAGAGTATGTCCTATGAGGAGTTAAGAAAGCTTTGGAAGACCAATGAAACATTAACAGATCAATGTTATGAAGAATTACAAAAGCGTCAGTATCAGCCTCTTACTTGTGCACTTCATGCTTATGATGGGATTGCGTTTAAGTATCTTCATCCTTTTTCTATGAGTGATAGTGAAAGAGATTATTTAAACAAACATTTACGTATTTTATCAGGGATGTATGGAGTTTTAACTCCTACTGATGGAATTGTACCCTACCGTTTAGAAATGTGCGTTAAATCGCTTAATTTATATAAATTCTGGGGTAGCAAGATTTATGAATCACTTGATGATCATGTGATTATTAATCTTGCATCCAAAGAATATTCTAAATGCATTACTGATTATTTAAAGAAAGATGATCAATGTATAGAAATACAGTTTCTAAGAAATATTAAAGGGGTACTTAAGCAGCAGGCAACCTATGCGAAGATGGCTAGAGGTGCAATGATTTCTTATATGGCTAGAGAAAAGATAGAAAATATAGAAGATTTAAAGAGGTTTAATGATTTAGATTTTGTATTTGATGAAAAGCTATCTAATGATCATTGTTTTGTATTTGTACAAGGGAGAAATGAAAATGAATAAGTTTTTAAAAGGTTTTGTATGTGCACTTCTTGTATTAAGTACTGGATGTGCTAAAGAAGAGAAGAAAGAAACACCAAAGAAGACTAAGAAAAAGACAGAAGAAACAGCACAGGTTACTAACACTGATATTACTATGTCTTTTGTAGGTGATATGACTTTAGGTAATTATGCAGGGCAGGCATACGATGGATCTTTTGATCAGGAATATGTGAAACAGGGAAATAATCCTGATTATTTCTTAAAGAATGTCAAGAGTGTTTTTGAACAGGACGATTTAACTATTGCGAATCTAGAAGGTCCTTTGACTGATGAAGAGAGTCATGTTATTAAATCATTCCCTTTTAAAGGTAAAAAGGAATATGCAAAGATTCTAACTAATAGTAGTATTGAGGCTGTAACAGTCGCAAATAACCATTCTATGGACCGTTATCAAAAAGGGATGGATGATACTAAAGCAACTCTAGATGAGTATGGTGTAGGCTATTTTGGCTATCAGAAGAGCTATATCAAAGAAGTAAAGGGTATTAAGTTTGGTTTCCTTGGTTATGCATTTCCTAATGCGGTATCTGATGATATGAAGAATGCGATTAAGGAATTAAAGAAGAAGACTGATTTTGTGATTGTGTATTATCATTGGGGTATTGAAAGAAATTATAGTCCTACTCAGGGACAAAGAGATTTAGCACATGCAACTATTGATGCAGGGGCTAATATGGTTGTAGGAAGTCATCCACATGTGTTAGAAGGGATTGAAACATATAAGGATTCCCCTATTGTTTATAGTTTAAGTAATTTCTGTTTTGGTGGTAATAGAAATCCAAGTGATAAGGATTCTATGATCTACCAGCAGACATTCCACTTTACCAATAAGAAGATCACTAGTATGGAACATAAGATTATTCCATGTATGATTTCTTCTGTGAAGTATCGTAATAACTACCAGCCTATTATCGCAACTGGACAGGATGCAGAACGTATATTAAAGAAAGTGAATACAATTGAGTAAAAGAAAGGCGTTGATTAAATGATTGAAGATATCTTAAAAGAGAAAAAGAACATGACCAGTGGAGAAGAGAGAATCGCAGATTATTTCTTAGATAAAAAGACTTTACTTCGTAAGCAAAGCAGTCGTTCTATCGCATCTCAATTGTTTATCAACCCTTCTATGATTACTCGTTTTTGTCAGAAATTAGGATTTCATGGATATACTGATTTTCTTGAAGAATATTTAAAAGAAATTGAATATACAGAATCTCATTTCCAGAATCTTGATCCTAATCATCCTTTTGATGATCAAGATAAAAATACAGTGATTGCGAATAAGATTGGACAGCTATATCATGAAATTGTAGATGATACATTAAAGCTTATTGGTCATGATGATCTGCAGAATGCGATTAATTGTATAAATAGAAGTGATATTATTTATGTTTATTCTGCAGGTGTACAAGGTGATGTAGCACAGACTTTTAAAGATAAGATGTTGAAGATTGGAAAGAATGTGGTTCTTGAAACAAAGATGAATGAACTCTATTATCGCGCTTCTTATTGTCCTCTTAATTGTTCATATATTATTCTCTCCTACTCTGGAGAAATAGAAACAGAATTAAGAGGTGTTAAGAAGCTTAAAGAGAGACATATTCCTCTTCTCGCAATCACATCTTATGGAGATAATACGTTATCTCAATATGCGGATTATGTTTTGAATGTTTCTACAAGAGAAAGACTGAAAGATAATCTCGGTGATTTTGCGATGAATATATCTACGATGTTGATTCTAGATATATTATATGTGAGTATTTTTAACACTGATTATTCTAAGCATGTTGAAAGAAGAAGATCTAGTTCACAGGGATTTGATTTATTTAGAACATCCAAGAATCCTAACATTAAGTAAGCAACATTGTTGCTTGGATATTATTAGAAATATATATCTTTAAGCAACGCTATTGAAAGAAGCCGTTCATTAATTGAGCGACTTCTTTTTTTATTTATAATCATAGTTGTAGAAAGAAAGGTGATGAAGATGTTTCCAAAAGATTTTCTCTGGGGTGGTGCAACTGCAGCTAACCAGATCGAAGGTGCTTATTTAGAGAACGGTAAAGGATTAAGCACAGCAGATGTGATGACATTAGGGTCTCATGAAAAGAAAAGACGTATTACAAAAGATATTGAAGAAAATGAATACTATCCTAGTCATAATGCGATTGATTTTTATCATCATTATAAAGAAGATATCGCATTATTTGCAGAGATGGGATTTAAAGTATATCGTATGTCTATTAACTGGACACGTATTTTCCCTAATGGGGATGAATTAACACCTAATGAAGAAGGACTTAAATTCTATGATGCAATACTAGATGAATTAGAGAAGTATCATATTATACCTCTTGTAACTATTTCTCATTTTGAAACACCTTTAGGGCTTCAAAAGTATGGTTCATGGGAAAATAGAGATGTAATAGATTGTTATGTACGCTTTGCATTAGTCTTATTAGAAAGATACAATAATAGAATTAAATATTGGCTTACATTCAATGAGATCAATTGTATGTCTACTCAGCCTTGGGTTGCAGCTGGTATTAATAGTGATGATGAGAGAGTAAGAATGATTGCAGCATATCATCAATTTATTGCAAGCGCAAAGGTTGTAAAACTGGCTCATTCTATTAATCCTGATAATAAAGTAGGAATGATGTATTGTGGTCATTTCTCTTATGCATATAGTGCTGATCCTGATGATGTGATTGGAACGATGAATTTTATGCATAGTATGATGTTTTATTGTGATGTACAATGTCGCGGATATTATCCTCAATATAAGTTAAAAGAGCTAGAGAGATTACATATTACCTTACCTATTCAAGAAGGAGATTTAGAAGTACTCAAAGAAGGTAAAGTAGATTTCTTATCACTTAGTTATTATTGTACTCATGTAACTGGTAAAAAGACTAAAGGTATTCTTAAAGGAATGAATGGTTTAGATACAGGTTATAAGAATACATTCTTACCTAAGAGTGATTGGGGATGGACGATTGATCCTCAAGGGTTAAGATATGCATTAAATTATTTATATGATCGTTACCAGCTGCCTTTGATGATTGTAGAGAACGGCTTAGGGGCTATAGATCAATTAGAAGATAATCAAGTACATGATACATATCGTATTGAGTATTTAAAAGCGCATTTAAAGGAATTATCTAAAGCGATTGAATTAGATGGTATTCCAGTTATGGGTTATACAATGTGGGGGCCTATTGATTTAATTGCGGCATCTACTGGTGAAATGAAAAAAAGATATGGTTTTATTTATGTAGATGTAGATGATTTAGGAAATGGCTCTATGAAGAGATATAAGAAAGATTCTTTTTATTGGTATAAGAAAGTTATTGAAACAAATGGACAAATATTAGAGGAGGATTGTTAGTATGAAAAAGTATATTGTAATGGATAGTGAGTATTGTAGTATGGGTAGATGGATTTCTGTTATTGTAGGTAAAAAGCTAGGAATGAAGTTATATGAAGGTAAGGATCTTGTAAAACTAGCTGATGAAAAGTGGTTAACTGAAGAGTATTTAAAGGATTTTGATGATAGAATTGCGGATATGTCTTTAGAAGAAGTAAAAGCAAGTGATGAAATTAAAAAGGTACATCAGGCTTTATCTAAAGCGATTTTAAAGGCTGTAGAGAATGGTCCATGTATTATTCATGAAAGAGCTGCAGGTGAGGTGTTAGAAGGACACGTAGATTGTTTAAAGGTACTTTTATATAATACTTCAATGGAACATCGCATTCCTCGTGCTATTGCAGATAAGACATATGATTTAGAAGGATTAGAACATGATGAATTAGTGAATTTTATTCATCGTGAAGATCATAAGCGTAAGGTTTATCGTGATGCCATTTCTCATCACTTATGGGGTGAAAAGGAAAGCTATGATATATGTTTAGATAGTGATGTTTTATCTAGAGAGAAATGTGCAGAAGTGCTAGTTGAAGCTGCTTCAGATTGTAAACTTGATTTAGAGGAATGTGCTCAAATTATTAAAAGCTCTTTTGACTGGACAAGATAAGAGGTAAATAGAGATGGTCAAGAAACTTTGGAAATTATTTTATTCAATGGTCTATCTCAGTACTTTTACTTTTGGTGGTGGCTATGTCATCGTCACATTAATGCAGAAGAAGTTTGTAGATGAGTATCATTGGATCAATAAAGATGAAATGTTAGATTTAGTCGCTATTGCCCAATCAGCACCAGGTGCTATCGCAGTAAATGGCGCTATTGTAGTGGGATATAAGATTGCTGGTGTTTTAGGTATTATAGTAAGTGTTATTGCGACTATTCTTCCTCCATTTATTATTATTTCTGTTGTATCTATATTCTATTCTATTTTCAAAGAGAATTTGATAGTTCATTATATGCTTGATGGGATGCAGTCAGGTGTAGGTGCAGTGATTGGTGTTGTTGTTATAGAAATGGCATTAGGTATCTTTAAGGAAAAGAAAATAAGTTATTATTTGATTATGTTTGGTGCTTTTATCGCAAATTATTTCTTTAATGTGAATGTTGTATTGATTATTTTGACATGTATCGTGATTGGTATTGTGTATTCTATATATGAAAGGAGATTCCAGCAATGATCTATTTACAGTTATTTTTAAGTTTCTTGCAGATTGGGGCTTTTAGTTTTGGTGGTGGTTATGCGGCAATGCCTTTGATTCAAAGTCAGATTGTTGATTTACATCATTGGCTGGATTTTAAAGAATTTACAGATTTAATCACTATATCACAGATGACACCTGGTCCTATTGCGATTAATTCAGCTACTTTTGTAGGAACTAAGATTGCTGGTATGCCTGGTGCTATTGCCGCAACTGTAGGCTGTATTCTCCCTTCTTGTATACTAGTGACTATCATTGCATACTTCTATCTCAAATATCGTCATATGCGCTTTTTACAGAATATCTTGAACTACTTAAGACCTGCTGTTGTTGCATTGATTGCAACTGCTGGCGTTACTATTATGATTTCAGCATTATTTGGGAGTGAAGCAATAATTATATTAAATAACTTCCGTATTCATCAATTGATTATATTTCTATTTTGTGTATTCATGCTTTGGTATAAGAAATCTAATCCAATATTTGTAATGATTCTTTCTGGAATTATTAATGTTGTTTATCAGATGATTATCTAAAAAAGACTTCGGCTGAAGTCTTTTTAAATGAAATCAAATAGGTTTGTTCTGTGATCTTCATAAGTACGAAGATAGTTGAAGATTTCTTCATGATTATGCATAATACCATTTTCTTCACATATTTGATGGAAGATACGCATTAAATATCTATTTTGTGGACTAGAGAGAATATAGCTGTTGCCATACTTATTGATGTACTTCTCTTTGAGTCCAGGAAAGTGTTGATCTAGTTTAGAATAAAAGTATTCTCTATTACCATCTCTAAGAGTCACACCCATATCAAAACAGATGATTCCTTTTACATGCGCTTGTATGCAGTAATCAAGTATGCCTCGAAGATTTTCTTCATTATCATTGATAAAAGGAAGAATAGGTGTCAGCCAGACAATAGTAGGTATACCTTCTTTATGAAGAGTAAGCAATGTTTCAAAGCGTTCTTTAGTTGTTGAAACATGTGGTTCTAGTATTTTGCATAGTTCTTCATCATATGTAGTCAAGGTCATCTGAATGACACATTTAGAATGTGTCTGTATCGATTTCAGTAAGTCTATATCTCTTAGAACTTTTGATGATTTAGTAATAAGTGTCACACCAAACCCATTTCTATCAATGATTTCTAATGCACCTCTTGTATAACGCAATTGATCCTCCAAGGGAATATAAGGATCTGTCATAGCCCCCATACCAATCATACAGGGTTTTCTTTTCTTCTTTAAAGAAGCATCTAATAGTTCTAATGCATTCTCTTTGACTTCTATATCTTCAAACAAGTGATCCATATGATAGCAGTCACTTCTAGAATCACAATAGATACAGCCGTGCAGACATCCTCTATAGAGATTCATTCCATTACTGGATGATAATATACCTTTGACTTTCTTATAGTGCATGATGCTTCCTTTCTGTGCATTTCACTCTATTTGTATAATGACATAATTGTAAATCACCCATATAATAAAGCTGAAAAGAGATTTCCCACTCTTTTCTACCCTTCGAGGTCAGCGACCATTCCCTTCTTTAGCTGACCTTTTTTATTTATTCTTTACTTAGAATTGGTTTAATCATTACTTTGTGTTGGTATAATACAGGTGATGAAGATATGTGATCCCCACCATATTCTACAAATATCACTTCATCAATTGCCAGCTATGCTGGTTTTTTTATATATTCTTCTATTTTTTCTTTATTTAATGCTTCACCAATCACAATGATGATTTCCTGACCTTTCGCAATTGTTTCAGTTGTGAGCTGGTCTTTTGTCGCATTAAGTTCTATCCATTGATCATTTTCTGGTATAAAGCCTTTGATTCTAAATACTTTTCCACACTCAGAATCATTAAAAATAGATTGAGTTGCATGAATCAACTCTTCTTTAGTAATTGCTTGATTCATAAAAAACATAGTAGAGAAAGCTTCTTCTTTCTTAAAGAACATTTTAATAAAGCCTTCTAATTCATAACCTGAATGAAGGATAGAATTAAAATCTTCATTACTTAGTGTTTCTAAGTCTAAACAGTCTTCTTTATTAAATCTTCTTCTACATTTAATTAGAGACATTGCGTCATTTAAGTGATTGATTGTATTGTTTATTTCTTCTTCTGTAGCTTCACTAGAACGACTGAGAATGATTTTACCAGCATCTGCCACCTGACAACCTAGTAAGTAATCTGATTGCTTAGAAAGGCTGTTTTCTAGCTTAGAATTTACTAAGGCAATCACATTACCAATCTCATACCACTTATCTAGTGGTTCTTCATGGAGTACATCAAAGAATTCATCTACATCATAAATACCTGATGGTTCTACGAGTATTCTATCAAAGCCTCTCATACCCATAGAAATAAGCTTTGTCTTAAAACGACGTCTATGACAATCTAAGTCTCCTCCACCAACAACCATTTCTAGTTCACATTGGTCTCCTAACGCTTCCTCTAGCACCATCATATCTACATTAATTGCACCAAAATCATTTTCTAATATTGCGATATTTAATCCCTGATCAATTAAATATTGTGCATATTTCTTAATAAATGTTGTTTTACCTGATCCTAAAAAACCTGTAATTAAATCTACTTGTACCATAATCCACCTCTTGTTTTTTATTATAAATTGATATCATGTTTTGTCAAACAGTTCACATTAGCGACATATAAGAGACATAGAATACTCGAAGGAAACTATGTGTAAATTATGTCAAACTATGGACTTAACATGCCTATATGTTTGTGCTAGGATTCTAATTGAAAGGGGGCAGTGAATATGTGTACTGCTGCATGTTTTAAAGATAAGGATTGTTATTTTGGAAGAAATCTTGATTATGAGTTTTCTTATGGTGAACAGATTGTTGTGACACCTAGAAATTTTGAGTATGGTTTTAGATATACAGATGAACCATCTTATAAATATGCTCTTATAGGCATGGCTCATGTAAGTGATGGATATCCATTATATTATGATGCAATGAATGAAAAAGGATTAGGGATGGCTGGACTTAACTTTGTAGGAAATGCCTATTTTAATCCTGTAGTAGAGAATGAGACAAATGTATGTTCATTTGAGTTTATTCCTTGGATCTTATGTCAATGCGACACTGTTGAAGAAGCCATTCATCTTATTAATGAAATGAATTTATGTGATACACCTTTTAGTGCATCATTCCCACCTGCTTCACTTCATTATATGATCAGTGACTCAAACAAGACTATTACTGTAGAAATCATGAAGGATGGGGTACATATCTATGATAATCAAGTAGGTGTACTCACTAATAATCCACCTTTTGATAAACAGATGTTTAATTTAAATAATTATATGTATCTTTCTACTAAACAGCCTGAAAATACATTCTCTAAAGATGTAAACTTATCTACTTATAGTAGAGGTATGGGTGCTTTAGGATTGCCTGGTGATTTATCATCAGCATCTCGATTTGTCCGTGTGGCATTTACTAATATGAATGCATCTAAAGGACTTAATGAACAGGAAAATGTCAGTCAGTTCTTCCATATTCTTGGTTCAGTAGAACAGCAGAAAGGATTATGTGAAGTATCAGAAGGTAAATATGAATATACTATTTATACTTCATGCTGTAATTTAAATAAGGGTATTTACTATTACTCTACTTATCATGGTCATACGATTAAAGCTGTGGATATGCATAAAGTTAATCTAGATAATAAAGACTTAACTTGTTATCCAATGATAGATGAAGAAGTATTCTTCCAGCAGAACTAAAAATAGACACTAGGGAAATGCATCCTAGTGTCTTTTCAATTAACTAATCTTTTTACGTCTAAATATTGTACCTAATACAATAAGGATCAAACCTGCAATAGCCATACAAGTGATCCAATGATTGATATTTGTGTTATCACCTGTTTTTACATGAGTACCCGGTGTATCAACACTTGTATTAGTAATAATATATTCTGTCTTAGTTTCATTACTGTTAGAAGAAACAATACCTTTATACCCTTTTACACTTTTCTCCTTGATACTGTAATTCATTGCTTTTTCAGTTTTCCATGAATAGGCATAATTATTTGCAGCATCTAATGTAATTGTTTTTACAAGCGTAGAACCTTCATAAAGTTCCACTTCTATTTTATCTGGATGTGTTAATCCTTTATCCATCCAATGTTTGACAATTTTATATTCATGAGAGGGATTTTTTGAATATTTAATAAAGTCAATGGATACATCATAATTTGTCTTTTGCGGCAAAGAAATGAGATATGGTAAATAAGTATAAGTCGTATTATCTTTTTCTAAATTATCCGCAATAATAAGATAAAGACCCGTTTGAAGATTAGTATAACAGAGTTGTGAAGATGAAGCCTGTTTAGTCAAACCATCCACATTTGCGGTATATCCCTTTAATGTGATAGCTGCATTTTTTAGGTCTTCACTACTTTCAAGCTTATTTAAATCAACAGTTGTATTTTCTGCATCCTTAAATTCTTCGGTGTATTGATAACTGCCAGTTTCTGTGATACTCGCTACACGATATAAATGAACATTCAATCCTGATAAACATTGATTTAGTGTCAACGAGCATTTCTTATTGACATCAACAGCAGTTACCTGGAATAAATTGAATACAGCAACGGATAACACAACTGTCATGCATAATATAAGCTTCTTTAATCTATTTCCCATAATAATTGCTGTCATCACCTTTCTCTATGTTTTTTAGATGTCAGATACCAGATAAACGCAATAATAATTGCGAGAACTATCCAGAATATATCTAGAATCACTGGATCTGTTTTTACTAAATCTCTTCTAATTCTAAGATTTGTCTTATTAATACGATGTCCTCTGACAAGTAATCTATGGGTATTGACTCCATAAGGTGTACAAGTCATAAGCGTACAATAATCCTGTCCTTCTACTATTTTTAAATCATCTTTTTCTGTAGGAAGGACTGTTTTTATTTGATCTACCTCATAATAAAGAGTTTGATCCAATATCTGAAGCATGAAGGTATCACCTGTCTTTAACTGATCTATATCAGTGAAAAGCTCGGCACTAGGTAATCCTCTATGTCCAGATATGACACAATGCGTACTTTCTCCACCTACTGGTAAGGATGTACCTGGAATATGTCCTATCGCAATCTGTAAGATTTCAGCATCTGTTCCATGATAAATAGGAAGCGATACATTAATCTTAGGGATTTCTACATAACCCATCATTCCTGTACCAGTAACATCTAAAGTATTATTGTATATCGCCTTTTCTTGATCATTTAAAGCATACATAGTGTGCTTTAAATTTGTATTGTACAAAGTCGCATCATTCCAGAGCTTTTCATACTGTTTTTCTGTGAGGTCTTCCACCTTTTCTTCATAACCAGCTATCGCCCTTGTCTGATGTCTTTGATTCCAACAATTACTAAAGCTTGGATAAATAACTAGGGAGAGTCCTATAACGAATAGTAGCGCTATAATTACGTTTATGATTTTCTTTTTCATTATAGAACACTCCTCTTATTCTATTTTATTTATCTTCAGCTTTTTTCTGCATTACTAAGAATGCACCTGCAGCAAGAATCATAACTGCACCTGCAACATATAGAATTGTAGTACCCATACCACCAGTATTTGGAAGTTCAGAACCTTTGTAGTTTACTACATCTGCAGTTAATGTACCTTCATCTTTGTCGGCAGTAAATATAATTTGACCATCAACTAGATTACCATTTAAACCATTTAACTTTGGATCAGCAGAATCTGTATCATGAGATGCAGTAATAGAGAATGTTATTGGATGCATTGTGTTATATCCATCTGGAGTTTCTGTTTCTGTAAGAATATATTCACCATCATCTAAACCTGTGAATTCAAAAGATGTTCTATTACGATCTTCTTCACTATCTGTAATTGTGTATTCTTTTACTGTTTTCTTTGAGCCATTTTTAAGTACTTTTTCTAATTTGAATGCTGCACCTTTTAAAGACTGATGACTAGAATTTATCTTATTAATTACTGTCTTATAAGTAAATACGATTACTTTATCTTTTGGTGTCTGACCTTTAGATCCACCCTGAGTACTATTTGGGTTGTTAGAGAATTCCATATACATTGTATTTGGATTACCTGCAGAACCAATGGCTGCTTTGTCATTTAATTTAGCTGTATATTCAACTCTTACTTTTGATACATCAGTACCTAAGCTTTTTACATCTTTAATAGTTACAGTAAAATGCTGATCATCTGTAATATTCACTTCATATTTATCTGCATCAAGTGCATTATCACTACCATTTTTATAAACTTTAAATGAATCTCTGTCAACTGTCAAACCATCTGATAAAGTATCATGGAAGACTAACTGATAAGCACTCTTATACTGGTTATAATCAGTCGCCACATGACCTGTTAACTGGAATGGAACTTCATCTCCAATATCATAGTCTGCAGAATCCTGCCAACCTGTTGTTTCACCTGTAGTATCATTTGTATCCTTTACTTTCTTTTCTGAAGTAGGAACACTTGATTTTACTTGTGCAGATACATCATTGCCTACAACTTCTAAAATAAATTTAGTATAAGAATCCTGTCCAGATACTGAATCATCTTTATCCTTTACTAAATAATAACCTGGTGTCAAATCTTTAATCTTATAGTTTTCACCATCTTCTACACTTGTACCAGATGGTTTAGCTAAATAATTAGATACTTCATTTGCAAAAGTTACCGCAGCAGGTCTATTACCCTCTAAGCTCCCAGCCTTGTCCTGAGCATCACCAAATTTTGTCTTACCTGCTTCAGTCACATCACTACCCCAAGTGATATTAGATGGTGACTTGCCGTCTTCTGATAAATCACCTGCGAAAATCTGGTATGCTTCAAAAGTATGACCAGATTTAGCACCGGTAATAGTAATAGAACCATTACCTTCTGCCATAACTACTGATGGCATCGCAATGGCTAATATCATTGCGAACGCAAGTATAAAACCTGCGATTTTCTTAAACAGTTTCATATCGTTTTTCCTCCTTTTATATGATCCCCGTCAATTCATAAAATACCTTCCTTTAATAAATTTTTTGTTTGCATATATATTACTTTCCATAGGCCCCCTTCTTTTTATTGATTGCTATAATGGCAAATAGAGTCGTTGTTATAAATAGAGCTCCTATTGCGTAATAACCAAAAGTTCCTAATCCTCCAGTATCTGGAAGTTCAGTGCTATCTAACTTCTTGTTAGTTACTGTTATATTACCTGCAAGAATACCATCATTATTTGTATATAATACCTGGTATCCTGAAGGGACTTCTTCTTCAAGTGTATAAACGCAATCATTACCATCAACTGTCTTTGGTAATTCTTTCCATGTATAACTCCAGTTATTGGATTCATTTAATGTGACTGTCTCATGGACATTCGTGCTTGTCTCATAATCCTTATCGTAGTCATACTCTGCATTTCCATTGCGTCCTTCTAACTTAATACTTAAATTAGTATCTGAATCAATGTTTTTGACTGTAAGTACGACACTACCCCAATACTGATTATTATTAGAAAGAGTATAATTAGTAGCTCCTTCAACCGTTACATTTTGAGATTCATTACCTGGTTTACATTGAACAGGTAAAGTAATCTTTAAAGTACCACCCCTCCTTACAATAAGTGTCTGATTCTCTACAATATTTTCTTTACCTTCCCAATCCAAAGTATATATCTTAGCTTTGACGTTTACTCCAGTTGGTTGCTTAATATTCTGAATCAATTTCACATTAATAGAATCAGGATGATTAGTGATCTGTTTGTTTTCAGAATCAACCCATACCTTCTTTACATAAATGCTGTTAGAGTCATTTGGTACATATAATGAAACTTCTTTATTATTAGGCACAAACCATACATCACTGGAATTAATGCCTGATTTAGTAAAAATGCCTTTTTGATTCATTTCATCAATGGCATCCTGTTTTGTTTTATGTTGATCTGCCTGATATATAGAGAAATAATATGGTGTATCATTTAATTCATATCCATCAGGTGCTTTAGTTTCTACAACCTTATAAAGATTAAAAGCTGATAGGAATTTGTCTTTATTTGTTCCAGCAAAATCAATTTCACCATCTTCATTTGTGACAAATTCTTCTGAATTTCCATTTTTATCCTTTTTAACATCCCATTGACTTGTTTCTGGATTAAATACATATAATTTGAATGTAGCACCTGGAAGAGTCATAGAGTAATCTTTACCATCTACCTTAAAGATAGACATCTTACCTCTTACAACCCCTGCTTCAGAATGTGTTGTATCGATAGCTGTATCAACATCAGAACTGAATTCACCTTGTAATACAACTTCGTTTCTTATTCTAGGCGTTACTGCATTACCAACATCAAAATCATATTGATAAACAAGTACACATGCGAGTTCATCAGGTAGTGTAATAGTAAATTGATTTTTATCTACTTGAACCTGATATCTACTGCTGTCAATGACTTTACCTATATTGTTTTCTTTAGCTGAATCATATTCATAGAGCTTCAAGCTAGACGCATCAATATAAGCTGAATATTGATTATCCAATTCAAGTTCATCCTTTAATACAATCTTATCTGAATTTGGATCAAGGTCCTTTCCAGCCGGATTAATGTTGACTGTATATTCTACTTTTGTTGTATTATTGATTTGTTCAGCTGATTTAGTGACAACCTGAGTTTCACGTTCTACTTTTGTCTCTTGTTTCTGCTCTCTACCTTCATATTCTAATAGGTTTGAATATTCCTTAGATTCATTCTTTAGATCATTCCAGAACTCATCATTTGTGATATCTACTGCATAATAGATTGCGATTGGATCATTAGGATGATCTCTCTTTCCTGAATTCCAGTCACCATCTGCTTTGTTGTAACCTGGCTTGAATGTGAAAGTAATTTTATTTGTTTCTTCATTATATGTGTAGTTAAAATATTTACTAATGTCAGTTAAATCTTCTTTACCATCACAATACTGTTCCCAGTAATCACTGAAATAGTAAACAGCTTCTGGTGAACTACGATCTGCTGGATTATCCTTACGTGGACTATCCTTATAATCAGAACGTAACTCAGTTTCTACAAGTTTTGTACCTTTAGGCAATGTATCAGTAAAGCTGATATCATCATTAGAATCTGGTGTAAATATAATTCTGTAGTAAAGTTTTCCATTACGACTTATATAATTCGTATTTACTCTACCCGCTGTATATTTATCATAACTACTACCATTTAACTGGCCATAGCCCTGTTTCACTAGCTTCTTAGGCTTAGTATAATGAACACTCGCTTCAGATTCTTTATCATTCACAATACCCTTATTAACATAATGGTAATTGTTTCCTTCTTTAACATCCTTTAAATCCGCAATTGTATGATATGAAGAAATAAGTAAAGACTGACCAATAAATGCACTGTTGTCATTCTTCTTTACAGTCACTACAAATGATTTTACATGCGCATCATCTGCAGACACTTCTTTTGTCTTATTTTCATCTGAGTAGAATTTCATAGTAATATTAAGATCACTATTAGAAATAAGGTTTCCATCTTTATCTTTCAATTGAATATTAGCTAAGATTTCCTGTCTTAAGTTAGAAAGAATCGCATAATGTTCACCATTAAAATCTTTATCATCTACAGATGTTCCATTCTTAATGACATCTGAATATGTAATAGATGTAATTTCCTTATCAGGTAATGTCACATAAGCCTGCCATTGATTAGTTAAAGTACCATCGTCAGAAACTGATTGACTTGATGCAGTCTTTGTAAGACCCCAGTCTCTATGCTTTACACCAACATCCGCACTGCTTTCATAAGTTTTACCATCTTTTTCTATAGTACTCTTATTCTTTACAGTCACATTATCATCTGGTGCATCTGTTTGATATTCAATTGTATATGTATCATTTGAACCATCAGGGAATGTATAAGGTAATGATGTGATTTCAAATGTAGTGCCATCACTCTTCTTTACTGTCAAAGGAGTAGGAATAGTTAAACCATTATCAATTGTATCCTTTAATACATAACCACTTATATCCTTCTTATCAGGATTAATAGTAATTGTCCAATTCATCTTATCTGTCTTTTGATCATAACCACCATGCTTATAAATCATTGAATTAGAAATTTGAATTGTAGTAGATGTTTCTTTTGATGTTTCACCACTCGTACCTTTTGCACTATTTGCAAGTGATCCAGACCCATCCACATTATCAGGAGTTGCTGTTGCTTTATAAGTGATTTCATAGCTTTCTCCTGCTTCAAGTTTAGGAAGATTATCAATTGTAAATGAGTCACCCTTAATATCTGGTGTAGCCTCTACTTTTGTCTTATTCCCATTGTTATCAACCTTTGTTACTGTAAAGCTGTCTTTATCATAAGTTGCAGTGGCACTATCCCAACTCGCAAACTTATCTTCAATCTTGACAGTTCCTTCAGTACCATTTTTAGTACTTGCTTTAATAGTATAACTAACAGTGCCATCACTATTAAGTGTTGCCTTCTTAGACATAGCGAGATCATATTGTTCCATACTAGGATTAATAATGATTTCTCCTCCATCACCGCCAAATACTACTTTTCCACCTTCTCCTGCATCTTCTGCAGATAAAGTACCATGGAATGTAATATAACCTGAGAATGGTTCACCAGTCGCAAATTCATCATTAAAATGAATTGTGATTTTACCATCTTTCGTAATATGATATGTACCTACTGCCAAGCCATTTGATGCATATACAATACCTTCTTCTTCATCAGTTAGATTAATCGCTTCTGGAAGATCATAAGTAATTGTCTTTGTATCACTATCAACGACTCCTGCCGGTAATCTATAATCAATATCTACCATGACCTCGTCGCCATCTTCAAATTCTTTAGCTTTAACCCATTGGCCATTTTCTATCTTGCTGACTTCAGCAGATGTAATATATTCTCCAAAATCTGTACTATTTCCAGCTTGTGGAGTAGGTGTATCTTCAGCGATTGCTGAAGGTGTCTGTACATTAAATACTGTTTTATTCTTTGTAAGAAGACTGCTTCTTACAGGTTCTACAATCTGTTCATCTATTTGTTGTACTACTGATTTTTCTTGAGGCTGTTCTATATATTTATTTAATTCAATTGTCTTCTTATTAAATGAGATTGTTGATGTACCATTTGCATCATATGTAACATGAGATGAATCTGTATCCAATACCAATGCAATCTTTAATTCGTTTTCTGCATTCGTATTGATATGTTCTTCATCAAAGTTCATAGTCAATACATTGTTTTTAATCTCATAGCTGCCAATAGAATTAACAAGATCATCTTCTAGATAGATCTTATTCGATTGATTATCCTCTATCTGTAATTGTTCTGGTAAGCTATAGGTCAATGTGTTATTCTTTACGGCTGTTTCTTCATTATCTTCTGTTGAAGCAAGCGTTCCTTGAGGAACAGTCGCTTTAATAGAAATAGAAAGAGGCGTATTGTCTTTAAGTTCTACATCAGATGTATAATCTTTCATAGCACCTTCTTCTTGATACTGTATAGTTGTATCCGTAATCAATGATGTAAAATCATCCATTCTTGCATGATTGATGTAGAAGAATGTCGTTGCTATTATTAAAGCCATACCAAAAATAAACATGATTTTCTTTCTGTTTATTGTATTATATTTTGTCATTTTTGATTTCCCCTTTCTTTAAAAAACAGAAAAGCGAACAACAGGATAAATCCTTAAAACGACTTTGCCTATTATTTGATCTTGATCAATAGCACCTAAGTCGCGCATTCTTGAATCTATGGCGTGAGTTCTATTATCTCCTAATACAAATATATGTCCTTGTGGGACTGTATAAGGAAATACTTTGTCACGTAGTGGATTGTCTTTTCTGCTTTGTATATAATTTTCTTCTAACTTTTTATCATTCACAAATATATAGCCATTCTGGTCAATGTTTACTTTATCTCCTCCTAAAGCAATCACTCTTCTTACCAGAAGCTTATTATTATAATTAAATGCGATGAGGTCTCCCTGCTTGAAAGACTTTGTTTTTCTTACATATACAACATCATTATTGACAAGTACTGGATTCATTGAATCCCCTTCTACCTTATAGAATGAACAGAAACTAGTCATAATGAACATCACAATACAAACAACTATTAGACTACTAAATATATAACGTTTTTTCATAAGATTACCTTTTATAGCTGTAAAATTATTTCTATGTGAATAAGATATCACACTTTCAAAAAGATTATAAGCGCTTACAATTGTTTTGTTACATGTACCTCGATAGGTTACTTATTACATATTATGTTACATGCCGTTATTTGCTTATTTCATATTTTTCAACAATATATTTAGTATATCCATTATTTTTATACTGTTTTTACACAGAGTGACTCATATTTTAATGAGTTACTTATAATTATATAATAAAAAAGTAACCATCTATTTTAAAATGGTTACTTATCATATATTATGTTATTCGTTTGTTACTTCATCTGTTAATCTTTCTAATGTATAAAGCATAGGTAATCCAGATTCAACCTTTCCTACCTTCATAATACCATTTGATGCATAAACAATCATATCACAAAGCTGTTCTATCATTCCAACATTTTCATAGGCAACCATAATAATCGTATAGTTCTTACTCTTATACTTGCTGACTACTTCAAACAATTCTTTTTGCTTAATGAAATTATGAATGATTATAATAACAGACTCCTTACCTTCTGGCACTTCTAATATGGGATAATTGATATCATCAATACCATAACAATATACCCCTGCTCGACAGAAACGACGTGCTGTGTATTTCGCAATATCTCTGCAAACACCAAGTCCAAATATCTGGAAAGAATCTGCACGTTTGATCAGTTCTGCTGCTTTTTTGATATTGTCTGAATACTCCTTAGACTTGATATACTCTACATATTCTATCACGCTATTTGCTTCTTCATTCTTGATAGTTTCCTGCTGTTCCATCGTTTCTCTGATCTTATACTTCAATTCAGAAAAGCCCGAGAATCCCATTTTCTTACAAAAACGCATTACTGTAGCTGTAGAGACATGTGCTTCATCTGCTAATTCACGAACACTGAGATTTAATACATGTTTCGTATTTTTAACTACGTAGTTGTAAACACACAGTTCAGCCTCGTTTAAACTTCCTACTAGACTATATGAGAATTCCATAGTACTTTACCCTCCTTTTTTATTTATTCAAAAAAACCTCTCTATTTATTATAAACCACTTTCTATTTATTTACATATGAAATTGAATTTTATTGAAATTTATTCTTATAATATAAAATATTTTTACACACATTGTAAAATATCTGTTACATATCATCATATGTACAAAAAAACTGATTATTTCTAATCAGTCCTTATAATGAGTTCACTCATGATTCCATTGAGTTCTATCTGGTTATCTGCTTCTTCATCTGTGTCTTTCTCATAGATGATTTTTGTCTTAATCCCTTTTGAAATAGTCTTAAAATGTGATGGTGATGTGATATTTAATTGAGATGAGCAGCGTACTGCATTAAGATCTAGTTTCCCATCGATTGTATCTATATTGATTATCATATCAATATTACAGTCTATTTCTATATGGCCATGAACATCTTGTAAATCTAGTGTTGATGTCTTGATATCTAACTCAATGGAATCAGATGTAACATGTGACATACTCATAGAAGAAGGCAATACATTGCATTCTAGCTTGTGAATATATTGTACAGGTAACATGATGCATAAATTAACATCTCTTCTTTGTTTCTTTGTGACATGATCTTTTGTGACTAAATCTACATCCAGTCTTTCTTTGTTGTCATCAAACTTTATTTTAAAATCTTTCTGTAAATCAGAGTAAGAACTAGATGACAACTGAATCAAAAACTTTTCTCCCTCATATCCTTCTACTGATACATCTCCTAGAGTCCCTAGATTGATATCAAAATCCTTAGGTGTATCTAGATCATATTCTATCTTACTATCATATAATGATTGTACATGTTCATGTGAAAGAAGTGTATCAATAGAAATATGAAATACTTTCGCAAGAGACTTGATATTATTAATGTCTGGTATACCTGTATCTGTCTCCCATTTTGTCACTGCCTGTCTAGAGACACCTATTTTATCTCCTAGTTCAGTTTGTGACATATTTAATCGTGAACGATAATGCTTAATTATTTCTCCTAATGTCATATATTTGTCCTCCTAGTTCAAAGTATAGTTATCTCATACTTATTTCACAAGAAAGTATCCGTATCATTCATACAAATATATGCTACGTAGCGTATCATCCCTATTTAATTTTCAATGCAATCATCATTGTCATTACTAAAGTAATAATCATACTACTAATTACAAAATAAATCATAGCAACCACCTCAAATGCTATAATATATTAATTCATCATATGCGACTACAAATCCTGCATAAGATGCATGATTTCATGAATAAGATGCAAAGAAAAAACAGGCCGAAGCCTGTTATTACATCTTGATGATTCCAAATGCATTTGCGACTGAGCTTAATAAGATAATAGTCGCAAAGATTGGACATACATATTTAATCATGAAATTAAAGATCTTTTCACGTTTAAATGGGTTGTTGTGAGATTTTACTTCTTGGGCAATCTTGTCTACACCAATCACTTTTGATACAAGTAAACAGATACAGATTGCAGAAATAGGCATCATGACTGAGTTAGTTAAGAAATCAAAGAAATCTAAGAACTGCATACCAATAATCTGGATAGATGCAAGTGGTCCATAGCCAAGTGATGAAAGTGAGCCTAATGCCAACATGATGATTCCTAGAATACATACAGATTTATGTCTGCTCCATTTTAATTCATCCTGGAAAGTAGAAACAGCACATTCTGTTAAGGCAATCGAACTTGTTAGTGCCGCAAATAATACTAATACGAAGAATAAGATACCAATAAGAGTACCAAGTCCCATACTATCAAATACTTTAGGAATAGTAATAAACATTAAAGATGGTCCTGCATTAAGGTTATCCATATTACCATTAGAGAAGGCAAATACAGCTGGGATAATCATTAAACCTGCCATGATGGCAATAGCTGTATCAAATACTTCTACGTTTTCTGTAGAGTTTTCAATAGACACTTCTTTTTCTGTATAAGAACCAAAAGTAATCAAAATACCCATAGCGATAGATAAAGAATAGAACATCTGTCCCATTGCAGTCACTACTGTCATCCATGAGAAGTTCTTGAAGTTAGGTACAAGGAAGTATTTAACACCTTCTAATGCACCTGGACGAGTTACAGAGTAAACAGTGATGACACATGACAATACAACTAGAATTGGCATCATGATCTTAGAGACACGTTCAATACCGTTTTTAACACCTGCAAATACAATAATAAGTGTTAAAAGTGAGAATGCGATAAAGCATAGTTCTGTTGAAACACCATTAGAGATGAATGTAGAGAAATAGCCATCAGATGATAAAGCATGACCATTACCCTTAATATATTCAGTCAGGTATTTCACTACCCAGCCACCAATAACTGAATAATAAGGTACGATTAAGATTGGAATGATGGCATTGATCCATCCACCAAACTTGTTTAAGATAGAGTTTCCAAATTTTCTAAAAGCGCCTACTGGACTCTTTCTAGTCATTCTACCTAATGTGGTTTCTGCAATAATCATTGTATAACCAAATGTAAGTGCGAGAATGATATAGATTAATAAGAAGATTCCTCCTCCATACTTAGCCGCAAGATAAGGGAAACGCCAAATATTTCCTAAGCCTACAGAGGCTCCTGCAGCAGAGAGGACTAATCCTAGTTTTCCTGAGAAAGTACTTCTCTTTTCGTTGTTTTTCATAAATTTCCTCTTCCTTTTGTCTTTTTTTTAGAACAATCACAATTATATCACAAAAAAGAGATAAGGGAATAGAAAAGTTTAGAAGGTAAAAAAACAGAATCTCATCATTGAGATTCTGTCTTAAACTAACTCTTTTTCATTCTTTTCAAGAGATAAATTCCAGATACTAAGAATAATACTGCAAACATAATAAGTTGTGTATTATCTCCTGTTTTAGCAGGTGTCTTTTCTTTTTCTTCTTTCTTAGTTTCTTGTTTTTTATCTGGTACAACTTCTGCTTTCTTTGTAACCACTTTAAATTCTTCTGTTATTGTATGGTTATTTTCAGAATGAGTGATCGTGATTGTCTGGTCTTCTTCCTTGTTTTTATCAAAGCCTGTTAACACAGCTTCTTTTGTCACATCACGTGAGAAGCCATTGTCGTAATAAGCAGTAATAGTCAAATCTGCTTCTTCACCTTTGACATGTTCTCTGTTCTGCTTGATTTCTAGTTTAGTGAGTACTGACAGTTTCTGTTTTCTAGGAACGCTCTGCATGTTAATACCTGCCATCTGACAGATACCTCTTGCCTGGAGCTCTACTGATTCATAGCCAAGTGATCCAGTCTTATAGCCTGCATTAGAGATGATAGAAAGAGGTTCACTATTGTTTTCTAATCCTTCTAAGACAAACTTTGTGTAATACAAGATACATCCACGAGGGACATGGTAATCACTTGTCACAAGTACAACCTTATTAACAGTTTTATACTTTGTCTTTAATACTTCATATGTATTCTTCGCATTCCCCACTGTATCCTGTGCTCTATTTTCTACAATTAAGCGAGATGCATCTAAACCATGTTCTAAGAGCCAATCACCCATTAATCCACCTTCAGTAACATTTGGGTTATTCTTTGCTGTACCACCACCTGTAACCACAACATAAGATTGTGGGTAATCTTTCGCAATCGCAAGACCTGTTTCTAATCTTCCTACAAGTTCTTCTTTCATTGTGCCATCATCATTTAATGCGAATCCAAGAATTACGACTGACATACTATTATCATTTGGTAAACCTTGAGGGGCTTCACCTACATGAGTAAAATCAGGACTATTGACTTCTAGCCAATAATGCATGATTTTTTCCCAGGCGTCTCCTTTTTTCTTATCTACAGATTTAAGTTGTACTAAGACACGTTCAATATCAGTAACAGCATCTTCCATATAATCTGCATAAAAACCAACAAGCTGTGAAATGAGGACATCCGCATTTTCTTCTGCATGTACTGGAGTCAATGTGATTAAAAATGTACTGAATAATAATGAGAAAGCAGTGAATAATGCGAACAATTTCTTATATCGTTTCATATGTTCCGCCTCCTTTTTTGTCCTTATTTCCTCCTTTTATATACATTCTCTTCTCACCTTCATCATACTAATAAAGCATATAAATCACAATAGAGATAGATGAAATAAACGGTTTCCAGAAGCTTATAATTATCTTACTTACTAAGATAAAAAGAGTACCGAAGTACTCTATTTATGATTCAACACTGTTCTAATACACATGAATAGTGAAAATACAAAAATTACAATATATAGTCCAAAATATGGCATACGTACACCGTAATCTAGATAATCAGATAAGGCAATGAGTGCCCAGATAATACCCATCATCAAGTATTGTGCTGCTTCATATCTATAGTCATTTTTGTGTTTACTACGTTCTCTCATGACTACTGCAAAGCCTACTACTGCCATAAACATTAAAAATGTCATCATGTAAATAACCCCTTTCTTATCACCTACAATAACACAAATAAGAGCACTATTCTAGAGAATATATTTATACTCTCCTGCACTAAGTATTAGAGAGTACTGATATAATAAAACTGATTCTTCTATCTAAAGATACAGCATCTTTATAAAAACATAAGATATTGCCACACATCTTTATATGAGTAGAAGTTCTTTGTCCTCTAAATTCAAAAAAGAGAGCGGTGTATCTTTAAATACATACATCACTCTCTTAAAACTAGAAGAAGCCAAGCATCTTCTTTTATATACAGATAAAAGTCTTTCTTTAATCAGTTCTTATTTAGGTTATTCTTCTCAGAGCTGTTTCTGTAATACATTTAAGAAATATGTTGGACAGACACCTAAAGAATATCGTGAGAGAACCTGATTACAAAGGCATAGCCTGACTCGCATAGATGAATACACCTATAACGCCTAATAAGAATCCTATCACTGCAACAATAATCAGCACTTTCATACTTATTTGTTTATGCATGATCCTACAAATAAGTATTGTGATTAAAAATGCGATTAAAGCACATGCTAATGCAATACCAAACAGTGTCCATAACCAGTTGAGTTCATGAATAATCATAATCTACTCCTTTCGTAAGAGAAAAGCATAAGAGGTTACATCCCCTTATGCTTTAATTTTATTTTTTAAGTTATTTAAATCATTTTCATCAGGATGTGTTAAAGCCTGATCAAAGTTTTCAATGAGCATATCAATGTTAGGCATATGATCAGGCTGTGCTTTCATCTTGACATATCTATCACGTACAGATTGTGGCATCTTCCCCTGACACATATATTCCCCTACAATTGTATTACTTGCATCAATGTTTGATTTCACATTATTTAGAACTCTCTGGAAATATTCTTCACTGACTCCAAATCCTGCTGTACCAAATAAGAAGATTTTCTTATTCTTTAAAGTTTCTAATAGTTTAAGAGTGACTGCATCCGCATTACCTTTGTCTGTCCAGAAACCAATATAAAGCATGTTAGAATCAACTTCTTTACATGGTCCAAAATAATCGCAGTCTTCTTCAGGTAAAGCATCATGAATAGCTTCTGCAAGCATCTTAGTATTACCTGTTGGAGAACTAAATAGTATTGAATATCTTTCTTGTTCCATTATTTCTACCTCACTTAATGATTTATTACACTACTATTATAGCACTAATCTATCTAAATAATAGCTGTAATCCCATCACAATGACCCACATATAGGCACATGTTTTAGGAATCATTAATAAACCTACTTTTGGTTTTTTCTTACTTAATAATGTTACCGGTAAATAACAGCCAAATGAGATAATAATGGCAGCTACCATTCTAGTCATATGAAGATTACTTGTATTTCCACTCATTGCATATAGAATAATGATTCCAATACCAGTTACCGCAAAGACTGCATTTCTGATAATAGATAGTTTTAAGTTGCCTTCATCACCACACCAGTCATTTTGTGGTAAAAAGCATACGACAATTCTAATAATTGCTGAAATGTAAATCATTGCTTCTACAATAAATGGAGCTTTAAGCGCTGGGAATGTCAATTTCCAGATATAAAGCAAGATAATATAGAAAACAGTCATTGTAATAGAAGAGACCTGTAATCCAATACCTAGCTGTCTCTTGATCTTTTCATTTGTACCTTTGAAAGCACGAATGATTCTAGGAACTAAGTGGAAAGCATCCCCACCACATAAAGTAAGTGTGAGAATACCATATAAAGTAAATAATGTATTACCGTTGGCTTTAGCTAAGAAAATAAATCCAGCGACTAAATCAAATAATAGATAACAGATATCAAAGATAGCTTCCATGATATCTGGCATTTTAGGTACATATTTTTCAGTCATATTGATCATCCTTTCTTTTGAATGCATTCTTCCGCATTCCTACAAATCTTTTCAAATACTCTACTACATACTTTTATTTCTTCTTCTGTTAAACCTTGAAGCATGTCATGCGCAAATTGGTTTTGTACATCCAATCCTTCTTTCACAATTTCATTGGCAGAATCTTCTAAGAATAGTTCTACACGCTTCTTATTATTAGAAGAGGTTTTCTTAGTGATGTATCCCCGTTCTTCTAATACTTTTAAAGCAGTGGAAACATGGGATTTAGTCGACTTTCTAATTCTTACAATATCTGCAGCAGTATTGTATTCAGGATTGTGATACAAGAACATCAATATGTCATATTCCATCTTTTTAAGATCATACTTATCACATGTTGATGCTGTTAACATTTCGTAATAAAGAGTAATTGTCTTATGTTGATCCCAGAAATACATAATAAGCCTCCTTTTATTATTCTAATTAGAACTTTCATCGTTCTATATAGAACATTATACCTCATAGATACACTTGTCAATAAAAAAAACAGGTCAATGATTTAACTCATCGACCTGAGAGATAGGTATTGTTTAGTTTTCTGCTTTTTTACGTTTTAATAATACTACAGCGAGACTTGAGATGATAATTGCAGCTACATAGATCATCACCTGAGTATGATCTCCTGTATTGACTTTCTTCTTGTCTTCTTTTTTAGTTTCTGTAGGTTTTATAGTTGTATTACCTTTGTCAGATGGATGATCTTCCTTGATTTCTGGTTTATCAGTTTTATCTGTATCTGGTTTATCAGTTTTATCTGTATCTGGTTTTGGATTTTCTGAACCATCTGTGATTCTCCAAAGCTGAGTACCCCAGAATGGGTTAGCCATACCAAGGAATAAACCATTATCAGTAGGAATAAATGCACGTCCACCATGGTTATACTTATCATTAAAGCCATTACGAGTTAATGCATCAAAGTGAACACCATCAGATGAAACCAACACATCACATCCTGCTTCCTGTTTAGATACAATCTGACTACATCCATAATAGTATACAAAGTTTTCTACTGTACTATTCAAGATAATATCATCAATCTGTTTTTCTAATTCTGGATCAATTTCGTGTAATAATGGTTTAACAAATTTCTTATAGTTTTCAATGAGTTTATCATATACTTCAACAATATCTTGATCTACTTCTCTTGATCTATTGTCTCCTTCTACGATATCTTTCATATCTTCTAGCTGATCCATCATTTCATCGATTGATTCATCTTCAGAAGCTACTGCAACTCCAGAAGGATCCTTCTTTAAGCTTTCAAGAAGGTCTTCTACATAATCCATCTTCTTCTTGAATTCTTCAGGTGTCATTTCTGAAAGACTACCATCAGTAAGCTGTGTGAATCCTTTTGCGAGTGTAGTGATATCAAATGTACCAATAACAAGTTTATTGTTGTATTCAGAGAATCTCCATAGATACTGCGTAGAAGCAGCTCCAAATCCATCATCATTGATTAATTCAATGTTTCCGTTTTTATCCATACGGTTTAAGCATGCTGGATTCTTTAAATCCTCATAAAGCAAATGAAAGTCAGCTTTATTACCAATTTCAGCTAAGTCTAACATTGGGTCGTTATATCCACCAAGATAAAGATGATCCTTATATACATAAAGATTACCAGCACATGACTGCTTCTTACCTAAACCAAATTCATATTTAGCCCCTTTAGATGTATCACCAACAATTGGAGTCCATTTCCATGAACCATCCTTTTGTGGATCACCACGATAGACTGCAAAGCCCTGTTTATTTGTCACACCAGTTGTTGCATCTGTCTTACCAGTGACCATAGATACATAAAGAGAACCATTGAATTCCGCAAGATCCCATAATCCACCACCATTGATGCTATCACGAATCCAGCATGCTGGTAGATTATCAAATGTTTTCTGGTTCGCAATGACTTTCCAGCTATCTACATTTTCAGGATCATCTGTTTCAAGAAGACGTACACCTTCCATTCTTGGATTATCATCCTTATAACGTACATCCTTCTTTGCGATTGCCTTAATCGCATTCTGATAAGCCTGTGGAAGCTGTGAACCATTTTCAAACATATGATCAGGATCAGCGCCATCAGTCGCAAGAGAAACGAGTAGTTTACCATTCATCACTGTTAAACCACGAATACCATTTGAAAAAGCTGAGTTTTCTGCAGTCTTCTGCATAACAACCTTTGTTGCTTTTGTCTTAGGATCAATCTGTAATAAACGAGATGTAGGATAACCAGCACATGCAAAGTATAATTTACCTTTGTATTCTATAGCCATTCTATATCCGTTCCAGTTAACGAATGCTGAACTTTCTTTTTCAACATAAACTAATTCTGTTTCATAAGTATACTTATTGACACGCATAATACATGGTGTCCCTTTTGTAGAAGTTGCTCCATCTGGGAAGTTTCCATCATACATTACATTCAAGATGTTTGTCGCAACTGTTCCTGCCTTCTGACCAGGATTCTTATCTCCTCTTTTTTCAAAAAGAGATGTGAGGTTATTTTTCAAATTTCTGTAATAAATGCCTGAGATAGGATTCCAGCAAGTACCTAGATATATATAGTTTCCATATTCAACACTTGACCATACATAGCTCTGATTACGATTGCTTTCTTCACCCATCACCTCAAAAGGAAGAATACCATCACTCTGTCCAGCCCCTCTATCTGGATGAGATACTTTAGTGATTGTATAACCATCTTTTGAGATATTGTTCGCATTTCCATCTAGTCCCGATGTGCCAGTGAAACCTGCTGCTAAGCAGGATACTGAAAGGACTGCAGATAATGCAAGTTTAAAAAACTTATTTCTCATTTCTTTACCCTCCGTTTCTTATGCAATACCCAAACCGATTATACCTTAATAACATATATTTGTAATCGCTATCACTGTTACATATTGTGTTATTTGTGACATATACTATTTTTAATCGAACTATTATAAAAAAAGCCAGTAACGATTGCGCTACTGACAAATATCTAGTTCTTTCTTGAAGTCATCTTATGACCAGAATAAACAGACATGATCATACTAATCAGCCTGTTCTTTATTTATTAACCATTAATTTTTTCTACAACTTTTTTCATAAATTCATCATCTAACTTATATTTCTTCTTAAATACAACATAAGCAAGGATGACACCAATAGTTGGTACAACACACATAAGTACACGGATTGAGTTCTGTGTAGCGAGTGACTGCACAGCATTTGGTACATAGCCTGTGAGTTCAAGTACGAAACCAATTGCAAGTGAAGTGAAGTGAAGGCTGCTGTTAATTTTACGATTAATGTCTGTAGTGAGAAGACAACACCTTCGTTTCTTTCACCAAGAACATATTCACCATAGTCAACTACGTCAGCTAAGAATACAGTAGCACATCCAAGTTCTAGACCTGTACCAGTTTTAACAATAATACCTGCAATTGCAGTTAATAAGATATTTGTAGGGCAAACAAAACCAACAACAAGCAATAGAACTAGACCAATTGGAGGTAATGCGCATGCAAATAAGAATGCTTTCTTTCTTGATAATACTTTAGTTACTTTAGGGAAGATAAGAAGACCAACAACTTCAGCAACAGAAGCACTGATCATGAAAGCTGATAACATACCAGCATTATTACATACATAACTGAAATAGTAAGTCGCAACACCCATAATTGCCTGAATAGCTACGTTATATAATAGAATTAATAAAACTGCCCATCTTAACTGGTCATTTTTCTTAATAACTGTGAAGATGTCTCTAAATTTCATCTTTTCTTTCTTTTCATTAGCTGTCTGAACTTTAGGAAGGTTTAAAACACATACTGCCATTGTGAAGATGAATGTAGCTGCAATGATTAATGCGAATCTATGATAACCAATATAGTCCCCACCAAGACCCTTGATAATCTGAACACCAAAACCAGCGATAATTAATGACTGACCAATACTAGCAAAAATTCTTGGAAATACTGATACCTTTTCACGTTCTTCTGGATCAGAAGTTAAATTAGGAATAACTGACCAATAAGGGATATCCATAATTGTATAAGTCATGCCCCATAAAACATAGATTACTGATGCAAAGATACAAAGATTAACACCTGTAAGATGGAAATCTGTAAAGACAATTACAAATACAAATGCGTTGATTAAAGTACCGATAACTAACCAAGGAATAAATTTACCATAACGGCTTCTTGTATTATCTACAAGCATACCCATAAATAAATCATTGAAAGCATCCCAGATCTTTGCAACGAAGAACATTGTACCAATGAAAGCTGGGGCAACTTTAATAATATCTGTGAAATAAATCATTGAAAATGTGGCAATCATGCCATAAATTAAATCTTTACCTAACGCTCCAAAAGCGAAAGAATATTTTACTTTACCAGGAATCTTTCCTTGGTAAACGACACTACTTTTACTGTTGTTTTCCATAAAATTCTCTCCTCTTAATTCTTTATCTTGTGTGTACATCACTTTTTCTGTACTTAAATGATACCGCTTTAATTCAAATATGAACATCTGATAATCTATTCAGAAAATATGAATTTCTATTTTGTCAGAAAATTATCATCATAGTTTTTCTTAGTTTTTATAGTTTCTGGAACGCAAAAAAGACAGCCGATTTCTCGACTGCCTTCTCAATTCATATCTTAGTTATACTATGATACTTTCTTTCTCTTAAGTAATGCAAGTAATGCGATACCACTTACTGCAAGTAATGCGATAATAGTATTTAGACTAGTAGTATCTCCTGTCTTTGGAGCTACTGTAGTAGTCTTATCTTTATCCTTGCTTGGAGTAGTAGGTGTTTTATCCTTATCAGTACTTGGTGCAGGTGCTTTTTCTTTAACTGTAACCTTAATAGTCTTAGTACGTGTTGCACCATCGCTGTCTGTTACTTTGTATGTAACTTCATATTCGCCAGCTTTCTTAGTATCTACAGTATTCTTAACAACTACAATCTTATCAGTTAGATCACCATCTTCAGCGTCTTTTGCAGTGACACCAGCCTTAGGATCAAATGTATCACCCACTGTAATTGTCTTATCAGCTGCATCGATTGTAGGAGCTTCATTTAATACTTCCATCTTTGGATTAACTGTAACTGTAATAGTCTTTGTACGAGTTGCACCATCGCTGTCTGTTACTTTATAAGTTACTTCGTACTTACCAGCTTTAGTTGTATCTACATCATTCTTTTTAACTTCAATCTTAGAAGTTAGATTTCCGTCTTCTGCATCTGTTGCAGTGACACCATCCATAGGATCAAATGTATCACCCACTGTAATTGTCTTATCAGCTGCATCGATTGTAGGAGCTTCATTTAATACTTCCATCTTTGGATTAACTGTAACTGTAATAGTCTTTGTACGAGTTGCACCATCGCTGTCTGTTACTTTATAAGTTACTTCGTACTTACCAGCTTTAGTTGTATCTACATCATTCTTTTTAACTTCAATCTTAGAAGTTAGATTTCCGTCTTCTGCATCTGTTGCAGTGACACCATCCATAGGATCAAATGTATCACCTACTGTGATTGTCTTATCAGTTGCATGAATCACTGGTGCTTCGTTCAATACTTCCATCTTTGGATTAACTGTAACAATAATAGTCTTTCTGCATGTTGCACCCTGACCATCTGTTACTTTATATGTTACTTCATACTTACCAGCCACATCAGTTTTAACATCGTTCTTTTCAACTTCAATCTTAGCAGTTAGATTTCCGTCTTCTGCATCTGTTGCAGTGACACCATCCATAGGATCAAATGTATCACCTACTGTGATTGTCTTATCAGTTGCATGAATCACTGGTGCTTCGTTCAATACTTCCATCTTTGGATTAACTGTAACAATAATAGTCTTTGTGCAAGATGCACCCTGATTATCTGTTACTTTATATGTTACTTCATACTTACCAGCAACATCAGTTTTAACATCGTTCTTTACAACTACAATCTTAGTAGTTAAATTACCATCTTCAGCATCTTCTGCTGTGACATCTGCCATAGGATCAAATGTATCACCTACTGTGATTGTCTTATCAGTTGCCTTAATCACTGGTGCTGAATTAATTGGAGCCCAATTCATATCCCAAGTTGCATTGTAAGTGATATTATTTGTAACCGTTTCTTCTACTGCAGGTGACCATCCCTTGAATGTATAACCTGCTCTTGTAGGTGTTCCATCAAATTGAGGTGTTGGACTACCTACTACAACACCGTTAAATACCTGATCTTTAAATACTTTACCATCAACGCCATCAGTATAAGTAACTGTATAGCGTGACTTAATTCCTTTTGCACCTGGAATTGGGAATTTAACTTTACTTCCATCAGGCATAGTGATATAAGTTTCACCATTTAATGGATAAAGCTTTCCTTCTTCAAATCCAGGTTGATCAGCATCCAATGTAACAGTGTATTCTAATTCATAAGTATAATATGTTTTAGTACCTTCTGTTGTAGTAGTTGCGTTCGCAAGTTTCCATTTAAAGCCATTTGCATCCTGCTGTACATATGTTGGTAAATTATTGACTGATACATATGGCGCAGAGCCATCAAATACTTCTAGGTCTTCACCAGTAATACCAGTTGTAATACTATCAGAAATAGCCTTAAATACTTCAGTTAAATCATCAGTTTCGCTTCTGTCATATGCTTTATCTGGAGTAGTTGCGATAGCATCCTTTAAGTATTCAGACACTCTAGGTCCATCTTTCCACATTGGCTTTTTATCACTACCATAGCTTACTGCATAAACAGTAGACTGATCTCGTAGAAGTTTAGCATCTTTAGCTGCTGCTTTAGCGGCTGCTTCAACTCCACCTTTTCTTACTTTATCATATACAATACCATCAATGACAATATCATTTCTCTTTGGTTTTTTGTGTTCACATTCTACAAGATATTTTTTAGGTTTACCATCAGTAAACACAATCGCATTTCTGTTTTCTTTTTTAATATCCTTGATAGCATCTTTTAAGAATAAAGATGTACCCTGTTTAATACCTGCATCTAGGTTTGTACCACCTAGAGCTCTTAAATCATCAATTGCTTCAAATGCAGTTTTCTTGCCTTTAGTTGAAGAAACATCAGTCCAATTCAATCTCACTTCGACATCACTGTAAAAATCAACAATTGCGAGATAACGTCCTGTATTTTCATCTTTACCAGCGTATGATTTTACAAATTCCTTTGCTGCATCTCTAATACTCTTCATACGCTTTTTACCGATCATACTACCTGATGAATCAATAACAAGTACTGTTGCAGCTTTCTTAGTAAAGGTTTCAACCTTCTGTTTAGTTACAACCTTTAATTTCATCCTATAAGTGTTATTACCAAGTGCTTCTGCTGTCTTATCAACAGATTGAATTCCTTCTGGTAATGTCTGAGTTAGTTGGCCTTCAACCCATTGACTCGCATCGTTATAATAACCTTTAGTCAATGAATTATCAGTCCCAAGTGCATTTGCTTTAACTGGAGCTAATGATAAACTCATCATTAATGCAACTGCATAACTCGTGAATTTCTTAATATTCATAGTTTTCTTACCCCTCTCAATAATATTTATTATTCACTCATAAAAATAATAATGATATGAGGTGCACATCTGGAGTTCTATGATTTCATATTACTTTATCTGGTTCTGAAATAATCATATACATTGACCATTCATCAATATTCAATATCATATCTGAACGCTTTTATGAATATGAGATGAGTTCTTATATTTCTAGTTCATAGTGTTGCTTTATTTTCACATTATTAGCTAAAGAAATCAGTCCACTTAATATATTACAGTCTTTCATTCAATGAACATTTACACTTATATACACATAACAACTTTTATGTTACATTTAATTCCCATTTTTATATTTGTGTTAGTGTATATTCATTAGAATACCAAACATATATCAAGTGATTGGTTCAATGATCTAAGTAGGTAGAGCAACTTATCACCCACCCATCTATAAATCATAATAATACAAGAAAAACAATCTCTTATCATGCATCCAGTTCCAAACAGTACATTTCATGCAATCAATTATGAGCAAACAATAGTAAACAGATGATTAAAAAGAATTATATCCTCCCTTCTTATAAACCATTTCCTCTGCTTTTTAACTTCTGTTGTTTATACTAATATGATAAACAAAACATTCTTTATGTTCAATATTGACAGCCTTTTAAACTACTCCACAGCGTAACATTTTTAGTCATTTGTAACATCACAGTGCTTACCTTTCTTATTATCACAATTTTTATCGATATTTCCGAAATCAGCATAAAAGACAGCCGATTTCTCGACTGTCCCTTGGTTAGATATATATCTTAGTTA
>UQGS01000011.1 GCA_900540685.1 uncultured Catenibacterium sp. | reverse complement strand
TCTGCCTTACAAGCAGAGGGTCAGCGGTTCGAGCCCGTTAACCTCCACCATTTTTTTGCCGACTTAGCTCAACTGGTAGAGCAACTGACTTGTAATCAGTAGGTTGGGGGTTCAAGTCCTCTAGTCGGCACCATTAGTGACTCGCTAGCTCAGATGGCAGAGCATCTGACTTTTAATCAGAGGGTCAGGGGTTCAAATCCCCTGCGAGTCACCATCTTGATGCGGGTGTGGTGAAATTGGCAGACACGCTAGACTTAGGATCTAGTGCTTCGGCGTGCAGGTTCAAGTCCTGTCACCCGCACCATTCTGAATGCAGACACCGAATTATTCGGTGTTTTTTTATGCCCAAAAATAAAAAATCTACCAAAATGGTAGATTACATTCCATTATAGAAGAGAATTTAATGAGGGGAAGCTCATTAGTGTCTCATATATTTTGGGAAGCTATAACAGAATGATGTGTATATTATAATACTCTAGAATAGAGTAGTAAATATGTATATGGTCATGAAATCCCTTGTATTTTGTTGGTGATTGTTTTACCATATATTTATAATTGAAATGGGAGCTAATTTGCTGAGAGTAGACATAAGTCTTGACCATGAAACCTGATTTGGATAATGCCAACGTAGGAATTTATGAGCACCTTCTTTCAGCGTGCTCTTTTTTATGGAGGAAAAGAATATGAACTACATTAAGAAATTAAGAGAAGTAAAACCATTAGTACACAACATCACTAACTATGTAACAGTGAATGATGTAGCCAATGCGATTCTCGCCATTGGTGGCAGTCCTATTATGTCAGATGAGATCACAGAAGTGGCTCAGATGACTTCTATCAGTAATGCATTAAATATTAATATTGGCACTCTCAATCAGGTGAAGATTGCTTCTATGTTTGAAGCAGGGAAAGCATCTAATGCATGTAATCATATTACTGTATTAGATCCAGTAGGTGCTGGTGCGACTGATTTACGTACAAATACATGTAAAGAACTATTAGAACAAATTCATTTTGATGCCATCAAAGGGAATATTTCAGAAATTAAGACTTTAATGGCTGGTACAGGTCATACTAAAGGTGTAGATGCATCTGTGGAAGATCAGAAGAACTCACATGATCTCATTGACGATATCAAAGCATTCGCAAAAGAATTGAATACTATTATTATTGTGACTGGTCCTGTAGATTATGTCACTGATGGTAATAAGTGCTATATGATCAATAATGGATGTAAGGAAATGAGTGCTATTACTGGTACCGGATGTATGTTATCAGGTATCTTAGGATGCTTCTTAACAGTAGAAAATAGTGTAGATAGTGCAGCTGCAGCTGTTATGTCCATGGGTATTGCGGGTGAAATTGGTGCATCTAAATTAAAAGAAGGTGAAGGTAACGCAACACTTCGTACTTATTTAATCGATGCATTATTCAATATGACTGATGAAGAACTAGAAAAGAGTGGTAAATATGAAGTTCAATAATGACATGTTGAGACTCTATGCTGTGACTGATCGTCATTGGACAGGAGAACAGACTCTATATGAGCAGGTAAGAGATGTTTTAATGGGTGGTGCAACTTGTCTTCAGCTAAGAGAAAAAGACCTAGATGAAGCCTCTTTCTATGAAGAAGCAAAGAATATCAAAGAATTATGTCGTTTATTTGAAGTACCATTTATTATTAATGATAATGTCATGCTTGCGAAGGAAATAGATGCAGATGGTGTTCATGTGGGTCAGGATGACATGGCTTGCGTAAAGGCAAGAGAAATACTTGGACCAGATAAGATCATTGGTGTAAGTGCACATACGATAGAAGAAGCAAAGATTGCGAAAGCACAAGGTGCAGACTATTTAGGAGTAGGGGCTATTTTTCCTACATCTTCTAAAGATGATGCAGAAGTATTAGGTATCCAGCGTTTAAAAGAAATGACTGAAACAGTGGATCTTCCAATGGTAGCCATTGGTGGAATCAGTTATGATAACTGCTTATTACTTAAAGATACAGGTATTGATGGTATTGCGGTTATTAGTGCTTTATTTGGTCAGAAGAATATTAAACAGGCAACTCTTGATTTAAAGAAACGTGTAGATGCACTATATGAAACAATGCATACATGTCTCACTATTGCAGGTAGTGATTCTAGTGGTGGTGCTGGAATACAAGCAGACTTAAAGACAATGCTTGCGAATAAAGTATTCGGTATGAGCGCTATTACAGCCCTCACAGCGCAGAATACAACAGGTGTGACAGATATTATGGATGTGACTCCAGAGTTCTTAGAAAACCAGATTAGAGCTGTATTTGATGATATATATCCAGAAGCTGTTAAGATTGGTATGGTATCTTCTAAAGCACTTATTCATACTATTGTAGAAATGTTGAAACATTATGATGCGAAGCATATTGTAGTAGATCCAGTGATGGTTGCGACAAGTGGCGCCAAGCTTATTAGTGATGAAGCTATTTCCACATTAAAGGAAGAATTACTTCCTATCGCAGAAGTGATTACACCTAATATTCCAGAAATAGAAGTCTTAACTGATATGGAAGTCAAGACTGTAGAAGATATGGAAAAAGCGGCTAAGAAGATCTATGATACATACCATTGTGCTGTATTAGTCAAAGGTGGACATCAATTAAATGATGCCAATGACTACTTATACAATGGTGAAAAGGGAACTTGGTTTAAAGGACATAGAATAGACAACAGTAATACACATGGTACTGGATGTACTTTATCAAGTGCGATTGCATCTAACTTAGCTAAGGGTTATACATTAGAAGAATCAGTGAGAAATGCGAAGACATATCTCTCTGGCGCAATCGGTGCTATGTTAGATTTAGGTCAGGGCAGTGGTCCTATGGATCATGGCTATAATATCTAAAAGTACACAATAATTCCATAACTGCCTGGTATAATCTTGTTAAGAGGTTAAAGGCATGAAAGAATTCAAAGCGTGGTTTATACTCATATTATTTATTTTGCTTCTTCGAGTTATATATCTATTACTTGAAGGTGGGCATATCTTATGAATATCCTCTAGATATATCATCTGGAGGATATTTTTAATTAACTCAAAAACTTGCATATTAACATTCATAAAGTTAAAATAAAATAAATTAAGTTAAAAGGAGGCTATACAATGATTGATCATATATTTGGCCTATCTATAAGATATGAACCATGGGATAACAAAAGCATATTACCTCTTTATATTGTAAGTAATTATCAATTCTATACAGCTTATATTGAAAATATGCGCTGTATTGTGATTCAACCAATAGAAGAACTCCCTACACTTCCATCACTTAAAAAACAAATACAAAAAATTCGAGTAATTGATGATGTTCCTATCGTATTATATAGTAAGACAATATCATTCTATAGAAGAAAGAGTCTTCTTGAGAATCACATTCCTTTCATGACAGATAAACAGATTTTTCTTCCTTTTATTGGTACATTACTTGTGGATGAAAAGGGAATAGAAAAGACTAAAGACAAGTTTGTCTATTCAACACAGTTACTATTTCTTGCGTATATGTATAATCATGAGAAGAAGGTATATGTATCAGATCTTTCAAAGAACCTTCCATTTTCCGCAATGACCCTGTCAAGGGCAGTTAAACAATTAGAAATGACAGATTTATTCTTAGTATATAAGGATGGTGTGAATAAGGTAATAGAATCAAAATATTCTTATAAAGAATTGTTTGAGCGTGTTCAACACTATCTCTTAACACCAGTACGTCAAGTAGGATATATGGATCAGTCTTTAGTCACAGATTATATGGTTCTATCAGGAGAAAGTGCATTATCAGAAATGAGTATGCTGAATCCAAGCCGTATAAGAACATATGCAGTATATGAAAAGGAATTTGATAAGATGCAGCTTATTGATGAATTGATAGATCCAGATGTACAGGTGAAAGTAGAAATATGGGCTTATGATCCCCATTTATTTACTCATACAAATATCGCAGATACTCTTTCTATAGTATTGTCTTTAAAAGAAAATAAAGATGAAAGAATCGAAGAAGTCTTAGAAGACATACTAGAAAAGGAGCTGACAGATTAATGGTCAATGGAATTGCTAAGTTTAAAGAATACTTTAAAGGGTTTGAGGATCAATATGTTATTATTGGTGGCACGGCCTGTGATGTTATAATGGAAAATGAAGAACTCCCATTTCGAGCAACTAAGGATATAGATATTGTATTAATTGTTGAGTCTATAACAGTTGAATTTGGTAGGAAATTTTGGGAGTATATTAAAGAAGCTAAGTATTCACATTTGAATAAAAGTACAGGTAAGGCACAGTTTTATAGATTTAGTTGTCCTAAAAGTAAGCAATATCCATATATGATAGAGATATTTTCAAGAAATCCAGATTATATTATTTTAGATAACGATTCAATTCTTACACCTTTACCAATTGATGAAGAGGTATCAAGTTTATCCGCTATTCTTTTGAATAAAGATTATTATGAATTATTAAAAGGTGGACAGTTAATTATTAATGGCGTACCAGTTCTCAGCCCATTATGTTTAATTGCATTTAAAGCTAAAGCGTGGTTAGATTTGACAGAACGAAGGTTATGTGGTGAACATATTGACAGCAAGAATATTAAGAAACACAAAAATGATGTATTTCGATTGGCTCAATTGGTTACACCTAACACAAGAGTGATACTTAGTGATGAAATCAAGAAAGATATGGAGATGTTTTTGTCTGCAATGATAGATGAAAATGTAGATTTAAAAGCTATTGGTGTACAAGCAACAAATAAGGATGAATTAATTTCTCTTTTATATAAGTGTTATGATTTAAGAAAATAAGTATAAGAAAACCCCCTATAGAAGAATTACACCTTCTATAGGGGGTTATATTATTTAGTTAGGTTTTTCTGATATTCCTTTAAGTCTTCTATCACGGTCTCTATTGTATCATATACCCAGCCAATCTTTTCATCAGGAATATGCTGACTATAAAGTTCAGATAACTCCTTATGAAACTGATTATGTACCACTAATGCCTGATATCCTTTATCAGTAATACGTAGATATGTCACACGATGATCTGCAGAAGAACGTTCTCTTGTAAGAAAACCTTTATTCACAATAGTCTTTACATTAGTAGTTAATGTGCCTACAGTAACTCTTAATGTCTTTGCGACATTTGTCATAGTAGGGAATTGCTGCTTACTTACAGCTTCTATAATATGCATTTCATTCATTGATAATTCAGGAAAAGGACTATACTTAATATAATCTTCCTGTACTTTAATAGCGAGTTTAAAAACTGTATTAATAGAATCCATTAAATTATTCTTTTTTGCGTCCATAATTCCACTCCTTGACTCTATTCTACAATTTTAATACATATTTGAGAAGCCTAATTATACACGACCTAATGATAATTCATTCAAAAGAATCGTATGCTTTTTCTTGTTTTCATCCTCTATCACAAGATGACAATTCTCATCTAAATAAAGAAATTTCACTAAACCATACTCTTTATAAGGAATTGTCTTACCTTTTAAATAAGAATGACGATTCATACCTTCAAGTAAAGATACAAAAGGCATATGAAGCATATTCTTGAATGTGTCAATAATATTCAACATCAGCTTTTCTTGATCAATATCTTGATCAATGACATCGGATAAAGAATAATAAGGTCCTTTATTTACATTCAAACCAGTCCCAATAATAATACCCTGTAAAGTATTTTCATAAATCGTTTCTACAAGAATTCCAGCTATTTTCTTGTTGTTTACATATATATCATTGGGCCACTTAATAAATGCATTAATCTGCTTCATTCTAAGTACTGTCACAATCGCATAAGCCATAATGGCAGACACCTTTAAAGGATCAATGTTCTGCTTCATATAATAACTAAAGAGAAGCTGTGCATTCTTATCTGCCTCCCAGATATGATTAGAACGTCCTCGGCCATGAGTTTGATAATGTGCACGGACAATTGTATCATCATCTAATTCCTGATAATGATCATGAATATACGTATTAGTAGAATCAATTTCTTCAAATTCTATATATTTCATTAGTCACTAATCGCAAAAGTGAGTTCAGCCTGTACAACAGTTTTTCCATTGACTGTTGCTTTGGCTTCACCAATACCGATTTTCCCTCTCATTCTTGTAAGTGTGCATTCTAATTCCATCACATCTCCAGGAATGACTTGTCCTTTAAACTTACATTTATTGATTCCAGCAAAGAAGACAATCTTACCCTGATGTTCTTCCTGACTTAATATCGCAATACATCCAGTCTGTGCTAAAGCTTCTACAATCAATACACCTGGCATCACATGATGCTCAGGGAAATGCCCCATAAACTGCATTTCATTCACACTGACACACTTAATACCCTTCGCATATTCTCCTGGCTTATAATCAGTAATACGATCTACAAGCGCAAAAGGATAACGATGAGGATTAATCTTCGCAATTTCATTACTATTTAGTTCCATTGTCATACTCCTTGAATATAATACTAGCATTATGTCCACCAAAACCTAATGAATTACTCATTACATAATGTAGATCTTTCTTAACACCCTTGTTAGGTACTACATTTAAATCACATTCTTCATCCTTTACCTGATAATTTAAAGTAGGAGGAATAAAACCATGTTTTAAGGCTAATACTGATAGTACAGCTTCAATCCCCCCTGCAGCCCCTAAACAATGTCCTGTATGACCTTTAGTAGAACTTACTGCAAGCTTATATGCATGTTCCTTAAATACTGATTTAATCGCTTCTGTTTCACATAAATCATTTAAATGAGTAGAAGTACCATGCGCATTAATATAATCAATTACATCATAACTAATTCCTGCATCATCTAATGCATTCTGCATGGCATAGGCACCACCTTCACCATTAGGAAGTGGGGCAGTAATATGATGGGCATCACAGCTCACGCCATAACCAGTCATTTCACCATAAATATGTGCACCTCTCTTTAAGGCATGTTCTAATTCTTCAAGAATAAGAATACCAGCGCCTTCACCCATGACGAATCCATTTCTTTCTTTATCAAAAGGAATAGAGGCACGGTTAGGATCAGTGGCATCACTTAAAGCCTTCATAGAAGTAAATCCACCAATACCTAAAGGTGTGACAGATGCTTCACATCCACCTGCAATCATTACATCCTGATAACCATCACGAATATTTCTAAATGCATCACCAATCGCATTTGTACCACCTGCACATGCAGTCACTGGGCATGTACATAACCCTTGTGCATGGTATGCAATCGCAATATGACCTGCTGCTAAGTTAGAAATAGTCATAGGAATAAAGAAAGGTGATACTCTATCAAAACCACGTTTAGCACCTGTCTGATAGTTCTTTTCAATAGAACCTAAACCACCAATACCACTTGATACAATGACACCAAAACGATGAGAATCAATGTTGTTGATATCAAGTTTACTATCTTCCATTGCCTCTTTAGCTGCTATCATACCCATCTGGATAAAGCGGTCCATCTTTTTCGCTTCTTTCTTATCAATATACTTTGTCACATCAAAGTCTTTGACTTCACCTGCAAGAGTCACTTTCATATCTGTTGTATCAAATAAAGAAATAGGCGCAATACCACATTTCCCTTCTTCAATAGACTTCCATGTTTCTTCTACATTATGTCCAATAGGATTAATAGTTCCTATACCTGTTACTACTACTCTACGTTTTGTCATAAGCTCCTCCTTACATAGCCATTCCACCATCTACATGGATGGTCTGTCCTGTAATATACTTTGCATCATCACTTGCGAGAAAGGCGATTGTCTTGGCAACATCTTCTACATGTCCAAGTGTACCTAAAGGAATAGATGCCTTTAAACCTTCCTTTACTTCATCACTTAATACTTCTGTCATGTCTGTTTCAATAAATCCAGGTGCTACCGCATTCACAGTCACACCTCTAGGACCTAATTCTCTTGCAAGAGACATTGTCATACCAATGACACCTGCTTTACTTGCGGCATAGTTGACCTGTCCTGCATTACCCATCACACCAACGACAGAAGATAAAGAAATAATATGACCAGACTTCTGTTTCATCATTAAACGACTTGCCTGTTTCATACATAAATAAGTCCCTTTAAGATTTGTATTAATAACTGCATCAAAATCTTCAGTCTTCATTCTTAAGATTAACTGGTCTCTAGTAATCCCTGCATTATTCACAAGAATATCAAGATGTCCAAAATACTTCTTGATACTCTTAAAGATGTTTTCTACATCTTCTTCATGAGAAATATCACCTTCAACACATAATACATCTCTACCAAGCTCTTTAAGTTCTTTCACTAATTCTTCAGCTAATACTTTATTTTTTTCACTTGCACGATAATTTAACGCAATATCTGCACCCTGACTTGCAAGTTCCATCACTGTTGCACGTCCAATACCTTTCAATCCCCCAGTGACAAGGGCTACCTTATTGCTTAGTTTCATTGATTGCCTCCACACACTTCTGTAAAGAAGCCATATCTTCTACCTGATATGTCTTGATCTTTCTATCAATCTTACGGACAAAACCGCTTAATACCTTACCAGGTCCAATCTCTATAATTGTATCCACACCATGATCAATCATAGTACGAATACTATCTTCAAAATAGACAGGACTCATGACCTGTTTTTCTAACATCTCTTGTACGCTGCAATCTTCTAATTCCTTACCGGTACAATTGAAAATAACAGGTACATTCATTTCATGGAATGTCATATCTTTAAATACTTCATGAAGTCTTGTGCTAGCATCCTTTAATAACTTTGTATGGAAAGGACCACTTGTATTTAAAGGCACAGCTCTTCTTGCACCATTGTCTAATGCCTTCTGACCTGCTTCTTCTACTGCTTTCTTTTCTCCTGCAATAACTAATTGTCCAGGACAGTTATAGTTCGCAATAGAAACATACCCATCACAGCTCTCACAAATATCAAGTAATGGCTCACGTTCAAGTCCAAGAATAGCCATCATGGCGCTCTCAACACCTTCAGCGGCCTTTTCCATTGCGAGACCTCTTTCTCTTACAACCTGGATTGCTGTTTCAGGATCAAATACACCTGCAGCACTTAAAGCACTATATTCACCTAAAGATAAACCACATACATAATCAGGTGTAATCCCATTCTTCTTTAAAAGAAGAGTCGCCATATTGGCTACTGCCACCATGGCAGGCTGAGTAAAACGTGTCGTACTAATAGTCTTTTCATCACTATTAAACATGATATCCTTTAAATCAAAATCTAACTTTACATTATCTAATAGGTTTTGACAGTCTTCATCATTTTCATAAAAAGACTGTCCCATACCTACATACTGTGTTCCTTGTCCTGCATAGATAAAACCGAGTTTCATACAATACCCTCCATTAATTCATCAATCAGATCACTTACATGTACAAGCTTGTCAATGCGATATCCGTTTGTGCCAGTAAATACGAGACCATTCTGACAATCACCATTTACCGCATTAATTAAAGCCTGAGTAATACAATAAGGAATAGACTTCATATCACAGCTCGCAATACATCTAAAACATCTCTTAATAGGATGTGTCTTTTCCATAAAAGGTGTCATAAATGCGCGTCCTGGCATACCTACAGGAGACTGTACAATCTTGATATCTTCCTTCTTACCATTAATAAAATAATTCTTATACTCCATAGAAGCATCACATTCATAAGTACCAATAAAACGTGTTCCCATCTGAACACCATCAGCACCCGCTTCTAACATTTCTTTAATATCATCGTTAGTATAAATACCACCTGCGACAAATACTGGAATAGAATGATTAAATAGCTCTTCAAAGCCTTTCACAACTTCTTTAACATCCTTCAAGATATCCTTTAGAGAAGCACATGTATTCTCTAATAGTTCTTCTTTCTTGAATCCAAGATGTCCACCTGCTTTATATCCTTCAATCACAATAAAGTCAGCTGTACGATCATATTGACGTTTCCATTTATTTAAGATCAAACGTGCAGCTTTACCAGAAGAGACAATAGGCGCAATCGCAGTCTTTTCATCCACATATTCAGGAAGCTTTAAAGGAAGACCAGCCCCAGAAATAATCGCATCTACACCACTTTGAACAGCTTGTTTGACATGCTGTTCATAATCACTTAAGGCAACCATGACATTCACTGCCACCATACCATTATTATTTGATATCTCTTTAGCACGTTTGATTTCTTCATCAATCGCTTCTAGATTTGCTTTTTTAGTATCTTTAAGAAAAGAAGGTTTCTTAAAACCAATCTGGGCTGTAGAAATAACACCCATTGCGCCTTTCTTAGCGACATTTCCAGCTAAAGAACTAAGAGAAACACCAACACCCATTCCTCCCTGAATTAAAGGGAGAGATAAAGTATGTGATCCTATTTTCATAGATGAACCTCCATCACACGTTTCTTTTCTTCTTCATATTCATTAAACAAACCTTCAATGATTTCTTTTAAACTTCTTTCTTCATGTACCATACCAGCAACCTGACCACTCATTAAAGAACCAGTATCTACATCACCTTCAAATACAGCACGTTTTAAAGAACCTAATGTATACTTTTCTAGTTCCATCATTTCGGCACCTTCTTTTTCTTTCTTAATATAAGTACGTGCCATCTTATTCTTTAAGATACGTACAGGAGTTCCTGCAATACGTCCAGTCACTGTTGTATCAGTATCCTTTGCCTTGATGATTGCATCTTTATAGTTTTGATGAATAGGACACTCATGACTTGCAAGAAGAATAGTACCAACCTGTACACCATCAGCACCAAGTGCAACAGCTGCAAGAAGCTGTTTACCACTCGCAACACCACCTGCGACAATCACAGGAATATTCACTGCAGCCTTTACCTGTGGTACTAAAGCCATAGTAGTGAGTTCCCCGACATGACCACCAGATTCAGTCCCTTCCGCAATAACGGCATCGACACCCGCTCTTTCCATACGTTTCGCAAGGGCCACACTAGGTACTACAGGCATCACAATAATACCTGCTTCTTTCCATTTCTTAATATAAATACCGGGATTACCAGCTCCAGTTGTTACTACAGGAACATGTTCTTCTACCACAATATCAGCCATTTCAGCAGCCTGTGGATGTAATAACATCAAGTTCACACCAAAAGGTTTATCAGTCAATTTCTTTGCTTCACGGATATTCTCTCTTAACATATCAGGAGACATTCCTCCTCCTGCAATAAGTCCTAAACCACCTGCATTAGATACAGCTGCCGCAAAAGCACCTGTCGCAATATTAGCCATACCACCCTGAATAAGAGGGTATTTAATCTTTAAAGTTTCATTTAACCACATAGTCTTCTCCTTACCACTCTATCAGATTGGCACCATAAGTCAGTCCTGCACCAAAACCAACACAGAGTATCTTCATACCTCTTTTTAATAACTTCTTTTCATTCATCTCTCCAAGTACAAGAGGAATACTTGCAGCAGATGTATTACCATATTCATCGACATTCAGATAAAACTTATCTGATGTTACTTTCATTTTCTTATAAACATGACGAATAATTCTTTCATTCGCCTGATGCACCACAAAGTAATCTATATCATCTTTAGTCAGTGATGCTTTCTCTAATACTTTCTCTATACACATAGGAAGAACTCTTGTCGCAAACTTAAATACTTCTTTACCTTCCATATGTAAATAATCATTCTTTAAACCATAAAGCACTTCTTCATTGCCTTCTGATCCTTGATAGTCCACAAATAACTTATTTTCTTTCTCTACGACAACAGCACCGGCTCCATCACCAAACAAGATGCATGTTGTACGATCTTTCCAGTCAATTAGATTTGATAACTGTTCAGCACCTATTACTAGGGCATAACGCTTATCACCTGCATGAAGTAATGAACGTGCCACTGATAACGCATAGACAAATCCACTACATGCCCCGTTTAAATCAAACGCAAATACATCATTTTTTAAACCTAAACGTTCCTGTAAGAGACAGGCAATAGAAGGGGTATTATAGGAAGAAGACATTGTCGCCACGATAATGATTCCAATATCTTCTTTATTGATGTTGTTTAATGCCTTTAAAGATGCCTTATAGGCCATATCTACAAGTGTTTCATCTTTACATATATGACGTTTCTTGATACCAGTGCGGGGGTAAATCCACTCATCACTCGTATCAACCATTCTTGATAGATCATCATTTGTAAGGATATTCTCTGGTACATAATATCCTGTGTTGATGATAGAAATACCCTTATCCATTCTTCCATTCTCCAATCTTACGATATCTGTTATATCTCTTACGTATTAAAGTATTTACATCCATTGGTACGAGAATATCTAACTGTTCTCTAACAACTTTACGTATATTTCTATATACAGCTGCAGGATTAGTCGTCATTCCACCAAGAGGTTCCTTGATGATTTCATCAATAATTCCATAATGATATAAATCTTCAGCTGTCATCTTCATGACTTCACATGCTTCCTCAATACGTTCTCCCTTTACATCCTTCCAAAGAATAGATGCAAAACCTTCAGGAGATAAAACAGAATAAACCGCATTTTCTAACATAGCTAAGTGATCACCAATACTGAGGGCTAAAGCACCACCACTTCCTCCTTCACCAGTAATAATCACAATAATAGGTACCTTTAAATCACTCATCATCATTAAACTCTGACCGATTGCTTCACCAATCCCATTCTCTTCAGAACTAATACCAGGATAAGCACCCGGTGTATCAATAAAAGTAATAATAGGACGATGGAACTTCTCTGCCTGTTTCATTAAACGCATTCCTTTACGATACCCTTCAGGACTTGCCATACCAAACTGACACTTAAGGTTATCATCTAGACTTCTTCCTTTTTGATGTCCAATAATTGTGACTGGCATGTTATTAAACATCCCAATACCACCGACAATTGCCTGATCATCCTTGAAATAACGATCTCCACGCATTTCTATGAAATCATCAAACACATGATCAATAAACTCATGAATATGAGAACGTTCAGGCTTTCTCGCAAGATAAACACGATCATATGCACAAAGATGTGAATATGTCTCTTTCTTATAATCATTGATTGTTTCTTCAATCTTACTGGAATCTATTTCTCTATCATTCTTAATGACTGCAAGCTTCTTTTCTAGCTCTGCAATCTTTTCTTCCTTTTCCTTTAAAGACATAATTCCTCCTTATGCATGCATACGTAATAATAAAGCCAATGTGTCACGCATCTTCTCACGTTCCACAATCATATCTACAAAGCCATGATCTTCTAAGAATTCAGCACGCTGGAATCCTTCAGGTAGCTTTGTTTTCATTGTACTTTCAATAACTCTAGGTCCTGCAAAACCAACTAAAGCTTCTGGTTCTGCGATATTAATATCACCTAACATTGCGAATGATGCAGTAACACCACCTGTAGTAGGGTGTGTTAAATAAGAAATATAAAGAAGTCCAGCATCTAAATGACGTTTTAATGCAGCACATGTTTTACCCATCTGCATTAAAGAGAAGATGCCTTCCTGCATTCTTGCACCACCACTTGATGTAAAAATAATTAAAGGTAATTTCTTTCTTGTTGCCATTTCAATGGCTCGTGTAATCTTTTCACCTGCTACACTACCCATAGAAGCCATCATAAAACGATGATCCATCACAACGACAATTGTGCGCATATGATCAATACGACCACCCGCGACAACAACACCATCATGTAATCCTGTCTTATATTCATACTTCTCAAGTTTTTCTTCATAACCAGGGAATCCTAATGGATTTCCTGATTTCATAGAAGTGTAGTATTCCTTATATTTACCATGATCAAACAACGCATCTAAACGCGCATAAGCATCAATAAAGAGGTGATGACCACACTGTGGACATACCTGTAAATGATTCTTTAAATCAAGTGTACGAATTGTACTATTACAATTAGGACATGCCTGATATAAACCATCAGGCACTTCCTGTTTCTTGACTTTGTTGTCCTTATTTAAATAACGACGAAAGTCCTGTAATTGTTGTTTTCTTTTCTTCCAGATACTATCCATTTTCACTCACCATCTCATCTAAATGTGTTTCAATAAAGCTTGTATTAAAATGTCCTTTAATATAATCAGGCTGATGTAGGATATAGAACTGTAATGTCTGGTTTGTGGTAATGCCTTCAATTACAAGCTCACTTAAAGCGCGTCTCATACGCTTAATTGCTTCTAATCGAGTAGGAGCATGGACAATCACTTTTGCGACCATTGAATCATATTGAGTAGGGAGCGTATAACCTGTATATAACATCGTATCCACTCGAACACCTGGTCCTCCAGGTAAATGCATGAAGTTCACCTGACCAGGACATGGTCTAAAGTTATGGAAGGGATCTTCCGCATTAATACGACATTCAATAGAATGACCCTGTAAACTAATATCTTCCTGTTTAAAGCTTAAAGGTAAACCTGATGCAATACGAATCTGCTGCTTAATAAGATCAATACCAGTGACCATTTCAGTAATAGGATGTTCAACCTGAATACGCGTATTCATCTCAATAAAGTAATAGTTGTTGTGTTCATCTAAAACAAACTCAACAGTTCCAGCATTGGTATAACCAGCACCCTGTGCAGCTTTGACTGCAGATTCACCCATTTTTAAACGTAAAGATGCATCAAGTACCTTACATGGTGCTTCTTCTATCATCTTCTGATTACGTCTTTGAATAGAACAGTCTCTCTCACCTAAATGAATGACATTGCCATGTTCATCTGCGAGAATCTGGAACTCAATATGCTTAGGATTCAATACAAGCTTCTCCACATACATATCATCATCCCCAAAACATGCTTTGGCTTCTGCCTTGGCAGTCATAAAGGCATTCTCTAGTTCATCTTCACTAAAGGCCTTACGCATACCACGACCTCCACCACCAGCACTTGCTTTAATAAGCACAGGATAACCAATTTCATTCACAACTTCTTTTAATTCTTCATATGTATTGACTGAACCATTAGATCCTGGAACTACAGGAACACCTGCTTCAATCATCATTTCTCTTGCCTTAGACTTATTACCTAATGCATCAATAACATCACCCTTAGGACCAATAAACTTAAGGCCACAAGTCTCTACAAGTCTTGCAAAATCACTATTTTCAGATAAAAAACCAAAACCTGGATGAATAGCCTGACATCCTGTCTCAACAGCTGCAGTAATAATCGCTTCCTTATTTAAATAACTATCAGCACTCTTAGGACCACCGACACATACTGCTTCATCTGCTAACTGTACATGTAATGCATTCTGATCAGCCGTAGAATAAATGGCTACTGTTAAAATATCCATCTCTTTACATGCACGAATAATACGAACAGCGATTTCTCCACGATTCGCAATTAAAATCTTCTTAAACATACTATTCCTCGATGATCATTAAAGTCTGATCAAAGCTCACTAATTCTTCATCCTTCACTAATAGAGAACGGACAGTACCATCTACAGGTGCTTTGATTTCATTCATCACCTTCATGGCTTCAATAATACATAATGTCTGTCCCTTAGTGACTTTTGACCCTTCCTTGACAAAAGGCTGATCATCTGGGGAAGGAGAAGAATAATAAACACCTACAAGAGGGGCCTTTACTTCTGTACCACTAATAACTGGTTTTTCTTCCTTAACTTCTTGTACAACAACAGGCGCACTTTCACTAGATACAGTGACAGGTGCAGTTACCTGCACCTGTTGACTCTTTTCAAGTTCAAGTTTCACGCCTTCCATTTCAATTTTCATCTTATCGATATCAGCTTGTTCAAAAGCTTCCATCAACTCTCTGACTAAATCCATAGAAAACCTTCTTTCTTTGAAATTCAAACTATTTATTTAAAAAATTAAGCATTTGCTTCTAAGTAATCAACAATGTCCTTTACAGTAGCCATTTTGTTAGCTTCTTCATCAGGAATCTGTACATCGAATTCATCTTCTACAGCCATGATTAATTCAACGGCATCTAATGAATCTGCATCAAGATCATCCTTTAAAGATGCTTCTAATGTTACCTGTTCTTCATCACAGCTAAGTGAATCTACAATAATATCTTTTACCTTATCAAATGTTGTCATGTTTATATCCTCCTTATGACAATACTGTCTTTTTTAATACAATCTTTTCTAATTTCAATGCGATCATGCAGCTTACTGCAATCTTTAATGCATCACCAAGTAAGAATGGGAATACACAAGTCATTAATGTACTTAGAAGTGCAGCTTTCATTGTATACATGAAGTAAATACTTCCAAGTCCATAAGTAATAGCTGTTCCAATAATCATGGCAAGAATATGTCCCTTAACTGAACGGTCATGAGTAATAATAGTACTCATCACTAATGCCATAATAGGAAAACTGAATAAGAAGCCTCCTGTTGGACCTATAAGAGCACCCATACCACTACTAAAATTACTAAATACTGGAAGACCAATAGCTCCCATAATCAAATAACAAAGCACTGTATAGAATGCATGGTTTGGTGTCATAAGACACGCAATGAGATAGATGGCCAGGGTCTGCAATGTGATAGGAACAGCTGTAGGTAATGCGACAGATATCTGTGATAAACAGATGAGAACTCCTAACATTAATGCGTCTCTGACTAGATTTGAAACATTAGATTTCATATCATTCTCCTTTTTACTACTTGGAATATCAAACTATTCCTTGACTTGCATTATAGACCTTTGATTTTAAAAATCAAATGTATAAGGGGTAAAAGTGACAAATCGGCCATAATTGTATAACAAATATACTAATTTGAAGTTAAAACTAAAATACTAAGCACTTACATTTAAGTCAAATAAGTTGATAAATGATATAAAAAAGAGAATAATAGAGGTATGAAAGTGAGGAATGTGTATGAAAAAGATCACAATGTTTTATTTAGAAGAGTGTCCATTCTGTAAGAAAGCAGAAAAGGCAATGAAAGAATTAATGGTAGAAAATCCTGAATATAAGTCATTAGATATAGAACAGATTGAAGAGAGTGAAAATGTCGCTTTAGCTGAAAACTATAACTATTATGCAGTACCTTCTTTATTTATTGGAAATGAGAAGTTATTTGAATGTACAATCCAGGATGATTATGATTCAATCAAGGCAAACTTCAAACGTGTCTTTGATGAGGCTTTAAAGTAATGGGACATTTCTATTTTACACGTCATGGTCAGACTATCTGGAATGTAGAAAATAAGATATGTGGGGCAACGGACATTGCCTTAACAGATCTAGGACATAAGCAGGCTCTTGAGCTTGGACAATATATTAGAGATAATCATATTCACATAGATCAAATTCTTTATTCACCTTTAAGTCGTGCAAAGGATACGGCCTTACATATTGCAGAGATCACAGGTATACCAGCAAGAGAAGAATTAAGACTTAAGGAACAGAACTTCGGAAAATATGAATCGACACCTAGAAATGGGGAAGAATTCAAACAGGCAAAGACATGTTTTGTGAATTCTTTTGAGGGAGGAGAAACAATGTTGCATCTTGCGCATCGTATCTATAGTTTATTAGATGATGTGAAGAAAGATGAGGAACATGTGTATCTCTTAGTTGCTCATAATGGTATCTCTCGTATTATTGAATCTTATTTCCATGATATGACCAATGATGAATTCTCAGCCTTTGGGATTAAGAATTGTGAACTCAAGAAATATGAGTATTAAGAAGTATGCAAGTGCTTCTTTTTTATTGAATGTGTGACCGATTTCATTATAATAGTATAGAGATGGAGGAATAATATAATGAGACCAAAAATACACTTTACAGCACCTAGAAACTGGATCAATGATCCTAATGGGCTAAACTACTTTAATGGAGAATATCATATCTTCTACCAGCATTTCCCATATGATACATCATGGGGCACAATGCATTGGGGACATGCAGTCACTAAAGACTTTATGAATTTCAAGCATCTCCCAATTGCGTTATATCCTTCTAAGGATTATGACAGAAATGGAATCTTCTCAGGTTCTGCATTAAACTATAATGGCAAGATGTATTTATATTACACAGCTATTAAGTATCGTATTGAAAACCCTGAATATATCCATAAGCCACTTATTAAGGATGACTTAATCGCATCACAGGCATTACTCATTAGTGATGATGGATATCACTTCAATAATAAAGACGCAAAATATAAGGTCGTCGATGTGATTACTGATCCTTCTTTAGGACATCTACAACATACAAGAGATCCTAAAGTCTGGTTAGGTAAGAATGGACATGTTTATATGATTCTAGGAAGTAAGATTCCTCATGGTGATGATTTTGATGGTGAAGTATTATTCTATGAAAGTGAAGATGGTATGACATTTACTTATAAGAATAGATATACTGATCCTGATATTGGAAACATGTGGGAATGTCCTGATCTATTTGAATGTGATGGACAATACTTCTTAGTCTTCTCACCAGAAAACCTAGATGGTTATCCACGTCCTAATAGTAATGCGGCTATTATGCCAGTCAATTTTGATGAAGAAACATGTACAATGTCTAAGGCAGGAGACCTTATGTTTATTGACTATGGCTTTGATTTCTATGCCCCTCAGACATTCTTGGATGAAAACAATAAACGTACAATCTTAGGCTGGATGAGAATGAAGGAAGTATTAGAAGGGGAAGAATGGATTGGTTTATTCACAATGCCTCGTCACTTATCTTATAAAGATGGTCATGTATATCAGGATGTTCATCCACTTATTAAAAATACATTTGTGCATCAAACAGAAACAATCGACTTTGATGAACCTTTCTTAATGAAAACAACATTAGAAGACAATGAAACAATCACTTTAGGTGGTGTGAAGATTTCTTATATTGATGATCAGTTAGTCGTAGATCGTACAGCAGTTTCTGTGAATAATGATGATTTATATAATGTGCATAAGACACCTGTCTTAAATGGTCAGTGTGACTTAGATATCTATTATGATGAAGGTATTATCGAAATCTTTGTGAATAATGGTTATTATGTAGTGAGTCAGATTATCTATCATCTACAGGAAGAAGATACACATATCTCAGACTGTACAATATTCACAAGATAAATCATTTGCATATTTCTCTTAAATTGTATATAGTTAGTATATCCTAACTAGGAGGTACATATATGATGAGAGATATACTTGTGATATTGTGTTCACTAGGGTTTGTATGTATCAGTCATAAAGTGAAGACACAATTAAAATACTATGCATATAGAAATCAGAAGGGACATTAATCTCTTCTGATTTTTTTGATAGAATAGAAACAAGGAGGAATAGATGATGAATAAGGTATTATTTTTTGATATTGATGGAACATTGGCTATTCATGGACATATTCCAGAATCTAATAAGAAAGCATTAGTCGCATTAAAAGAGAAGGGCTATGATACATTTATCTGTACAGGGCGTGCACCTTATTATGCAGAGAAGTTATTTGGAAAACTCGTTTCAGGTATTATTTCATGTAATGGTCGCTATATCAGTTATAAGGGAAAGAAGCTTCATGGTGTTCCATTTACACAAGATGAAGTAGAAGAACTAAAAAAGAAGCTAGATGATCTAGGATGTGGAGGACTCTTTGTCTCTGATACATTCTCTACTCCTTATCATTTAGAAGGGGATGTATTAAAACATATTAAGAAAGAGTATGGTGAAGAACATATTAAAGATGAAGAAGGGACTTATTATACATGTGACTTCTTCTATGATACGCTACAAAAGAGAGATACAATGATAGAAGCTTTTAAAGATGATCGTATTATTAATGATCATGGAGGTACTGGTTCATGTGATACGTCTACCCTTATCTTTGATAAGGGACATGCAATTAAGTATATCATAGATTATTTCTCACTCACTAAAGAAGATGCTTATGCGTTTGGTGATGGCTATAATGATCAGGCGATGTTTAGAGAAGCAGGTGTGCGTATTGCGATGGGAAATGGTGTCGATGTCTTAAAACAACAGGCTACTTATATCACTGATACAGTGGATAATGAAGGAATCTATAAAGCTTTGAAACATTATGAGTTACTTTAAGTTTAAAATATGTCATAATAATCCGAGGGAGGATCACTATGAAACAAAAAACTGATTTTCAAACATTTATATCTTACTTTAAACCACATCGTCGTTTATTCTTCTTAGACCTTGCATGTGCGTTAATGATTTCTTTAATTGATCTCGCTTTTCCGTTTGTTTCTAGATGGTGTATGTATACATTACTACCAAATAGTATTTATAAAACATTCTGGATGGTCATGATCATCTTCTTATTCGCATATTTAGTACGTTCATTCTTTACTTATATAATTTGTTATTATGGGCATACATTTGGTATTCTTGTAGAAGCAGATATGCGTAAGGACTTATTTGAACATATGCAGTCATTAAGCTATGGTTATTTTGATAATAACCGTATTGGACAATTAATGAGCCGTCTAACAACTGATTTATTTGACATTACAGAACTTGCGCACCATGGACCAGAAGACTTATTTATCTCTACAGTCACTATTATCGGTTCTATTATTATCATGTTCACAATCGAATGGCGTTTAGCTTTAGTCATTGCGATTATGATTCCTGTTTTCATACTTGTCGTATGGAAATCACGTCACTCTATGAGTGAAGCTTCAATTCGTGTTAAACAGAAAGTTGCAGTCATCAATACTGATATCGAATCAGGACTTACTGGTATGAAAACAGCCAAGGCCTTTGCGAATGAAACAATTGAACAGCAGAAGTTCAATACATCCAATGATACATATAAGACATCTAAGAAGCAGTTCCATAAAGCGATGGGTCGCTTTAATGCGATTATGGAATTCTTCATGTGTACATTATCACTCATCGTTATTGCGGTAGGTGGTGCTCTTATTATGCAGGGTAAGATGGATACAATTGATTTGATTACTTTTAGTTTATATGTCTCTACATTTGTGAATCCAGTCCGTAAATTATCTAACTTTGCGGAATTATTTGCGAATGGAACTGCAGGTCTCCATCGTTTTGTAGAACTACTTAATACAAAACCTCAATTAGAAGATCGTCCTGATGCAATGGAACTTACAGATGTAACTGGACAGATTGATATTGATCATGTCAGCTTTGCGTATGAAGAAGACAGAGATATCCTCACAGATGTTGATCTACATATTCATCCAGGTGAAACACTTGCCTTAGTCGGATCATCAGGAGGAGGTAAAACAACTTTATCTCAGCTGATTCCTAGATTCTATGATGTCACAAAAGGATCTATCTTAGTAGATGGTCATGATGTCAGAGATGTTACTCAAACATCACTCCATAACAACATCGGTGTTGTTTCACAGGATGTCTTCTTATTTGCGGATAGTATTGCGGAAAATATCCGTTATGGTAAATTAGATGCGACAATGGAAGATATTATTGAAGCAGCCAAGCTTGCAGAAATCTATGATGATATCATGGAAATGCCTGATGGTTTTGAAACCAATGTAGGAGAACGTGGTGTATTATTATCTGGTGGACAGAAACAGCGTATCTCTATCGCCAGAATCTTCTTAAAGAATCCACCAGTCCTTATTCTAGATGAAGCAACAAGTGCATTAGATAGTGTCACTGAAGCAAAGATTCAGGAAACATTTGATAAGTTATCTCAAGGACGTACTACAATTGTGATTGCGCATCGTTTATCTACAGTCAAGAATGCAAACCGTATTGCGGTTATTGATGAAGGAAGAATCATTGAATTAGGAACGCATCATGAATTGTTAGAAAAAGATGGTGCTTATGCACAATTAGTACATACACAAGAATTGATGAAATAAGGAAAACGACCTCGCGGTCGTTTTTCTTATGCTTGATTTTTATAATTGTTACCCCAGATGACCATAGCATCTAGAATGGGTTTTAAACTCCAACCTAATTCAGTCAACGAATATTCAACTCTAGGAGGTACTTCCGCATACACTTCTCTATGAATAAGTCCATCCTCTTCCATAGCACGAAGCTGTGCTGTAAGTACTTTTTGTGAAACGGATCTAAGAGATTTCTTTAATTCACCAAAACGTTTTGTGCCAGTAAGCAGATCTCTCATAATTAGTACTTTCCACTTATTTCCAATTAAAGTGAGTGTTGTTTCTACAGGACATGCAGGCAACTCTTTTGTCTTCTCGCTCATATGAATCAATCCTCCAATAGTATCTTTAGTATACTATTGGATTTTTTATTATTCAAGTTATGATCATTAGTTACTTTGAGGTAACTATACCACAATATTGTGCGTACTTGTGGAATTACTCATTCTATTTAAAATAGGAACTACAGAGAGTAATGGCTCGCTGAATCTATAAAGGAGGTAACAACAATGGCTCTTTCAAATATTGCAGACTGGAATGAAAATACAGCTGCTCCATCAACTGCATGTGGTGCAGGCGATAAACCAGCTGCTTGTGGTACAGCATGTGGTGCAGGCGATAAACCTGCAGCATGTGGCGCTGATGACAAACCAGCTGCTTGTGGTACAGCTTGTGGCGCAGGTGATAAGTAATGAGTATGTCCCAGAATAATCTGGGACGTATTTCCAAGGAAACAACAATGTGTGTTTCTTTAGAAATACGAAATATGAGGAGGATACAAATATGAGACGATACTTTTCTTTTCAATGGCATATTACTGATGAATGTGATCAGAGATGCAAACATTGTTATATTTTTTCGGAGAACTGCAATAAGGTGCTTGATAGTATGAACTGGGATCAGATGGAGGAAACATTCTATAATTGTTTAGATTTCTGTGAAAGTTACCACCGTTATCCTTATTTCTATATTACAGGTGGAGATCCTATTCTTCATCCTCATTTCTGGAAGCTATTAGAACTACTTAAGAAACATTCTATTCCTTTCACAATTCTTGGTAATCCATTTCATTTAAATGATGATGTATGCCACAAATTAAAAGAATATGGCTGTGAAAAATACCAGTTGTCTATTGATGGGTTAAGAGAAACACATGATTGGTTTAGAAAACCTGGAAGCTTTGATATCACACTAGAAAAGATCGGATGTATTAATCGTGCAGGTATCCGTTCTGTAGTAATGACAACTGTTTCAGGAACTAATATTGATGAAGTACCTGGTATTATTGATGCAGTCGTAGAAGCAGGTACAAATATTTATGCTTTTGCACGTTATTGTCCTACAAGTGAAGAGAAGGATGTTAATATTGAACCTCTTCGTTATCGTCAGTTGCTTGCAGAGTGTGATAAGAAGTTTAAAGAGTATGAGGCAAAAGGATGTCAGACTTATTTTAATAAGAAGGATCACCTTTGGACTTTATATGAATATGAAACAGGAGAATTCAAGATTCCTGATACTGCAGAAAAAGGTATGATTTATGGTGGATGTCATTGTGGTAGCGGCCATCTTACAATTCTTCCTACAGGAGATGTCTATGCCTGCCGTCGTGTACAGAATAGTAAAGTAGGTAATGTATTTGAAGATAGACTTGCAGATCTATGGGTTTGTGAAGTAGAAAAATATAGAGATTTTAATAAGTTTGAAAAATGTAGTAAATGTGAATTATTGGCTTTTTGTAGAGGATGTCCTGCAGTCGTAAGTGGTAAAGACGGGAACTTCTATGCACCAGATCCACAATGTTGGAAGGAAGTAGATTAAAATGGCTGATTTATATAATACTATTATGCATCGCCGTTCTATTAGACGATATAGTGATAAACAGATTGAAGAAGATGTATTAGAAAAGATATTAGAAGCTGGTATGTATGCACCAAGTGCAGGTGGAAGACAGGGTGTTTTATTTGCAGTATGTCAGAATAAAGAAATGAACTTGCGTCTTGGTCGTATTAAGCGTGCTAATTCTCGTCCACGTATGGGTGATGCAACGCATTATGTTTCAAAGGAACAGCCTAGTATTGCGGATGATGCCTCTCTTACAAATGCCTTTTATGATGCTCCTACAGTCATTACCTTATTTGCACCAAAGAACTTCTTATTCTCTAAAGAAGATTGTGCACTTGCAGCAGAAAATATGATGTTAGTGGCAGATGCGAATGGAGTAGGGTCTTGTTATATTGGGCAGGGCTGGACAGCCTTTGATGATCCTTATGGACAGGATGTCTTAAAACAATGGGATATTCCTGGTGGATATTATGCAGTTATGCAGTTATTACTTGGATATCCAAGAGAGGGAGATGCGCATCCTACAGCTAAACCAAGAAAGGAAAAAAGAATTATAAGATGGAAATAAAGATGAATGTTGAAACTTGCTTAGAAAAATTAAAATTATGTGGTGTTCTTTCGTTCGCTACAGTAGATCATCAAGGGGCACCCCAGATCAGATGTATTAGCGCAATTCATTTTGAAGAGAATTCACTTACTTTCTTTACTGCAAGAGGTAAAGCGTTCTGTGATGAACTTTTATCCGATGGAAGAGTGCAGATTCTTGCATATACACGTTTTAAAGAAATGATTCGTTTATCTGGAAAAGCTGTTGCTTGTGCACAAGAGAAGCAGGAAGAGAAAATCAATCAGATTTTTGATGAGCAGCCATATCTTGCGAATGTTTATCCAGGTGATACAAGAAAGATTGGAATAGTATTTGAGATTAAGGAATTTACAGTAGATTACTTTAATCTAGGTGTAAAGCCTATTTTTAGAGAAACATATACGGTGGGACAGGAAATAGAGAAAAAAGGATATCACATTACAGAATCATGTATTGGATGTGGTACATGTTTAAGAAACTGTCCACAAAAATGCATTGAAGTAGGACAACCATATCATATCCAGCAGGAACATTGTCTTCATTGTGGTGCATGTTATGAGAATTGTCCTGTAAAGGCGGTAGAAAAACTATGAATCAGTTAGAAAGAAGACTTTACCTGATTGATTATCTCCTTAATGAAAAAAATGAGACGATTGATATTCCTGAAGATACATACAACCAGAGAAGATTATTAAGAGGATTAATGAATATACGTATGCCTGATACTGTATCAAAGGAATTCATAGATATTCAAAATAATTATTTACAGAAAGAATTGAAAGAGAAGGGAATGACTTCTCTTTCAGATTTAGAAGAAGTACAGTCAGATCTCTATATATGGCAGGGAGATATTACAACACTTGAATGTGATGCAATTGTGAATGCAGCGAATTCTCAGATGTTAGGTTGTTTCTGTCCAAATCATGGCTGTATTGATAATGCGATTCATACATATGCAGGTGTTCAGTTACGAAACAAGTGTGCTGAAATAATGCATGGAAATATTCAACAAACAGGCAAGGCAAAAATCACACCTGCTTATAATCTTCCTTGTTCCTATGTGATTCATACAGTAGGGCCTATTATTGCATACTCTCTTACACAGAAAGATTGTGATGATTTAAGATCATGTTATTTATCATGCTTAAAGCTTGCAGAGAGTTATCATTTAGAAAGTATCGCATTCTGTTGTATATCTACAGGTGAATTCCATTTTCCACCTTATGAAGCAGCACAAATTGCGATTCAAACAGTCAAAGAATATAAAGAAGAAACAAAGAGTAAAATGAAGGTGATATTCAATGTGTTTAAAGACAGTGACAAAAACATCTATGAAGAACTACTTAGAACAGCTTAAGCAGGCAATAGAAGAGGCTGATTGTATTGTGATAGGTGCAGGAGCAGGTTTATCTACTGCCGCAGGTTTTGAATATAGTGGTCCACGTTTTAATCAGTATTTTTCTGATTTTATTCATAAATATCATTTTACTGACATGTATTCTGGAGGCTTTTATCCCTTTGAGAGTCTAGAAGAACATTGGGCTTATTGGAGTCGTTATATTTATATTAATCGTTATATGGAACCTCCTAAGGATGTCTATAATAAGCTTTTTGAACTCGTGAAAGAGAAAGATTACTTTGTGATTACGACTAATGTAGATCATTGTTTTCAAAAAGCTGGTTTTGATAAGCAGAGATTATTCTATACACAGGGTGATTATGGATTATTCCAATGTAGTGAACCATGTACTCAGGAAACATATGACAATGAATCAATCATTGAAGAGATGATACAAAAACAGAAGAATATGAAAATACCTACAGAACTTATACCTGTCTGTCCTCATTGTGGTAAACCACTTACTATGAACTTGCGTTGTGATGACACTTTTGTGGAAGATGAAGGATGGCATCTTGCGAAAGAGAGATATACAGAATTCCTACGTACGAGAGTAAATAAAAAGATTCTCTTTTTAGAATTAGGTGTAGGATATAATACGCCTGTAATTATTAAATACCCATTCTGGCAGATGACAGCCAATAACCCTGAAGCAACTTACGTATCTATAAATAAAGGATATGCATCATGTCCACCTGAAATCAGTTCACAATCTATTTGTATTGATGATGATATTGGAGATGTACTCAATCAACTATAAAAAGCCTCATTTGAGGCTTTTTTAGATGAAGTAATAGATTGTATTCATAACTCCTGCAAGAAGCATGACAAGAATAGGATCCCACTTATACTTAGTAAGCAAGATGACACATAGACTAAATATGACTACAAGATGAATCTTAAATGTTTTACCAAAGAAAGCAGTCGTAAGAATTGAGACACCAGCAGTCGCAATTAATGCGACAACTGCTGGTCTTAACATCTTTAAGACATTCTGTAATTTATCCATATGTCTATATTTGATATAGAAATAACTGATGATTCCTACAATAATGCATGATGGTAATACACAGCCAATAGTAGCACATATAGCGCCAGGAATACCGGCAATCTTGATCCCTACAAAAGTCGCAGAATTGATTGCGATAGGACCAGGTGTCATCTGTGATATAGAGATAAGATCAGTGAATTCAGAGATAGATAACCAATGATGCGCAGTAATGACCTGCTGTTTAATAAGAGGCATGGCAGCATAACCACCACCAAAACTAAAAGCACCGACCTGTAAGAAACTTAAGAATAACTGTAAATAAATCATGAGATTACTCCTTTCATAGAATAAAGTAATCCAATCATGATACAGATAATAATCACGATCATGACATTGATATTAAATATATAGTTAGCGACAAAAGCACCAATCATAATCACAGGATAAAGCTTATTCTTCTCTTTTAAGAGACCACTGCCCATAGTAAAGCATACAGATGCAATCACTGCACCCACACCTGCCTGCATACCTTCTAACATCAAAGATACAATTAAATTAGTCTTAAATATTTCATAAAAGACAGAAATAATAGATATGATCACAAAAGGAGGAATAATAGTCGCAAGTACTGAGATGAATATACCCAGTAGTCCTGCCATCTTATATCCAACTACAATAGCCCCATTGACCGCAATAGGTCCTGGTGCACTCTGTGCAATAGCGACTAAATCTAACATTTCATCTTCAGCTATCCAATGGTAGTCCTCTACAAACTTCTTTCTCATCAAAGAGACGATGACATAGCCTCCGCCAAAAGTAAAAGCACTTAAGTAGAGAGTAGAAAAGAAGAGCTTCACTAATTTATTCTTCAAAGTATTCACCTTCCTATGTTCTGTATTATACATTTTAGACATGAAAAAAACCAGTTTCTCAACTGGTTTAACATTCACATCCTACAAGTAGTCCACCTATTTCAGCATAATAAGTACATAGACCACCCATTGGATATACAATAATATCGGCATTAGGATAAAGTTCTAAAATCTTATCTCTTACATTATGTGCAAGCTTTAAATTATCTGCATGTGAGATACGTACTTTACCACCATGGTAACCTGCATTTTCAAGGTGTTCGATCATAGACTTTACAACCTTCTTTTCACCACGACATTTACTGATCTGCTGGATAGTACCTTCTTCACTTGCAGTTGCGAAAATAGAAATATTTAATACACCAATCGCAGAAGCAACTGCTTTATTTACACGTCCATTCATCGCAAAGTTATGTAATGATTTTAATGCGAAGAACAATCTGGTGTGATTAAGATAGTCTTGTCCTTTTTCTACAATTTCCTCAAATGGTAGATCTTCTTCGATCATTTCTTTTAACTTTTCAATAAGTAATCTCATTTCAGGACCTGTAGATAAACTATCAAATACATGTACCTTTACATTGTCATTTTCTTCTTCATAAATACCTTTAGCTGTCATGGCAGAATTATAGGTACCAGACATAGTGCCAGTTAAAGTGATGACAAACACTTCATCAAATCCTTCATAACAATCTAACCAAGACCCAACACTTGGACATGCAGTATGTGATGTGCCTTTATAGCTTGCAAGTTCTTCAGACATTAAATGAACATCTAGTTCCTGATTGTCTACATAGTGTTTATTATCAGTAGAAATAGTCATCGGTGCTACCGCAAAATCAACGCCATTTAATTCCCACATATCACAAGATGAGTCAGCTACAATTTTTCTTTTCATGCGAAAAACCTCCCTATTAATACTATTGTAGTTTAAATTGTGAAATGATACAATTTACAAAGAGAAAGTTTATGTAAATATTTGTTCAGAGGTGCAGTTTATGGACGTAAATAAGAAAACACAAAGAAATAGATTTACAAGAATGTGTATAGGAGAAGCGATTGTAGAACTTATGAAGAGAGATTCTCTAGATAAGATTACAGTAAGCCAGATTGCGAAAAAAGCAGGTATTTCACGTATGACTTATTATCATTATTATGATTCTAAGATCAATGCGATAGAAGACTATCTACGTGAGATTATTATCCAATATCTTGGAGAACATAAAAAACGTCCTAAAGAAGAACGTTTTATGGAATATTCACATATCTTGTTTTCAATAGAATTCTTTGATCAGTATGCGACATTCTTTATTATCATGGAAAGACAAGGTCTTTATTCTGTATTAGTGAATGCAGTCAACCATTTCATGGTAGAACTCTATTCTGATCATAAAGATATGATTTATCGTGCGTATTACTATGCAGGTGCTCTACTCAATACATTTATTAATTGGGAAAAGACAGGAAAACTTGTTCCTGCACAGGAAGTCGCCAAGATGATCAGTGAAAGTGCACCACAGATGCCTTAATAATGAGGCATCTTTTTTTTCATATCTTTTAATTTATCTAATGCGGCAAGAAGTGTTTCATCCTTCTTTGCAAAATGGAAACGAATGAGATGGTTTACATCTTCTTTAAAGAAGCTAGAACCAGGGACAGCCCCTACACCTACAATACGAGCCAAATCTTCACAGAACTTCACATCATCGTTATAACCAAATTCAGATATATCTACAAGAACATAATAAGCACCCTGAGGTTCAGTATAGGTAATACCAAGTTCTTTTAAACCATTACAGAATAAGTCTCTCTTATGGGCATATAGTGTCTGTAGTTCTTTATAATAGTCTTCACCAAATTCAAGACCTACAACGGCTGCTTCCTGTAAAGGTGCACTTGCCCCAACTGTAAGGAAGTCATGTACCTTCTTTGCGACATCAATAATATGTTCAGGCGCAATAATATAACCTAAACGCCATCCAGTAATAGAATAAGTTTTACTAAGTGAACTACATGAAATAGTTCTTTCAAACATACCAGGAAGAGACGCAAAATAGACATGCTTATTTGGTGCATAGACAATATGTTCATAGACTTCATCTGTAATGACATAAGTATCATACTTCACTGCAAGTGAAGCAATATATTCTAATTCTTCTTTAGTAAATACCTTACCACATGGGTTAGAAGGGTTACAAAGAATGAGAGCCTTAGGGTGTTGTTTGAAGGCATCTTCTAATTCCTTCTTATCAAAGTTAAATAGTGGGGGATGTAATGGGACATAGATCGGCTCGGCATCAGATAGAATCGCATCAGCCCCATAGTTTTCGTAGAAAGGGGAGAATACAATAACCTTATCTCCTGGATCACATACAGTCATCATGGCACACATCATGGCTTCTGTAGAACCACATGTCACTACAATATTCTTATTAGGATCAATAGGGAATCCCATATATTTTTCTTGTTTCTTGGCAAGTGCTTCTCTAAAGTTCTGTGCACCCCATGTAATCGCATATTGATGATAATCTTCATGAGAGACTTCAGCTAAACGATCACATATTTCCTTTGGTGGATCAAAATCAGGAAAACCCTGAGATAAATTAATAGCGTTATATTTGAGACATACTCTTGTCATTCTTCTTATGACTGAATCAGTGAATGTATCAGTACGATGAGATAATTTCATAAAACCAACTCCTTTTTCAAATAAATTATCACAATGATTAATATTTGTCACGCAAAATGAATGATAAGATATGAATTATCTGAAGTTGATTGATTGTTCATGATATGATGGATATATATGAGAGGAGGAAATATATGATTGATTTACATATGCATAGCTTTTATAGTGATGATGGTGAATATACACCTACACAGTTAGTAGACATGTGCCACGCATCAGGTATCCAGATTATGGCTATTGCGGATCATAACTGGATTAAAGCGAATAATGAAGCATCTTTAAGATGTAAGGAATTAGGTATGACTTATATACCAGCTATTGAAGTAGATTGTACCTATAAAGGTGTGAATCTTCATGTTGAAGGATATGGTATTGATGATTCAGAAGAATTTAATAAGTTAGGTGAAAATATTGAAAAACAGGAACAGGCATGCAGCTTAAAGAAACTTGAACTGACTAATAATCTAGGCTTTGAATTAGAGAAAGCACAATTAGATGCTTTATCTTCTAACGGTGTCTATACAGGTGAAATGTTTGGTGAAGCATTATTAAATGATCCACGTTATATTGATAATGAAATACTTGCACTTTATCGTGAAAATGGTTCTAGAAGTGATAATCCTTTTGTGAATTTCTATTGGGATTATTATGCACAGGGAAAACCTTGTTACACGGAAATTAAATTTCCTACATTAGAAGAGACAATAAAACTAATTAATGAACATGGTGGAGTTGCAGTCCTAGCTCATCCTGGGAATAACCTGAAAGGACAGTTTGAACTATTAGATGAAATGGTCAAACTAGGATTACAAGGTGTTGAATGTTTCTCTAGTTACCATCCGGAAGAAGTGAATCAATACTTCTATAATAAGGCAAAAGAACTAAATATTCTTTATACTTGTGGTAGTGATTTCCATGGTAAAACAAAACCTTCTATTAAGTTAGGTGGTCATCATAGTCATGTAGAAGAAGAGATAAAAGAAAACTTAAGAAAGTATCATTTGATCTATGGAAAGTGAAAGCTTTCCTTTTTATTTGAGTAATTACTGAACAACTTGAGTATATATAAGTGAAGGGGATATATAGCGAAATTGACAACTATGCCCTCAATATATATAATAAAGGGCATAAAAGTCAATGACTAAATCGGAGGTGATAGAATGAATATATCAGATACAATCATACAGCTTGCGAAAGAGAATAATGGTGTAATTACATCTGCGGCAATTACTGAAAAGGGGATATCACGTGGAAACTTAAAAAAACTTGTGGATGAAGGTAAACTTGAAAGAAGTGTGAGAGGTGTATATATTCTTCCTGAAGTATGGGGAGATGAATTTGTGGATTTGCAGGCTAGATTTAAGAAGGGAATTTTTTCTAACGAGACAGCTCTATTTTTGTGGGACTTAACTGATCGAACACCGAATAGATATGATATGTGTTTTCCAAATAATTATAATCTGACAAATGTAAGGAATAAGGGAGTCAATTGTGCAAGGGTGAAACAGGAATGGTATGATGAAGGCAAGACTCAAATACAATCTCCAGGTGGAAATAAGATAATGGTATATAGTATGGAACGTACTTTGTGTGATATTCTCCGTAAGCGCGGAGGATTGGATAAAGGTATTGTTGCAGAAGCATTTAAACGTTATGTGATTAGAACTGATAAGAATATTCCACTTTTATCAGAGTATGCGAAGAAGTTTCATGTTGAGGACAAAGTAAGAACTTATCTAGAGGTATTGATGTAACGAGGGGGTGTCATTATGTATCAGGAACCAGTTAAGAACTTCAATAAAATACGTGAGTATATCAGAGAATTCTATATCAATGGATTCAAGAGACGACAGGACTATACAATTAAAAGTGCACGTTCCTATGATAATGAAAAAAGACGTATAGAAAGCTATATGAATGATTATATTGATTATCATATAACACCAGGTGGTAAGGTTCCTTATTTATCGATTGATACACGTATCACGCAGCATAATCCCTTATATAGAGTATGGAAAACAAAAAGCTTTACGGATCATGATATCATTCTTCACTTTCTTATATTAGACTTACTTCATACTCCTCTATCCATGAGTGAACTCATGGATCAAATAGATGATAAGACAAATCATACTTATATTTATGATGAATCAACACTTAGAAAGAAGCTGAAAGAATATGTAAAAGAAGGACTTCTTATCACAACTAAGAAAGGTAAGAAGATCTATTATCAATCAAGTGAAGATTACATCATTCCTCATGATATTCTTGATTTCTTTAGTGAAGTATCTCCTTGTGGTGTGATTGGTTCTTATATACTTGATAAACAGGAGAAAGAAGATTCTCTCTTTGGTTTTAAACATCATTATTTGACTCATGTATTAGACAGTGAAGTGCTCTATGATTTATTTAATGCGATACATCAGCATAAGTATGTATCAATAAGAACATCAAATAATAAAATAAAAGTCATCCCTCTTAGTATATTTATTAGTGTACAGGATGGCAGACAATATTTGATGGCTTATATGTGTCGAAATAAAAAGATGCATTCATTTCGTCTAGATCATATTATTTCTATCAAGTCTCTAGAAGAAGCAGAAGACTTTGAGGTATATAAAAAAGAATTAGAAGAAATGAAGAAACATCTATGGGGTGTGAGTTTTTCTAATGGTTCTTTAGAAACAGTAGAATTTACTCTACATCATGAGCCATGGGAAGAACATATATATAGACGATTATTACGTGAGAAGAGATGTGGGTATATAGAAAGAGTGAATGAGAATACAAGTCGTTTCTATGCAGAAGTATATGATGTAAAGGAAATGATTCCTTGGATTCGTACATTTATATGTCGTATTCAATCTATTTCTATATCGAATAAAGAAGTAGAAGAACAGTTTAAAAGAGATTTAGAAGAGATGTATCGTTATTATGAGGAGGATGAAGATGATATTTCATGAAATATATAGTCTTTACTATAAGACAGTGACTTGTCTTATACAGTCCTCATTTACTGATGTACATGAGATAATAAATGAGAATGCATTCAAAGAAAGTTTTATGATGTTAGAAGAAGCGTTAGAAAGATGGCCTTTAGACAATATAGATGTCTCTACATATCCTTTAACACTCCTTCAAAAGAGATGGTTAAAGGCTATTTCATTAGATCCTCGTATACAGTTATTTTCTTATTCATGGTCATTTCTAGATGATGTAGAACCACTCTTTACACCTGATGATATTTATATTTATGATCAATATAGTGATGGTGATCCTTATACTGATTTACAATATCAGAAGAATTTTCATATCATTATGCAAGCTATTAAAGAGAAGTCTAGCTTAGCTGTTACATGGAAAACAAAGCAGAAGACAAGTTATGTTTTACCACAATTACTAGAATATTCAGAGAAGGATGATAAGTTCCGCTTAGTAGCATGTGATGGCACAGTCATTAATCTTTCAAGAATAGAAGAATGTCATCTAACTAACAATAATATTTCTACTACAAATAAACAAAGAGTAGAAAAATATGTATTGATAGAATTAAAGGACGAAAGAAATACACTTGATAGAGTTCTTCTTCATTTTGCACATTTCAAGAAAGAAACAGAAAAGAAAGAAAATACTTATATAGTTAAGCTTTTCTATGATGAATCAGATGAAACAGAGATGGTGATTCGATTGTTGTCATTTGGACCAATGATTAAGGTAATAGAACCTATAGAATTTAAGCAACTCATAAGACAAAGATTAAAGAAACAAAAAGCATACTCCATTTAAAAAGGGCGATGATTGATTCGCCCTTTTAGTAATTTCTATCAAATGATAAATATCTTGTTCCCTGGAAAGTAAGTTTTCCTTGGTCTCCTTCTACCATGAATCCATATTCACTTCTGGGTACTTCTAGTTCTATTCTATCGCCACTTTCTACTTCAAAAGTCACATAGTAGGTTGTATGTGAGGATGTCATCATATCCTGTTGGCTTGTATAAGTAGTATCTGCACGTTTAGTAACTATCTTCACAGGAACACTTAAACGTGGTGAATTATTATTCTTATGCCATGTACCAATACCACTTACTATCACATAAATAAACATACCAATGACAAAGACTGGTACTATTGTAAACATTAGATCAAACATAGGATTCCCCTCCTTAAATACCATTCTATCATAGTTCGCAACTTTTTATCCATGATAATTAGTAGTTCATTCTTTATGATGTTGTTGAGGTGAGGACAATGATCAAAATAAGAGGAAAGAAAAATAATGCGATATGTTTTGCGTCACAGATAGATGAAAAAGCTTTAGAACAGATTAAAAGAATGTGTGATTATGATCTTACATTAGGAAGTCAGATTCGTATAATGCCAGATGCTCATGCAGGAAAAGGCTGTACGATTGGTACTACAATGACTATTAAGGATAAGGTATGTCCTAATATTGTAGGTGTAGATATTGGGTGTGGGATGTATACAGTAAAGTTGTTGAATAAAGAAATTGATTTTAAGAAAATTGATGAAGTATGTTCATGGATTCCATCAGGAATGAATGTATGGGATTCTCCTATAGAATCATTTGATTTAAAGAAGTTAAGATGTTATTCCTCTCTTAAAAAATTATCTCATCTAGAAAAGTCTTTAGGAACATTAGGTGGAGGGAACCATTTTGTGGAGATTGAACAGTCTATAAGTGGTGATTATTATTTGGTCATTCATTCAGGAAGTCGTAATCTAGGAAAGCAGGTCGCAGAAATATATCAAAGACGTGCTATTAATCTGCATAAAGGTTGGGATGAATATGAGCAAAGATGCCAGGAGATTATTAAAGAATATAAAGAATGTGGTAAGACTCAACAAATCAATAGAGCATTAGAGGAACTTAAAGGAGATTATGGAACTTTAGATATTCCAGAAGACTTATGCTGGTTATATGGTGATACACTCAATGATTATCTTTATGATATAGAGATATGTCAGAAGTATGCAATGAGAAATAGAGAATTGATAGCTAATATGATTATGAATAAAACATCCCTTACAGAAATAGGTTCTTTTCATACTATTCATAACTACATAGATATTAATGAAATGATACTAAGAAAAGGGGCTATACGAGCAGTAAAAGGTGAGAAGGTTCTTATTCCTATGAATATGAAGGATGGATCAATACTTGGAATAGGTAAAGGAAATAGGGAATGGAACTATTCAGCACCTCATGGTGCAGGAAGAATATTATCACGTAAACAGGCAAAAGAAATGTTGGATATTGAGGAGTATAAGAAGTCTATGGAAGGAATCTATACAACATCTATTTCTTTAGACACATTGGATGAAGCACCACAGGCTTATAAATCAATGGAAGATATATTGGATATAGTGAAAGAAACAGTGGATGTAATAGAGGTATTAAAGCCTGTATATAACTATAAGGAGCATGGAAATGAGACAAGAAATAATAAATAAGCTCAATGAGATTGAGAAGAAGGAACATGTAAAGATTATATATGCGATAGAGTCAGGAAGTCGTGCGTGGGGATTTGAATCTGTTGATAGTGATTATGATGTGCGTTTTATTTATGTGAGAAGAAAAGAAGATTATCTATGTCTAGATGAAAAATCAAATGTGATAGAACTTCCGATAGATGAAGTGTTTGATATAAGTGGATGGGATCTGAAGAAGGCTTTAAAGCTTCTCTATAAGTCTAATCCATCACTTCTTGAATGGTTTGCATCACCTATTGTGTATAAAGAAACAGAGGAAGCCTCTTGTATTAGAGAAGTGATTCCTTTCTATTTATCATCAAAGAAACTCTATTGTCATTACAAAAGAATGGCAAGAACACATTTAAAGTATGTGGATAAAGAACAGATACCTGTAAAGAAGTATCTCTATATTCTTCGCTGCATATTATCTAGTCAATATATTCTAGATTACAAGAAGCAGCCACCAATAGAGATAGAGAGATTGATAGAATATGAACTTCCTAAAGAATTAAGAGATGATGTGAATAAGTTATTGATGATTAAGAAAAATAGTAATGAGAAACAGTATGTCAATCATATTTCTTCTTTAGATGAGTTTATAATGAATAGTTTAGAAGAAGACATGCCTTTTATTGTAGATAGAGAAGTATCATGGGATAGGTTGAATGATGTATTTAGGGTTATAATAGATGCATATTAGGATAGTGTATAGTGTTAAACCGCAAATCTAACACAAAAAAATAATATAAAAATGGAGAATAAAATATAAAACAGGCGGAAGAATATGCCGTTATGAGTCACATAATCTCTATATGTTTTATATTCTGTATTTATAGTACTATTTAATCACGAATATTTAGAAAGGGAGAAAAAAGACTAAAACATGGAAGGGATAGTGTAATGCTATCTCTTCTTTTTTCTTACAAAAGAAGTGAGATGTATAAATTATAATGTGAAGTGAATATGATATCATAGATATAAGAGAGGGGTGAGCATAATGAAGGATGCTTATATTAATGGAAAAATAATAGATGGTACCAAGGAGATGCAGGTGAAGGAAGGTTACGCTATTCTTGTAGAACAGGGGAAAATCAAGGATATTGTTTTACAGGAAGAAGCTGATTTAACAGGTTATCATGTAATAGATCTAAAGGAAAACTATATCATGCCAGGTCTTATTAATATGCATGTACACTTAGCAGGTAATGGTAAACCACAAAAGAAACAGAGAGATAATGCGAAACTTGTAAACTTCTTAATGAGTAATCCACTTACTCGTGCTATTGCCCATAATATGGTATGTGGATTTGCGGAAATGGAGTTACTGAGTGGTGTAACTACTATTAGAACAGTAGGTGGTATTAGAGATTTTGATACACGTGTACGTGATGAAATCAATTGTGGGAAGAAGAGAGGACCACGTATTCTAGCAGGTAATGAAGGTATTTCAGTCCCTCATGGTCATATGGCAGGGAGTGTAGCAATTGCAGCTGAAACAATTGATGATGCCCTTTTACAGGTAAGTAAGGCTAAGGAACAGAATGTAGATTTAATAAAATTAATGATTACAGGTGGTGTTCTAGATGCAAAGGCTAAGGGTGTTCCTGGTGAATTAAAGATGGCTCCTAAAATGGTTAAAGCTGTATGTGATAAAGCACATGAATTAGGTTTTAAAGTAGCTGCTCATGTAGAATCACCTGATGGTGTAAGAGTAGCTTTAGAGAATGGTGTAGATTCTATTGAGCATGGAGCTAAACTTGATGATCATATGATACAGTTGTTTAAAGAAAACAAAGCATTCTTATGTACTACATTATCACCAGCGTTACCATATGCTTTATTTGATCGTTCTATTACAAATGCATCAGAAGTAGAACAATTCAATGGTAAAGTCGTATTTGATGGAATTATAGAATGTGCGAAACAGGCATTAGAAAATGATATTCCTATTGTATTAGGTAATGACGTAGGATGCCCTTGGATTACACAGTATGACTTCTGGAGAGAACTATATTACTTCCATAAGTATGTAGGTGTAAGTAATGCATATGCGATTTATTGTGCGACATTACAGGCAGCTAGAATGGCTGGTATTGATGATGAAACTGGTTCTATTGAAGTAGGTAAGTCAGCTGATATGATTGTCACAAAGGATAATCCATTAGATGACTTATTGGCATTAAGACATATTGAATCTGTTATCATGAGAGGTCATAGAATTGATCATCCTACTAATAAGATCAATGAACAGGTAAAAACTGAATTGGATAAGTTCTTATAATAACGAAGGTCCCATAAAGGGATCTTTTAATTTCCTTATATTAAGTGAAATAAAACACAGTAAAATGTAAACGCTATCTAAATTTCACTATTAATAGTGAAATTTAGTACATTGAGGATATACAGTTTGTTGAGTAAGATATATGTGAGCTTAAGAAAAAGATGTATTCACGTGAAAAACATAAATGAAAAGAGGAGGAAATTATGGGAAACAAAGCAGCATTATTATTGATGAGTCATGGTGATTTTGCAACAGAAATTATTAAGAGCGCTGAATTAATTATTGGTAAGCAGGATAACTATGCAACTTTAGGTGTTCACATTGATGATCAGATTGATGATTTAAAGGAACAGATGTTCAAGAAAATCGAAGGTTTAGATACATCAGCTGGTTTAGTGGTATTTACTGATATTGTTGGCGGTTCACCAATGAACTTAGCACTTAACTTATTAAGTATGGAAAATGTAGTTGTTTGTTCAGGTTTAAATTTACCAATGTTATTAGAATGTGCATTTAATAGGGATAAATCAGTTGAGCAGATTGAAGAAGTCTTAAAGGCAGCCTATAAGAATGGTATGACAATTTTAGATAATAGTTCATTTAATCAGGAGGAAGATGAAGATGATTGTATTTTGTAGAATAGACGACCGTTTGATTCATGGTCAGGTTGTTACTACTTGGGTAAATGTTAAAAATATTGAATCAATTATTGTTGTTAATGATAAAGTAGCCGGTGATAAAATTCAGAAGAATATTTTAGCAATGGCAGCTCCTGCTGGAATTAAAGTACATGCATTTGGAGTAAAGCAGTTTGCTGATATTACTAAGAAGCAGCCAATTAAGAAAAGAACAATGTTATTATTCACAAACAGTATTGATGTATTAGAACTAGTTAATTATGGTGTAGAAATTCCTGGTTTAAATATCGGTGGTATGAGATATCAGGAAGGAAGAAAACAGTTAACAAAAGCTTTATCTGTAACACCAGAAGAAGAAGCAGCATTTAAAGAATTATTAGAAAAAGGTATCGATGTAACAATTCAGATGGTACCAAATGATGAAAAGAAAGATATCAGGGAGGTTATTTAAAGATGACTAGTGCATTATTAGTAGCTATTTGGGCAGGTCTTTGTGCTCTAGATGATATTGGAACACAGATGTTAAGAAGACCATTATTAATTGCTCCAGTAGTTGGATTAATTATGGGTAATTTACAGGCAGGTTTAATGATAGGAGCAACACTTGAAGTTATGTGGATGGGTGTAGGTAACGTAGGTGCTTATTCTGCTCCAGATATGATTTCAGGTACTTGTATCGGAACAGCTTTAGGTATCGCTTCTGGAGGAACAGAAGTAGCAGTTGCATTAGCTGTGCCAACATCAATTTTAGCTCAGCAGTTATTAGTTATTTATAAAACTGGTATTGTTGCATTAAACCCTATTGCTGAAAAAGCAGCTGAAAGCGGTGATTTTAGCAAGATTTTCAGATTAAATTATATTCCAATGGTTATTGCTTTCTTAATTAGAGCAGTGCCAACATTTATTGCTATTTATTTAGGTGCTGGAGTTATTGATACAATTGTTGCTGCACTACCTGCAAATATTATGGGTGGATTAAAAGTGGCTGGATCTGTTATTCCTTCAGTTGGTATTGGTTTATTAATGTTAATGATGATTAAAAAAGCAGAATTATGGACATTCTTGATTGCTGGTTTTGCATTAGCAGTTTATTTAAACTTATCAGTATTACCAATTACATTAATTGCTTTACCAATCGCATTAATCTATGACTATGCTATCACTAAGCCAACTGTAACTGTAAGTGAAGTAAATACAGAAGATGAAGGAGACTATGATTTATAATGGAAAAGAGAACAAACAAGATCACTAAAAAAGATCTAGACAGAGTATTCTGGCGTATGCAGGTTTTAAACGTTACAAATAACTTTGAGTCTATGCAGGCTATTGGTTTCTTATCAAGCTTTGTTCCTGTTTTAGAAAGATTATATAAAGATAGACCAAAAGAAGAAAAAGTTGAAGCTATGAAGAGACATTTAAAGTTCTTCAACTCTCACGTTAACAGTGACGCCTTAATTCTGGGTGTTGCAGCGGCTATTGAAGAAAATACTGATGAAGATGAAAAGGATGTAGTTACTTCTGTTAAGACAGGTTTAATGGGTCCTTTAGCCGGTATTGGTGATAGTGTACTAAAGTTCACTTTGTTACCAATCTGTGGTAGTATTGGTGCTGCTTTAGCATTAAATGGTAGCGTGTTAGGTCCAATCCTAATGTTCTTACTATATAATGTTGTAAACGTTGCTACTAAGTACTATGGAATCCATTTAGGTTATAGCAAGGGTATGGACTTAGTAAATGAAGCTGGAGGCGGTGTTTTACAGAGAGTTACTAACATTGCTAATGTAGTAGGATTAATGGTTGTAGGTGCTTTGATTGCATCAGTAGTTAAGATCAATGTACTTCTTGAATTTGGAGCTGCTAAGAACGTTATCAAATTACAGGACTTATTTGACAAGGTTATGCCTGGTTTTCTAGGGCTACTAATCACAGTTATTGTTTATAAAATTTTAAAGAAAACAAATGGTAAACATGCTCCACTTATCATTATCGCTCTAATGGTTATTTGTATTGTGTTAAAAACAGTGGGAGTTGTATAATGGAAGAAACAAGTTTGAGAGTTCCAGTAGAAGTAACTAAAGTAGATAATAAATATCATTTTGTTTTTAATAAACATATTAATAAGTTGAAAAAGATTAGCTTATTTGAATCAAAAGACCAAGAGCATAAAGAAATTATTACTTCTGAATTAGATCAATTTGATGTAGAAATTGATAATGAAATCATTCATCCTTTGTTTTTTGTAGAAGTTGAATCTCAACAGTATATTGTTGGTGAAAGAACTTTACCGGTAGAAGGAATGAATAATTTCAGAGATATGGGTGGTTATGAAACTTATGATGGAAGAACAGTTAAGTGGAAATTACTTTATCGTTCAGATCACATTCATAATGCATCTTTAAAAGGTTTAGAATACTTAAAGGCATTAAACATTAAAACTATTATTGATTATCGTAGTGAAGATGAAAGAGGAAAGTATCCAAATAAAGTGATTGATGTAAATATTAAGACATATTGTTTGGATCCAGATGCTCATACAGCTGAATTAGCAGCACAGTTTACATCTGATAAAGCAAACGAAGATGAAAACTTAGTTAAGAAGATTATTAGTCAGAAAGAAAAAGGTGTACTTGTTAACAGATATGATATTGTGATGGAACAATATAAGAACTTTGTTAATAAGGAAGAGTGTAAGAAAGCTTTTTCTAAGATGATTAAAGTGATTGCTGAAGAGAATTCAGCACCAGTAGATCAGCATTGCCGTGGTGGTAAGGATAGAACTGGTTATGGTTGTATGTTGCTATTAGGTTTACTAGGAGTAAAAAAAGAGTATATAATTTATGATTATATGCTAACTCATAGTAATCGTGTTAAAAGAAATGCTGTAAAAATGGAAAAGTATAAGAAGTTCACAAATGATCAGGTAGTATTAGATTATTTATACTCACTTATAGATACTCAGCCGGAGTTTATTGATGCATCTTACGATGCTATCATGAGTGAGCATGGAAGCTTTGAGAATTATGCCAAAGATGTACTTGGAATTACAGATGAAGAAATCAGCAATTTAAAACAACATTATTTGGAATAATGTAAGGGAGGAATAGAGCATGAATGATGATTTAGCCAAGAAACTAGAATTTTTGGAGAACAATTATCGTCATAAAGCTTTATTCCTCATTTTAATTAGAAATGAGGATTTTGTTACTACTGATGAATTAGCTGAAAAACTCCATGTAACATCTAGAACTATTAAATCAGATGTTAAATATATAAATGAACAGCTTGATATTGATGGACTAGATATTGTTGCACAACGTTCTAAAGGTATTAGGATTGAAGCGGAAGATACGAAAATAGCCAAAAGGATTAAAGAGTATTTCAAGATTTATCATGAACAGAATATTGATAATGACTTCGATCGAAATGTCCAGTTTATCACACGAAAGTTATTAGCAAGTAACAAACCTATTAGAATTGAAGATTTACAAGAAGAACTTTATTTGAATACTACTAATTATATTCAAAGAGAAATGACAGAAGTAAGAAATATATTGAAAAATTACAATCTGACATTGACTACTAAAATTAGAAAAGGGTTAGTGGTTGAAGGAGAAGTTTATTATAAATATTTATGTATGTTGAAGATGTATAAGTATTTTACGGACGTAGCAGAACCGATTTTTAATAACCAAGCTTATGCAGAATTATTTAAACCAAAATTTGGCTCAAAACAAGAAATTAAAGATATTGTATGTAATTCATTGCTTAAAAGCAGAATCGTATTCTCTGATATCTATCTAGAAAGATTTATATTATATATTATTCTGTTATCTAATGTTTCTGTTCCTGAAGAAGATAGAATAGTGGAGGATATTGATTTTGATTATACAATTACAGATGAATATCGTTTGGTTTTGTCAATTGATCAACAATTAAGCCAGAAATTTGTAGATTATGTTGGAAATCATAAGGCAAGACTTATGTACTTAACATATCTTGCTATTATGAGCACTGACTTATACCGTATTAGAGATTGTACAGAAAAAAACTATGGATCATTAATCGCATTAGCTGATGAAATGAGAACATATATTGTTCAATGTTTCGAAGATACTTTTAATGTATGTATAACTGATAATATCGTGTTCCTGAAAGATTTATTAAAAGTACTTATTCCAATTGCAATGAAAATAAAATTAGGAGTTTCTGATGATGTAGACCTAGGATTTTACAATTATGATTCAATGACAATAAAACCAGTTATTAAAGAATTTGTACATCAATTATCAGACATGGTATATCAGAAATTTTCATATCTTTTCTCATTAAGAGAAATGCATGTATTGGTTAATATTATTTATGAATTTATAAATGATATTGAGTTATCCAGAAAAAAGCAAAAAATAGCAATTATTGCGTTAGATGGTCGATTAAGTACGCAGCAATTAAAATTTTGTTTAAGAAAATATTTCTCATCATATATAGAAAGTATTGAAACAAGAGTGTTGTATGAGTTAAATGAGTTGGACACTTCTTCTTATGATTTATTCTTTTGTATGGAGTTTGGAAAGTATCTAGATATTCCATATGAACCAATTTATTTCTTTGAAGAAGGTATATCTGATGATGATTATAGAAAGAAGCTGCAAGAAGTGTTCTTGAGTTCCTATTACTATAGTTTATTCCTCCCTAAAATAAATTATACAAAAATACCTTTTTTCTATAAATTCCAGGATTATCCAATAAACGACTATCTAAATCCTCATAATAGTTATATGAAGTTGACTGTTGGTGATAAGAAGAGCATTGATATTTATATTGCATTAAAATCTACAAAAGAAAGTTTTGAAATTCATTATTATGCAGATGATGAGTCACCTATTAATGGTAAGCAGTGCTATATAATTATTAATCTGCATATAGCTTATAATAAGCAAAAGTTTAAGATGTTATTAAATGTAGTGGATAAAATTGCTGAAGATCCGGAAAAATTTAAAGGAATCTATACAGAAAATGAATCTAATATAGAGAAAATTTTGAAAAAATAGGAAGAATAAATAATGAAAATTATAAAGACATTATCATTTGTTGTTATGAGTTTGTTTCTAGTGTTATCAAATATTTCAGTTTTAACAAAAAATGTAGAAGGTTTTACATTGAAATCTTTAACTGATCAAAAGGTTGAATATAACGATACTGTTTCATTTGAGTTTATGGAAAGATTAGAGGCGCCTACTCCTAAACAAAATGGAAGAGGGGAACCACTAGAAAAATTGGTATCTGATTATGGTGATTCCTACATTAATGATCCATATTTACATGATGAAGTAGTATATTTTAGAAGATGGCAATGGAAGGAAATGTATTCTTCACTAGATGCTAAAGCAAAAGAAAGACCTGATTATTTGGATACATATAGATTGCAGGCAGAAGCTTATTTAGTGAATAAAGAATATAAATATGCATTATCACAGCTAGATAGAATTCTAAGAGTAAATCCTCTAGATGTACATGCATTATCTTTATCAATACTTGCAAATAAGTGTGGTGCGTTAAGTTCACAAACAAGTATGAGATTAAAGGCGTTAAAACTAGTGAGTCCAAATGCTGAAAAAAGAATAAGAAGTATTCTAAAGGATTGTGATGATAATAATGCGAATAAGAAAAACTATTCTGGTGATCAATTATATGGTATTACTCCAGATGTCATTGCTGTTTTTGGTCAATCACCAAATGCTGATGGTACACCATCAGAAGCGTTATTAACAAGGCTTACTAAGACTAAAGAAATGGCTGATAAATATCCTAATGTAAAGATTGTGCTTAGTGGTGGACCAGTCAGAACACCTTATGCAGAAGCAGATGTTATGTCAAAATGGCTAATAGAAAATGGAGTAAGTCAGGATAGATTATTATTGGATGACTTAGCACGTGATACTCCAGGTAATGCGATTGGAATGGTAAACTTATTTAAGACAATCAATGCACATAAGATTTTATGTGTAGGTACAATATTACATTGCCCTCGTGCTATGACTGTATTAACTGTATATGGAAAAACAATTGGTTATGATATGACAATAGATGTAGTAGGTGGTGGAAATCAACCTACTCAATCTCAAATGAAGACTGAAAGAATTTATACATATGTTAATGCATTTAGAGCAGGATACTTTTATTCAAAAGAAGACTTTAGTAATTATTAGTTTAAAAGTTTAAATTTTCCTTTTCTAAGAGACGGGTAAAACCGTCTTTTTTTAGTTGTAATAATAAATAAATCAACATTAATATTATTTATATCTATGTGACTATGAATAATATTTGAGTATATATATGTTTATGCTAGAAGAGAGATTTTCTAACTTGATATAATATAAAAAAGGGAGGGGAAATCTCATGAAGAAAATAATTATATGTCTTGTGAGTATTGCGTTATGTCTATTCCCATCTATGACATCAAGTTATGCACAAGAAAACTGGGTAGGCTCTTGGTCTACAAGTCCTGTAGAATTTAGTGTTCAGAAATTCTTGGGAAATCGTTTTAAGGATTTTGGATTACATCATCTAACATTTAGAACTGTGATTAAACCTACATTAACAGGTGAAACAGTACGTCTCACATTCTCTAATACATATGGAACAGGTCCTATGACTATTGATGCTGTGACTATTGCGAAAACAATCACTAAACAGCGTATTAAGCTTCCTACAAAGAAGACTGTAACTTTTAATGGCTGTAAGAAAGTAACATTAGAAAAAGGAGAAACTGTTTATTCAGATCCATTACAATATCATGTAGATGCATTAGAACCAGTCACTGTTTCTATGTATATGAAAAATACAGATCAGTTAAAAACATTTGGTTTAATTGGTGGTAAAACGTATATTAGTTCAGGTAATCAGGTCAATCTTCCTGCAACTACAGGTGTACCAATGATATTAAATGGAAGCTTTGGTGAATATGATGTGATACCATTATTAACAGGTTTAGATGTCAATCGCCCAGATGCGCATTCTGCAGTTATTATTGGGGATTCTACACTTGCGAATGATATACCTACACTATTCTCTACAAAACTCCATTTAGCTGGTATTCATAATGTAGGTGTTTTACAGCAGGCTATTAAAGGAAATCGTTTATGTGCTGATGGAGCAGGAAAACTTGGTATGGCTTATGGTGAATCTATGTTGAAGAGATTTGAAAGAGATGCTTTAAATCAGCCAGGTGTAAAGACTGTTATTATCAAGGTAGGATGTAATGATATTATTCATCCTAATTGTAAGAGTATGATGGGTATTGCACCTAAGGTAACGACAGAACAGATGATTGATGCTTATAAGACACTTATTAGTAAAGCACATGAAAGAAATATTCAAGTATATTTAGTGACACGTTCTGCTTGGAAAGGTTATACACGTAATATCTTAAATAAAGGGGATGACATTGAGTGGACACCTGAAATAGATCAGATGAGAAAAGATATTAATGCATGGATTAAGACAAATCCTGCAGATGGTTATATTGATCTAGATGATTTATGCCAGGATGAAGATCATACACAATTGAGAAGTGAATATGTGACTGATGGGGTTCATTTCACATTAGAAGGACAAAAAGCAGTGGTAGATAAATTGCCAGTTACAATATAGAAAAGAAAGAGGATTGAGTCTGTAAGTACAGATTCAATCCTCTTTTTAATGCACTGTTTCATTTTCATAGAGTTAAGATAATATTTTATCTAAATCATCAATTGCTGAATGAGTATAAAGTATCTTATAAGTTAAATCCATACTTCTTACTAAACATTCCCCATATTTCTTCTTCAGCATGAATTCTTCCTTCTTCGTAATCTTTTTCTGCTTCATCTAACTTATCTTCGATTGTTTCAGGAAGAATAACATTATTTTTATTAACTGAATCAATATCTTTAAGTGGTTTCATAACAATCAATCCTCCTTACTCATAGTATAGCATTTATTCAAACGAATACAAACAACGATCAGAATCAAGGAAAGTGGAAAGATAGAAAAGCAGGTGATTTCATTTTTTTGACTAGAAAAATGATAATGATCCAGATCATGTGCGCTTTTTTAGAAGTTGGAAATCAAACTCAAATACCTCCCCATTGATTATGAAATATAAAGAAAGAGGATTGACTCTGTAAGTACAGAATCAATCCTCTTTTTGTCTATTTATAGAAGCACTTGTGCTAAATCCATCAGGATATCTTTTATGTAGTTTATCTAGGTTTCCTTGAAGAATAGTATCTAATGGTATATCTAATGCAGTCGCTGCTTCAGCAAGATACCAGGCTATATCACCTAATTCTTTAATAAGATGATCTTTGTCTAGATCATGTCCCTGCATTAACCACTTCTTGACAATATCTATGGCTTCTCCAGATTCACCACACAATCCCATAACACTATTAATAAGTATATCTTTTTTATTAAGTTCAGGATTCAATGTTTTCATTGCTTCTTTTTGATAATCATTAATATTCATTGTAGTAAAGAAAAAGCCCTGAATAAATCAGGACTTTAAGTGTTGAATTAATTATTTGCTAGCTTCTTCAATAGCAACTGCAACTGCAACAGTAGCACCTACCATTGGGTTGTTACCCATACCGATTAAGCCCATCATTTCAACGTGAGCTGGTACTGATGAAGAACCTGCGAACTGAGCATCACTATGCATACGACCCATAGTATCAGTCATACCATATGAAGCTGGTCCTGCAGCCATGTTATCTGGATGTAATGTACGACCAGTTCCTCCTCCTGAAGCAACTGAGAAGTATTTCTTACCCTGTTCGATACATTCTTTCTTATATGTACCTGCAACTGGATGCTGGAAACGAGTTGGGTTAGTAGAGTTACCAGTGATTGATACATCTACACCTTCTT
>UQGS01000010.1 GCA_900540685.1 uncultured Catenibacterium sp. | reverse complement strand
TTAATTGTTTTCAAATAAATCTGACGTGTATCTGTTCAGTTTTCAATGTTCTGTCCGCGCTCCTCACCGGAGTGCTCACTTATACTACCACCATTCATTTAACTTGTAAAGCATTTTTTATGATTTTATTCATTTTTTGTGAAAAAAGTGAAAAAATAGCCTGTAAGCGCTCTTTTGCACTTATAGGCTATGATTTTATCTCTTCATTGACTTTTCAATCGCATTAATGAACGCAGAACGCATACCCGCATCTTCTAATGCCTTGACACCTCTTATAGTTGAACCACCTGGAGAAGTGACATTATCCTTTAAGATACCAGGATGAAGATCAGTCTTTAACTGCATCTTACCTGAGCCAAGAACTGTCTGGCTCGCAAGCTTATAGGCCATCTTTCTAGGCATCCCCTGCATAACAGCACCATCTGCCAATGCTTCAATCACCATATAGATATAAGCAGGTGCACATCCTGATAAAGTTCCTCCTACACCCATCAAACGATTAGGAACGACTTCAATTTCACCTACTGATGAAAAAGCATCCTTAATGTATGTAAATTCTTCTTCAGTTAATGAATGAGTCTGTTCTAATAAACACATACCTTCCCTCACTGCCATTGGAGTATTAGGCATCACTGTGAGATGTCTTGTAGAAGCATCTAATAGTGTATTGTATTTATCAAAGTCATACCCAAGAACGATTGAGACAACTGTCTTGTTCTTTAAGTCTTCCTTAATTTCTGCCACAACTGATTCAATGACCTGTGGTTTAACACATAGGAAAACAAACTCACTATTGGCTACTACTTCGTGCGCATCCTTTAATCCCACAATACCAAAAGTACTCATCTTAGCAAGCTGAGCCTGATTTAAATCATAAGCACAAACCTGTTCACCTGGAATAAATCCAGATTCTACAAATCCCTGTGCAATAGCACTGGCCATATTGCCCATACCTACAAAACCAAATTTATACATAGAATTTCCCCCTTGTAAAAAAAGCTAACATAATGTTAGCTTAAATTTTTCTATTTCTGATAAAGCCTGGTAATGGATCTTCATCATCGTCATCGATGACAGAAGTTGTCTTATTACCATGTACTGTATATGTCTGTTTTGGAGTCACTACGACTTCTTCTTCAGGCTGATCTTCTTCAAAACCAGTCGCAATGATAGTAACGATGATCTGATCATCTAACTGATCATTAGAAGCAACACCCATGATGGCATTGACATCATTACCAATTGCTTCAGTAATAGTCGCAAACGCTTCACTGGCTTCAAATAATGACATGCTTGGTCCACCAGTAATATTAACGATGGCATCCTTAGCACCAGTAATAGATACATCTAATAATGGTGATGAAACAGCACGCTTTGCAGCTTCCTGTGCTTTATTTTCACCTTCAGCCATACCGATACCAATAAGTGCATCGCCACGATCCTTCATGACTGAGCTTACATCCGCAAAGTCAAGGTTGATCATTGCTGGAATCGCAATTAAGTCAGTAATTGTCTGAACTGACTGACGTAAGATATTATCTGCTTCTCTGAACGCTTCATTCATTGGACGATTACCAATAACTTCAAGAAGACGATCATTAGATACAACGATAATAGAGTCAACATTCTTACGTAATTCTTCTAATCCTGCAAATGCCTGTCTTTTTCTTCTTGGTCCTTCAAATGTGAAAGGTGAAGTAACTACACCTACAGTTAAAGCACCTAATTCTCTTGCAATCTTTGCTACAACAGGGGCACCACCAGTACCAGTTCCGCCACCCATTCCGGCAGCTACGAAGACCATGTTGGCATCAGCTAAAGCTTCTCTAATTTCATTTTCAGATTCCTGAGCAGCCTTACGACCGATTTCTGGATTTCCTCCAGCACCTAATCCCTGTGTTACATCTCTTCCTAAGAAAATCTTATTCACACCTGTAATACTCTTTAGTACCTGTGCATCAGTGTTAGCTACATAGAATTCAACACCCTTTACCTGATCAGTCACCATTCTATTAACAGCGTTGTTACCACCGCCACCTACACCAATAACTTTTATTTTTGCAACCTTCACAAAATCTAAATTTTCATCCATTGTCCTACCCTCACTTTAATCATCACTTAATATCGAATCAAAAAACTTTCTAAACTTGCCTTTATGATGAGTTGTTTCAGTTTTAGCCATAGTTAAGCCTCTTACCTTCATGCTCATCGTGCTTGATAAATCAGGAAGAACAAGTGAAACAACATCTTCACCAATCAATTCCTTACGATCATCTAAGCAATATAACATACCTAAACATGGAACAAGAGACATATCTCTTGCACCTACTGTTTCTGGTCGATAACATCTTACAGGTGTACCTAATACATCTGTCGCAATTAAGTTAAGGCAAGGCAATTCTCCTCCTCCACCTACAACAACAGTTTCATAAGTACGTCCATCGTTGATAGCATCTAAAGATTTCTTAATCTCTGCCATCATTTCCCAGACAGCTGTCTGTAATACTTCAGACAAATCTTTCTGTGTATAATTCTTTTCTACTCCATCTATAATGGTAGTATGAATAACATCTTCTTCACCTAGACCATTTTCGCATGTACCATACTTAACTTTATATATTTCAGCCTGTTCCATTGAAATCTGCCATGCATCTGCAATAGCAGCAGTAAGTGTATAACCACCCATTGGAATAGTCTTCAAATATTTCAAGTAACCTTCTTCAAAGAAAGATAGTGTTGAATGATCATGTCCGATATTGATCATCACTGCCCCTTCTTGAAGATATACAGCATCAAACGCCTCTTTTGCGGAAGCATAGGCATCAATCGTAATATCAATAACATCTAGTCCTGCTTTTTCAACAGCTGTCAGATATGAATACAACACCTTCTTGCTTGTTGTAATCACAAGTGCTTCTACCTTTAAAGAGGCAGAACGTAAACCAAGAGGCATACGATCTACTTCCTTTGTATCTAATAGGTACTTAACAGGAATAGTTGATACAATTTCTTCTTTCTTGCTCTTTTCAAAGCGCTGTGCAATCTGCAATACACGTACAATATCACTCACTTCAATCTTGTCCTGAGCTGAAGTGACTTTTGTAATACCTTTAGTTTGATATGTTCTTGCATAATTGCTTGGAAGAACAAGTGCGACAGATGTGATTGTAGTATTCAATTCAGCATCTGCTTCTTTTATGATTGATCTGATTTCATCAACCAGTACTTCTTCATTTTTTATCAAGCCATTCTCAATCGCATGGCTCGCTAATTTCTTCGTGAAGAGTATATTAATATTAGTGCTCATCAACTCTGCGACAAGTAACTTCAGTGTCGTAGAACCGACGTCTAAAACAGCATATATTCTTTTCATAGACACTCTCCTTACATATAATCTTATTTTATCATAATTACAAAATAATGAAAACGATTTATAGATTACTTATCACGAGTTCCATTTATATGACGTGTAAAGTGATATGTTTACTCACATTTAGTCATGTAAAGGTTTCTACCTTCAAATGAGAATACGCAAACATCACTTTTACTTTGCATATAAGCTGAATAATTAAAGCGTGTTGGAGACAATGTATCCTTCATACCTTCTATATCTACAATCAATTTCTTTCCATCATCTAGAATTAAAGCCACACGTGCATCATATCCTTTTTCTGGATAATAAACGATATCACTTACTGCATTTCTAATAGCGACAGGAATAGAAGCATATTGGCTAGCTAATTCTTCTACTACATTTAAATCAGTAAATCCTGAAATCTTAGGAATCTGTTTAAGTCCTGTATAATTCATACCTTCAACTAACTGTATAAGCTTACCTTCTTCAGTAACTACATAAGTCTTCTTATCTAATTCCATGTAAGCTACTAAACCTGCTTCCTGAACTTCAATAGAAACGCTACCTAAGATGTTATGAGTGACATACGCTTTTGTAACAAGTCCTGTCTTCTTCAAATTATCTTTAATTTTATCGTTGTTCAAAAACAAATGATAAGTATGATTTGTAATACCTGATTCCTGTACGATCAATTCCTTTGATAACTGTGAATTACCTTTCACATTAACAGACATTACCTTTGATAGTGGGGATACAATATATCCCAAAATGATCAGAAGGATAATGCCAAGTAATGTGAGACGACGTTTTCTGAGTTTTCTTTTACGTCTGTTTTTTTCAATTAACTCACGTGATGGGCTGCGATCATATTCATTAAATACATAATTAGGTTTCTTATCCATATTTAATCCCAATTCACTAAAATAACTTCTTTATGAAGCTTGACGCCAAACTTATCATAAACAGTGTTCTGGACATGATTGATGAGGTCAAGAATATCCTTGGCACTTGCATATCCATTGTTTACGATAAAGTTTGAATGTTTAGGTGATACCTGTGCACCACCAATTTCATAACCGCGCAGCCCTGCTTCATCAATATAACGCCAGGCAGGTTTTTCTTCAGGATTTCTAAAAACACTACCTGCACATGCAAAATTCCATGGCTGTGTACTCATACGACGTTCTTTACGTTTATCTAGCACCTTACGGATTTCACCTGGATCTTTTGCAGTCATTCCAAATGTTGCATCAAGAATAATCCAACCAGGATGCTTCTGTAATACCGAATGACGATAAGAGAATTCCATATCCTCTTTACTTAATGTAATAACATTCAAATCATCATCTAGTACACGAGCACTAACAAATACATCTGCCATACAATACTTATAGGCACCAGCATTCATAAAAATACCTCCACCCATATCACCAGGAATACCGCCCATGAATTCAAAGCCTGATAATCCTGCTTTGGCACTAGAATAGGCTAAGGCAATCATAGAGACACCTGCCTGTGCCACAATAGTGCTGCCATTCATCTTGACATCATCAAATGATTTCATAGAGACGATGACGCCATCATATTCTTTATCACTAAATAGGAGATCACTGCCATTACCAATGACCATACGTTTAATATCATGATCACGACAATACTTTAAAGTCTGAATAAGTGAATCGATATCCTTAACTTTAACGAATATCTTGGCAGGTCCACCTACTTTATAGGTTGTATGCTTGTACATAGGTTCATTTTCAATGACATTGCCTACATCCATAGACACAAGATCGTTATATACCTGCTTCACATCCATATTAGCGTCCTCCTGTTAATTTTAAGATTTCTTTATAAATATCCTCACATGCATGAGGTTTACCTAAAGCAAGTGCTTTTTCTGATAATTCCTTACGCATCTCTTCATTGTTCATATATTGATCAACAACTTCTACAAACTGATCTGCGTTTAAATCCTTTTCAAGAATCAAATGTGCTGCTCCCTTGCTGACAAGTTCACGTGCATTATATTCCTGATGGTTTGCCACAACATATGGGCTAGGAATAATAATTGAAGCAGTACCTAATGCTGTCATTTCCGCAAGAGTAGTAGCTCCTGCACGACTTACTGCTAAGTCACAGCTATGCAATACACTTGGCATATCATCAATATAAGGTAATACATGAATAGATTCACTTAAATCCTTAAGTTCTTCCTTCATCTTTTCATAATATGTCTTACCTGTAACATAAAGTACATCATAATCCTTATGATCCATCTTATGTAAAGCATCCTTCATCACTGCATTCACTGTTGCTGATCCAAGTGATCCCATAACAATCACCATAACTTTTCTATCTGGTGCGATATTATAAAGATTATGAACATCCTTAAGGACTCCTTCAGATACAACTGATGCACGTGGGTTACCAAGCAGTTTAGTCTTATCCTGAGGGAATGCGTCTAAGGCTTTTTCATAACAGCAGATGATTTCATCTACACGTTTAATTAAAATCTTATTTGTGAGACCAATGATAGAATTCTGTTCATGAATCATTGTCTTATAGCCTTTCTGACTTGCTGCTAAGACAATAGAGGCACTTGGATATCCACCAAACCCAATGACGATATCAGGATTGAATTCCTTTAAGATCTTCTTAGATGACTTGAGAGACTTTAAGAAAATCAATGCATTTTTAGCCTTCTGTAAAGGATTGCCTACAAGACCTTTGACATGTAATCCACGATAATTAAGTCCCATCTGAGGTACAATCTGAGATTCTAGTCTATCTGTTGTTCCTACAAATAAGAATTCTGTATCCGGATCACATTTCTTAATATAATCAACTAAGGCAAGAGCAGGATAGATATGTCCTCCTGTTCCACCAGCACTTACTATAATTTTCATTTAACTCACTCCTATAATTTGTTTACGATGTCCTTGAAGACATTTCCTCTTTCAACATAACTATGGAATTCATCGAATGAACTTGTTGAAGGAGAAAGCAATACAACATCGCCTTCTTCAGAAATTTCTTTTGCCTTTAAAATTGCATCTTTCATATGATCTACAACGATAGTATGAGGATGTGCCATATCTTTAGAGAAACGTTCTTTTGTTTCACCAAAACAGATCAATGTCTTAATAAGAGGGTTCTGTTCTCTGACATCCTTTAAATCAAGGTTCTTTTCATGACCACCCATTAATAAAATAACAGGCTTTTCAAATGCTTTAATCGCAATCACTGCAGCATCCGTATTAGTTCCTTTAGAGTCATTGTAATAGCGTACACCATCTAGTTCTCTGACAAACTCAATACGATGTTCTACACCCTTGAAGGCTGCAAGTGTATCATGAATAGAATCAAGTGAGACACCTACTGCAGCACAAGATGCAATAGCAACCATCATATTGGCTACATTATGTAAGCCAACAATCTTGATTTCATTACGATTTATAACTTTCTGACCCTTATAATAGATTGCATTGTCCTTTAATTCGACATCTGCATGTCCTTCTACTGAGAATGTTTCAATACGTGATGGTACTTTATATTGATTTAAATAAGACTGTAAAGTTTCATCATCACTATTATTAATAAATAAATCATTCGCATCCTGATTCATATAAATACGCATCTTAGATGCATAATATTCATCTAAAGAATCCATATAATCAAGATGATCAGGTGTTAAGTTTAATACTGTGGCCACTTCAGGCTTGAATTCTTCAATATCAATGAGCTGGAAGTTAGACATTTCAACAACGATATCATGTCCTTCTTCTTCATATAAATGTTCATTTAATACGACTTCACAATAAGGAATACCGTAGTTACCGCAAATATGTGCCTTGCGACCTGCAGCTTTTAAGATTTCATAAATCAAAGTTACAGTCGTAGTCTTACCATTTGTTCCTGTTACCGCAATATAATGCTGCTTCTTAGCTACTTTATAGCCTAATTCAATTTCTGTATAAACAGGAATACCACGTTCCTTTAAACGCAAGATAAATGGTGCATGATAATTAATACCTGGATTCTTAACTACAAAGTCAAAATCTCTTTCAAATAATTCATCTGGCTGTCCGCCACATACCATTTCAATTCCTTCACTCACATATGTGTCATATTCAGGAATATCTTCTTTATTCTTTGATTCATTAATAGTGATATCAGCATGCATGAATTTTAATAATTCAACTGCTGCCTTACCACTTTTTGCAAGCCCTAATACAAGTACTTTTTTGCCTTTAAACATTTATAACACCCCTAACAATAATCCAATAATACCGGCAATAAATCCTACTGCCCAGAAAGTAACAACAACTTTATTTTCACTCCATCCACACATTTCAAAATGATGATGGATAGGTGCCATCTTGAAGACTCTCTTACCTCTAGTCTTAAATGAAATAACCTGAATACATACAGATAATGTTTCAATTAATGGCACAATACCAATAATTAATACAAGTAATTCTTGTTTAGTGATTACTGCAAATGCTGCAAGAATACCACCCAATGCAAGAGAACCACAATCACCCATGAAGATCTTAGCTGGATGGGCATTAAATACTAAGAATCCAGTGAGACCACCCATTAAGGCTGCCCCAAAAATAGCTGCTTCTACATTCTTACTTAAAATTGCGAAAGCGACAAATGGTGTCAATGCGATAATCATAAGACCTGTTGCAAGTCCATCTAATCCATCTGTTAAGTTCACTGCATTTGATTCAGCAGTAAACATGAAATAAACAAAGACTGGATAGAACCATCCAAGATTTACACTTACATGTGCAATAGGAATAATAATTTCTGTAGAGAAATTAGGTAAATAAGCTTTAGCTAAGAAATAGAATGCAATCGCAATCACTGACTGCATCGCATATTTATAGCTTGGCTTTAAGCCTTTATTGCTGTGCTGTACAACAATTAAGTAATCATCAATAAATCCAATAAGACCAAATCCTACTAATGCAAATGTTAATAGGTTTACATATGGATTCATGAAGTTTTGATAATGGCAGATATAAGCTGCAATGACTGTAGCGATAATAAATACCACACCACCCATTGTAGGTGTTCCACCCTTTTTCTTATGAGAAGCAAGTCCCTCTTCTCTTTCTACCTGTCCAAACTTTAATTTATGTAAGTAAGGTATAACCTTAGGCATTGCGACAAGTACAAGCGCTAATGCCACAATAAAACTGATCATTAATAGAAACATGAAAATGTCCTCCCTCTATTTTACCCCACAAGTGTAGCATAATATGGGTGTAAATACAATGTCACTTATTTCGCATAGAGCTCAATTACAGTGCCTTGTTTTAATTCAGTTCCCTTAGTAATGCTTTGTGCATAAATAGAGCCCAAACCATTCATTTTAATTTCAACACCTGTCAATGATGCAAAGGCTTCTGCCTCTTTTCGAGACCAGCCAAGCATTGAAGGCATTGTATATTTCTGTCCATCTGTTAATAAGAGCACTTTAGAGCCTGTTGTGACTTCTGTAGTACCTGATGGATACTGTCCAATGACAGTAGAACCATCACCAATCAAGATTGGTGTTAAAGAATGCTTCTTTAAGATACCACCTACATAAGATGTACTCTGGTTCATATAGTTATTTAACACATAAGGTGATGTATTAACCTTTTCAGTATCTTTGCTTAAGATATTAAGCGCTGATTTAGTAATACTCTTTACAAGTTCTCCAGAATAGTTTGTTCCACTGCTTTCATTCTGGAACCAGACAATGACTTCTACTTCAGGATCACGATAAGGTGCCATACCCACAAAGGAATGCGTATGCTTCGAAGCTGAATAAGCCCCATTTTCTGCAATCTGACCCGTACCAGTCTTACCGATGATTTCTACAGATGAATCTCTATAATCACGACCTGTAGACCCATCAATATTTACAACACCATATAATAGTGTTCTCATCTGCGCTACTGCATCAGTAGAGTAGATTTTCTTAGAATAAGATGTTTTCGCACTATATAGTGTTTTACCATTTGTAGGATTAACAACCTTTTCCACTAAATATGGTTCTACTGTACGACCATCATTCGCAAAAGCAGAATAGCCTCTTAATAATTGTAATGTAGTCACTGAAGAACCTTGACCAAATCCTGTAGTGAAATATTCAAGACTCTTTGTTTTACCATCATAGCCCTTTACACCACTACCAGAGAATAAACCATCTACTTTACTTGTCTGGAATAATCCAAGATTCTTATAGTCTTCAATGAGGCTAGACATATTTGTATGTTCCGCAAGTATATGACAAATAGCTGTATTAGAAGAATGATAAAGACCTTCTCGATAAGTAATACGTCCCCATCCTCTTCTGTTATGATCATGAATTGTCGCAATCACACGACCATTAGAGACATAATTATAATCCCCTGATTCATACTTACTATCTAAGTCTAATACGCCATCTGTTAAGGCATTAGCATAAACAAATGGTTTGAAGACAGAACCACATTCAAATGCTTCATTGAGGAATGTATCATTGTAGTTTGTGAAATCACGTTTGTTTGGATCAAATGAAGGATAGTTAGAGACTGCAAGAATAGCCCCTGTTTTCGCATTCATAACAGCTGCACAGGCTTTAGTGGCTTTTGTATTTTCCTGCATATCTTTCATTAATGAATCTAATTCTGTCTGAAGAGTAGAATTGATTGTCAAATAGACATCATTTCCACTTACTGCCTTCTTATCAGAAATAACTCCATTAGGAAGCGTATTACGTTTAGAATCTACTAAGTAGATTCTTTGTCCATTTGTACCCTTAAGCCAGTTATTGTAGCTCTTTTCAATACCCATCTGACCGATGATATTATAAGGATCTGTTTCTGCCGCAACAGCTGCATATCCTACTTCATAGCTTGCAAAATCACCAAAACGATAATTACGAGATGTGATTTCATCAAATTCAAGACCTGGTAATCCCAATGACTGAATCTTTTCTTTTGTGATAGAAGAAAGATTACGTCCATAGTTACCAAATTCTACCTGATAGGTATTCTGATTTAAACGAGATAAAACTGTTTCTTTTGATACACCTAAAATAGGTGCAAGCTGCTCAGCCGTTTTATCCTTATCCACAACATATTGTGGTTTCTTTTTTGCATCTAATCTTTTTGCAAGAATAGCTCTTAGCTTGTACTTCTTGACATCAGAAGCCACAATTTCATTATCACTTGTATAAATAGTACCACGGGCTGCTTGAACAACCTTAGTCACCTGTCCTCCTCCACGATTCTTCGCAAAGTCTCGCACATTAACATTACTGATCATTGTCTTACCAGTTGTACATAAGTAACAGACATTGATACCTAATAATATCATCATAAAGAGAAAGGCAAGCATAACAACCTGGGCGCTTCTATTTCTAGATCTCTTCATTATTCTTCAGCTCCTACAACTGCAGCTGCTGCAGAACTAGGCTGATAATCATAACCTTTCTTAGTGGCAACTTCCTTCATACGTGTGAAAGAAGCCAATTCCTGCTTAGACATCTCTAAAGCATCAATATCTGACTGAACTTCTGCAATTTCATCCTGTGTCTCTTTGATATCTGCATTAAGCTGAGATTCATAAGAATTCAAATAAATACTACCCACCAAAAATAGCACAAAAGAGAAAGCAAGCAACACTTCAGTAAACTTTAAAAATCTTGATTTTCTTCTTTTCATTATTCATCACGTATCCTTTCTATCACTCTTAATTTAGCCGAATGAGAACGTCTGTTCTCTGATAATTCTTTTTCATCTGCCACAATAGGCTTTCTTGTTACCTTCTTGAAATGAGGCTGGTATTCCTCTGGGATAACTGGCATACCCATTGGTAAGTCTGGGACTGCAGTCTTTTCATTAAACATATATTTAGTGATCTTATCTTCTAATGAGTGGAAGCTGATGACTGCCACACGTCCACCTACATTAAGTAGATCTAATGAATCAGTTAATGCACGTTCAAAGACATTTAATTCATCATTCACTTCAATACGAATCGCCTGGAATGTACGTTTTGCAGGATGACCACCTGTACGTCTTGCACGGGCAGGAATGGCCTTCTTAACAATCTCTACTAATTCAAAGGTTGTTTCAATAGGTTTTACCTGTCTTTCCTTTTCAATCATTCTTGCGATTGATTTCGCAAACTTCTCATCTGCATATTTATAAAGAATTGTCACTAAGTCCTGGTAAGAGTAGTTATTCACTACTTCGTAAGCACTTAAAGGCTGTTCCTGATTCATACGCATATCGAGTCTTGCATCTGTATTGTAGCTGAATCCTCTTTCCGCATTATCAAATTGTGGAGAAGAGACACCTAAATCAAATACAATACCATCTACCTTATAAACACCTTCCATAGAAAGTCTTGCTTTAATTTCCTTAAAATTTGCATGAATAATAGTAAAGTTGTCTGAAATCTTTGACAATCTTTCTCTTGCCGCTTCTATCGCATTGGTATCCTGATCAAAACAATATAAATGTCCTGTAGTAAGTTTTTCTAGAATACGAGAGCTATGTCCCCCTCCTCCTAGAGTACAATCTACATAAATACCATCTTCTTTTATATTCAATGCATCAATTGTTTCATCTAATAATACACTATAGTGTTCAAACATATTTATCATTCCTCATTTTCTGATATTTTTTCTGATAAGTCATCAAACTGATCATCATATTCATCATAGAATGCTTCCCATTTAGCAGTATCCCATACTTCAATATGTTCACCAGCACCAACAATAGTACACTCTTTCTCTAAATGAGCATGTGTACGTAATACCTGGGGAATATTGATACGACCTAATTTATCAAATTCACTGCAGCTCATACGTGAAGTCACCATACGTAAATAAGCACGTTCTTCTTTCTTCTTATTTGATAGCTTCTTCAATTCTGCATAATAAGCCTGCCAGCCTTCTTCTGTATAGAGATCTAGACAGCCTTCGTGGCCTCTCATGATATAGACATGGTCTCCGCATTCTCCACGGAATTTAGCAGGGATGCTCAAACGGCCTTTAGTATCTAGATTGTGCTGAAATTCACCAAAGAACATACCTTACTCACCATTCCTTTCCACAATTATCCACATTTTGACATTTGTTACCACTATTATAGACTTACAATGCACAATCAGACAAGAAATTTATGGAATTTAAACATAAAAAAAGGATTTCTAGCATAAAATGCTAAAAATCCTCTTGAAAATAAAAAAGAGAGATTTTCATCTCTCTAAGGAATTATTTTACATCCTTAACTTTAACGCCATTATAATAACCACAATGACCACAAACTCTATGTGCTAATTTGAATTCACCACATTCTGGACATTTAACAACTGCAGGAGCTGATAATTTGTCATGAGTTCTTCTCTTGTCTCTTCTTGTACTTGATACTCTTCTAAATGGTACTGCCATCTTGTTCTACCTCCTTATTCCTGATCCTTGAAATAATCTTTGAGTTTTGCTAAACGGGGATCGATTGTATCCTCTTCTTTTGCGACTACTTCGCTTTCATCCATAACCTTCCAGCCTGAGCCGCTTGTTTTCATCTTTGCGCCTTCCTTCACAACTCTCATTGGAATAGCCATCATGATTTCCTGGAATATCACAGAAGTAAGATCAGCAACATCTTTTCTTGCTTCTACAACATCTTCGTCTTCATCAGGCTTATAAAACGCAAACACAACATCTGTATCAATAGAAAATGGGTAATCGACATCTTCCAATGATATAGCACAAGGAACAACCATTGTTCCCTGAACATGGTATGTTACATAGAGGCGTTCTTCACTACTATTGAAGTTGCCTGATCCTGTAACTTCCACATCCTTCAAATCATTGATTCGAGATAAGTTATAGAACATTTCTTTAGGAAACGTTATCGTTTCTTCGAAATCAAATTTTCCATTTTTCTGTTTGACTAACCAGTTACGATTCCATTTCACCTTGATCACCCTCTATAACTGCATCACCCATTATAATGAAAATGAGATTATAAGTCAATCAAAAAAATCATTTTCTAATGGGCATAATCGCATAATTTTTTAAAATGTCTTTGCGACCTTGTGTATTCTAACATAGTTTATTCAAAAAAGATAGATAAATTTTCAAAAAGCCATTTAAAACCTCTGATCATTCTAAGATCAGGTTCAGTGAAATGACCCCCATTCTCTTCTATATATATACATGTGTTATTAAGACTAAGATAGTTATAGGTTTGCTGTGTATTGTATCCTACTGTACACATTAACTTATTCTTTGTCTTTGATTCTTTTCTTCCTAAACTTAAGTATACAGTTCCTTGTCTATTTATAGTATGAAGGTAGCTCGTCCAGCCTGGATACCATAAGGAACCAGAACAGCTGATACATCCTATAAAAGCTTCATGTCTTCCATACATCCATAAACTAAATAAACCACCCAGTGAATAGCCGGCAATAATATAATGATGAGAAGAAGTCATAGTTGAAAGAATCCACTTTTCAAGTTCTTCACCCTTTCCACTAAACCCTTCAGTTTCCCATGGAGAGAGTTCACTATTCCAATCCTTGATGACTGGCGCAATTAAACAATAATCTTCCTTAAAAGATTCAATAATAGAAGTACAGTCATGAAAGAAACAATAAATATAAATATCTGCATCTTGATTGCCATATATCTGGCATTCTTTTCCATAATATATCATATTAAATCAAAATGCTTCATCGCATTGTATAAACCATCTTCGTCCACTGTATCTGTAATATAGTCAGCCACAGCCTTGGCTTCATTAGCCCCATTACCCATCGCAATGGCAGTACCAGCCATTTCCAACATTTCTATATCATTCGTAGAATCACCAAATGCATAGGCATTTTCAATTGGTTCACCCACCGCTTCCATAAAGTCTTTAATAGCTGCTCCCTTAGATACACCTTTCAACATCATTTCTCCTGCTTTTGCGCCAAAAGTAGAAGTATAGCCACCCGCTGGTATAAAAGTGAGGCTTGGATCTAATGCATTCATAAACTTTTTCGCTGCTTCTACTGTATCAAAAGTCGCATCAATCTTAAGAACTGGATTATTCTCTATTTCATCCATTGTTTTCATACTCTTTTTCTTGAACACTTCTTCAACAGGCTCATCAAATTCCCTTTTGAACTGTTCCATAAACATAGCGTGTGTATAAGGATTCTGATAACCATTCTTCCAGTCAATGATCTGATAGCCTCCACCTAATTCTTCAATGAGTTTAAGTGTTTTTTCTGTCACATCTTCTGAAATAACTTTCTGTAGTTCAGGCTGTCCATTACGTACCACTGCTGCACCATTCGCAATGATTGCATCTTCTATTCCTATCACAGATATTTCTTTTGTCATAAAATAGCTTCTTCCTGTACAAAAGAAACAATGATGCCCATTTTCTTTTGCTTTCTTAATCGCCTCTATAGCACTTTGAGGTACCTTATGTGTCACATCACTAAGTAGTGTACCATCTATATCAAAAAATAAATATTTACCCATATGTTTTCTCCTATATCAATTGATTATAGTGTAATCTCTTTTAAGTATTATAGTATAAGAATGCCTAAAGAAACATTATTTTCTAATTCTGTTTATTCTTTAGAAAGATTCCTGACAAGAATCTATCATCTTTTTTCAATTATTCAAAAATTCTCTATTTCTAATATTGTTTTGATATACTTTTATTGAGGTGATTATCATGGATGAATTTTTAAGAGATATACATACGTTATTATTTAAGGAATGGATTCTCATTCAGTCTATTGAAGGCTGTGAGATTAAAGAAGAAGGTAAGAAAATCATTATTTCAACTCCTTATTGTCATGCTGAAGTAATATTCAATGACCATAACCTGATTGAATTATCAGTGACTAATCTAGTGACTGATAAGATAGAATTCTATCTTCATTTTCAGATGCATACAATAAGTCATGCCATTTCTTTATATAAAGAAATGCTTCAATGTGTTAAACAGCTAATCAACGAACCCCCTGTACGCATTCTTTTAACATGTACAAGTGGTCTCACTACTGGTATGTTTGCCGCACAATTAAGTGAAGCCGCTGTTCTTTTATCTAAGAATTATGAATTTGATGCGATTGCTTATCATGAACTCTATGATATCGCAAAGAATTACGATGTGATTCTCGTAGCACCGCAAGTAAGTTCTAGAAAGCCAAAGCTAGAAACATGCTTTAAAAACAAGATAGTATTGACTATTCCTTCTGCCATATTCGCAAAGTATGATGCAGGTGCTTTATTAGAATTCTTAGATGAACATTTATCGTCTCGTCGTCATCCAACTACGGCTCGTTTACCTGTCATCAGTCGTCCTGCACCCCATCAAACAAAAATTTTAACAATCGCAACAGTGCGTACAAGTCATCGTACAAGAATGATTTATCGTGTCTTTGATCCTAATAATAAAATACTATTAGATAATGAAGTCGTTAAGTTTGATTTCCAGGTCAATGACCTCTTTGATATTCTAGATACTGTACTACTCTTTCATCCTGATATTCCTATTATAGGCATCAGCCTTCCAGGAGTGATTCATGATAGTTATATGGACTTCCATAATCAAAGAATTAATGTCTTAGATTCGCTGAATAACCGTTATCCAAATCGTCGTTTCTATTTATTCAATGATGTCAATGCACTCGTATCTGGTTATTATATTTCACAAAACAAATACCAGACAATCTCATTCCTCTATCAAGTATCTCTAGGATGTCCTTGTGGTATAGGATCTGTTTTTAAAGGACAACTAATAGAAGGAGCCCATAAAATTGCAGGAGAAGCCAGATTCCTTCCATTTAATAAAGAACAATTCAACAAAACATTAGAAGATCAATTAGAATTCCTTACTTATCAGGCAGCTGCAGTGATTTCTATCTATGATCCAGAGATATTGATTGTCTCATCTAAATATACAAATAAACATGAATTAAGAGAATCATTAAAGAAATACTTTCCTGAAGAATATCTTCCAGATATCCACTTTATTGAACATTTCAAAGAATATGGCTTATTAGGCGCTTTGATTCTTTCTATCCAAGAAGAAAATAAAGGCTGAGTTTATTGAAAAACTCAGCCTTTATGGTATAATCCTTATAAACATATCTAGTTAGTATGTTGATAGGAGGAGTTATTATGTCTTTGAATTCAGTGAAGAATTATTTCAAGCAGTATAATATGGATACACATATTGTAGAGTTTCCTGTATCAAGTGCAACTGTGGAACTTGCAGCACAAGCTATTGGCTGTAAAGAACAAGAAATTGCGAAAACAATGTCTTTTCATGTTGGGGATGAAGTCATTGTGATTGTAATGGCCGGAGATGCAAGAATCGACAATAAGAAATATAAATCATTTTTTCACAAGAAAGCCAAGATGCTTCATGGGGAGGAAGTAGAATCTCTCACTGGTCATCCAATAGGTGGTGTTTGTCCTTTTGGATTAAAAGAAGGTATTAAAGTCTATCTTGATGAGTCTCTAGAACGTTTTGATCATGTTTATCCAGCATGTGGCAGCCCTAATAGTGCTATTAAGCTCACTATTCCAGAACTAGAAAAATATGCCCATCAGGAATCATGGATTGATGTCACTGATATCATCTAACGACATTTGTTTATGAGAACCAAGGACTTCTAAAGAGTCTTTGGTTTTTTTGTATACTCTTCCTTCATTAAGCCATAAGTCTATATCTTCAAAAGATACGATAACTGGCATTCTTGAATGTATTCCTGACATGATGTCTTCTGCTTCTTTTGTGAGAATTGTATAATAGTCATCATGATAGATTCCTGCAAGATAGAGAATATGATGACTAGTAAAGCGATATTGAGCATGTGATGCATCCCATTCATAAAAGCCACTAATTGGAATAATACATCTTCTTTTAACTGCATCTTCTTTAAACATCTTCTTGTCTAATACTGTTTCTATACGTGCATTAAAGACACGCTTCTTATCTAATGGATAGCCCCATGTCTTATAATCACCATAATGCCCCTTTAATATAATAAAGCCTTCTTCTCCAGGATGAATATCACCATAAGGGAATATATGTCCATCAGGAATGATGACCCAGCGTGTTAAATCATATTTTAATTGTTCATCTAAATAATAACGTCCACACATAATAATCCTCCAAAAAAAGCCATAGAAAACCTATGACTTTAAAAACATTGTGTCTAATATATGCTTTCCTGTTTGTGTTTCAAAGAAACTTTCTTTGGCATGCTTGATAGATTCAATAGAGGCATTGCCTTCAAAGGCATTAACTAAGAAATCTGCTTCTAATAGAATACGGTAATCTATCCCATCTACATCAGTATATGTATGATGGTGGGCAATCAAGAAACATATTCTTTCTATATCTTCTTCCTTAAATCCTAGAAAAGTACATATTTCTCTTGCAGGTGCAGGACCTTCCTGTTCCTGCAACTTTCCATTTTGAAAACCATATTTTTCTTCTGATACACGTATTCCAATATCATGTAAGATACTGGCTGCTTCTAAAACATATAGAGTATGTGCATCTAATCCTTCTTTTTCTCCTATGAGTTTAGAAAAAGAATGTACCTTTATAAAATGCTGGATACGCTTAGGGTCTCCGCTATCAAACTCAATCATCTTCATCATTAATTCTTCTAACATATTCATCACCTGTATCTATTGTAGCACAAAAAGAAAAAGACCCGAAGGTCTTAACGTGATAATGTATAGCCTTTTCCAATGACTGAGTGAACATCACTCACAAATACAAAGGAAGTAGGATCTTCTTCTACAGAGATCTTCTTGATAGTCGCAATCTTCTTATACTGTGTAACGACAAGAATTACCTGCATATCTTCTCTTAAATAACCTGTTTCTGCTTTTAATAAAGTCAATCCAACATCAATTTCTTTATAAATACGTTCTCTGATTTTTTCATATTCATGACTCATGATCATGATTTCACACTGTGATTGACCATAAGCCAATACTTTATTGACTGTCATCGTACAGATCATAATCGCAAGAATACCATATACATTCTTCATAAATGGATTAGATGCCACCTGAATTAAAATAACTGTGATATCAAATACATTCATAACGATAGAAACAGGCACCTTGAAATATTTATGCAAGATGACACCAATAATATCAAAACCACCTGAAGAACCATCACCAAGAAGTACAAGTCCTACCCCTGCTCCAATCAATATACCTGCAAGAATAGCACTCATTAAAGGATCAGAATTCATTTCAGCCAAGAAATTATATTTCTGACATAGATCTAGTCCAAATGGAAAGATAATGCTGACAATCAATGTCTTGAAAATGAATTCTTTACCAATAAATATATAACCTAATATAAATAATATCGCATTACAAATTAATACAAGAATTGAGACTGGTAGTGGAATCATCTTACTAATAATAACACATAGCCCTGTTACGCCTCCTGCAGCGAAGGATTGTGGTAATATAATCATACCAAGTGCTATATCAGTCAAAGCGACACCAACTAAAATTTTTACCATTGATAATACTTTTTGCTTCATTTTCATCACCCTCAACCATTATAATAGAAAAGAGAGACAATACAGTAGCCTAGGCTACAATGGAGGACATATGAATATCATTATTCCAGAAAACTATTTTTATTTATTTGAATCAGTCGGTGAACGTTGTGTTCTACCTTCGAAGACAGTCATTTTTTATGAAAGCGATGATGCGAATGATATCTATCTTTTAATCAAGGGACGTGTGCGTGCTTATTTAAGCAGTTCACAGGGAAAACAGATTACCTTAGAGGTATTAAAGAAAGGACGTATTTTTGGTGATGGATCCTTTTTAAATCATTCAGTCCGTAAAGCCAATATGGCAACGATTACTGATGCAGAATTTATTCGTTGTCATATTACTGACTTGATGCCTATATTACAGAAAAACAATGACCTTATGATTCTTATGCTTCAACATCTGACTTCTACATGCAACTATTTAACACATACAATTGAAAGACTAGTGAATTATAATAGTACACAAAAAGTGGCTGATTTCCTTCTTATTGAAACAGATAATGGAAGAAAGTCCATTCCTTATACCCATGAAGATATTGCAGGATGTTTGGATATGAATAGAGTGACTGTATCACGCATTATGAAGAAGTTTAAGGAAGAAGAGGCTGTCGAATATGAGTATGGAATTGTTTCTGTCAAAAATTCTAAAATATTGAAACATATTCTAGAACATAGTGAATAGGATTATTGCATTCAAGAAATGTTTTAAATATAATTATTGACGAGGTGTAGAAAAATATGAAAAAGAAAAAAATTGCGATTATTGCGACAGGTGGTACGATTGCCGGAAGTGGTGCTGCCGGTAAAACGACAAATTATGAAGCAGGTACTATTTCTGTAGATGAAGTGCTATCTTCTATTCCAGATATAAGAGATCGAGTAGAAATCGTTTTAGATAATCTCTTCTCTGTTGATTCTAATGAAATTGATGATAAAAGATGGCTCATCTTAACTGAACATATTAATAAGCTAGCTGATCAGCAGGATATTGATGGGATTGTCGTGACTCATGGGACTGATACAATGGAAGAAACATCTTACTTCTTGAACTTAACAGTCAATACATTAAAACCTGTTGTTTTAACAGGTGCGATGCGCCCTGCGACTGCGACAAGTGCAGATGGACCATTTAATTTATTCCAGGCTATTATGCTTGCAAGTCATAGCGAAGCATGGGGTCGCGGTGTAATGTGCTTATTCTCAAGTACTATCTTCTCTGGTAGAGATATCCAGAAGATCAGTAACTATAAGATTGATGCCTTTGACCAGAGAGCTTTCGCAAATCTAGGTTATATGAAGGATGATGAAGTATACTTCTCTTCTCAGCCATTAAAAAGACATACAACTTATTCAGTCTTTTCCCGTAAACCAATTGATAATCTCGCCAATGTAGCTATTGCGGATTATTATGTCGGTGCCTCTCCTGATATTCTTGATTTCCTCGCACAAAATAATGAAGGTATTGTGATTGTAGGAACAGGTAGTGGTAACTATTCTAAGGAATGGCGTCAGCGTATTGAAGAATTATCAAATAAGGGTATTGTGTTTGTACGTGCGAGCCGTGTTACAAATAGTATTATTTTCCAGGATGATTATTTTGATCCTAAGCATGTATGTTTAGGGGCTAATAATTTATCTCCTTATAAAGCACGTATTCTATTAATGCTTTCTTTAACTGTCACAAAAGATAAAAAAGTAATCAACGATTACTTCTTAAACTACTAAAAAAGGCTTGAAAGCCTTTTTTATTTTGACTCTATAATTTTTGTGTAATTAAAAAACCTTCCACTTGTCTCATTAATTGCTCATATTAACTCAAAGCGAAAGGAGATCACAAATTGAATAATGATCTAATAATCATTTTAGGAGATTATGCATCCCTTGTAAAGGGAGAAGCTTAATAATAAAACAAAAAAAGACTGTCAACACATTTAGTTTAGTCAACAGTCTAGGCTCGAAAGCCTTTTTTATTTTTTCACAATCTTATAATATGTACGACTTGTACAGAAATAAACAATAGTATAACAAATAGTAAGTACGATTACTGATACAACGGTACATGTAATAAATGTCTGAGGGGCATTAAGAATCATTACCTTAAACATCTTTAAGATCATATTATAAGCCATGGACATATGAATCACAGCAACTACAAGAGGAAGAAAGAAGAAAATCAATACCTGTGAAGATACAGCCTGTCTGACTTCTTTTTTACTCAATCCTACGTTCTGCAGTATTTCATATCTTTTCTGATCTTCATAGCCTTCAGATAACTGCTTATAATACATAATCAATACGGCTGCCATCATAAAGAGTACACCTAGAAAGATTCCTAAGAATAATAATGAACCATACATCTGACTAAATACCTGGTAGTTATCATAGCGAGTCATATTAGAATAACTGATTTCACCATCATTCTTTTCAATGACTTTCAAAGTGAAGTTCTTAGTTGTTTTACGCATAACTTCTTCTGCCTTGGAATTGAAATAACCACCTTTATAATCCACTAATACTTCATAGACATAAGAAGGTGCAGAATGATTTTCAAATGTAAGTGCCTGTTTTAAGGCTGCATCATCCTTGAATACAAATGTGATACTATCAGAATCTATATTCGAAATATCATCCTTCACAAACCAAGGATCATTCTTAACCATCTTTAATGAATACAATTGATTATTCAACATCATTGAATCATGATTAAAATGATAATTAGAATTATAAAGTACTTCATGATCGTTTAAAGTGACATGATGATTATAAATACGATTGTAATCAGCTAATGTCATACCTAGGATAGTGAGTAATTTATTATTACCACCTTCTCCTGGCGCAGTAAAGACTGTGCCATTTTGAGAAGCCCATACTTGACAATACTTTAAAGAAGCCATACGTGAAATACCGATATTTTTAGACGCAAGAGATGTTTTAATGTTCTTTTCAAGGTTGATGATTTCTTCATTCATGTTCACCTTTTCCATATTCCCTACTTTATAACTATAGTCAGCACGAACACTTTTTTTCACAGTATCAAAAACGCCACTATAAAGAGTATATGTAGAAGAAATCATGACAAGAATACATGTACATAAAATACAGATACTAGCGAGTCCAACTGCATTCTGCTTCATACGATACATCATCTGAGACACACTGATGAAGTGATTTGTCTGATAGTAATACTTCTTATTCTTCTTTAATATTTTCAAAATTACAATAGAACCAGCAGTAAAGAGTGCATATGTACCAATAATAACAAGTACAACTGCCACAAAGAATAAGACAAGGGCAGTGATTGGATCTTCAATCGACAAGGCAATTGTATAACCAGCACCTAGTGTGATGACACCTATTAAAGTCATCAACCACTTTGTCTTTGGTTCCTTTTCTCCAACCTGTCCACCCTTTAATAACTGGATTGGATTAGAGAAACGAATAGAAGCTGCATTGATCATAAATGAAACAAAGAAAATAACACTAAAGAGAAGAGTTGTGATTAAAATCGCATTCATATCAATACTAAATACAATCGATGTATGAATAGCCAATATCTTCACTAAAATAAGCATCATCAGCTTGCTGAATAGAACACCTGTTAATACACCAAATCCTAAAGAAACCAAATAAACAATCAATGTTTCAAAAAAGATGATCAACATCACATGACGCTTTTCCATTCCTAATATATTATAGAGTCCAAGTTCCTTCTTACGATTCTTCATGAGGAAGCTATTTATATATAATAGGAATATGACTGAGAATATAGTCACAACATACACGCCAAGACTCATCATCATGGCTGCTGATTCACTGTCTTTTCTTAGGCCATTATCTCCACCTAAGAACTTCACACAATAAAACATCATGACAGTAAAGATACTTGTAATAAGATATGGGAAATAGATTTTTCCATTCTTTTTAATATTTGTCAGGGCAAGTTTTAAATAAAACATAATTACTTACCTCCTGTCTGGAGTAGTGTAAGTGTATCACTGATTGCCTGATACATTTCTTCGTTTGTCTTATCTCCTTTATAGATCTGATGATAGACCTGTCCATCACGTATAAATAAGACACGTTTCGCAAAACTGGCTGCTTTGGTACTATGAGTAACCATCACAATTGTCTGTCCTTCTTCATTGACATGATCAAAGATATTCAATAAATCATCTGTAGATTTAGAATCTAAGGCACCTGTTGGTTCATCAGCTAAGATAATCTGAGGATGAGTAATTAAAGCTCTTGCAACTGCTGCTCTTTGTTTCTGTCCTCCTGATACTTCATAAGGGTATTTATCCAGTAGTGATTCAATACCTAGCTGTGGAGCTAAAGACTTAAGTTTTGTTTCCATAACATCATAGTTTTCTTTAGAAAGAACTAGAGGTAAAAAGATATTATCACGTAAAGAAAATGTATCTAATAAGTTGAAATCCTGAAATACAAATCCTAGGTTCTTTCTTCTAAACTGTGAAATATGTCTTTCACTTATTTTAGTAATATCTTCTCCATTAAGTAGTACTTCGCCACTTGTTGGTGTATCTAGAGATGCTAGGATATTTAAAAGTGTTGTCTTACCACTTCCTGATTCACCCATGATAGCTACATATTCTCCTTCTTCTACTGAAAAAGAGACATTGGATAAAGCAGTGACCTGCTGAGATGAAAAACGTGTTGTATAGACTTTTTTTAAGTTTTTAACTTCTAATAATGACATATATGTTTTCCTCCTTCGTTACAACTATAGTTTAATTATTTTGAAACATATCTGCCATTGATTCACCTTACAGAATAAGTCTCTAATCTTACAATTTTGTAAGTTACTCTACGATAAGAGTTTTTTTCTCAAAACAAATGGAAACAGTTGTTCCTTGATTGATTATAGATTCTATATGAATAGGATAACCTAGAGTATCACATATATTCTTAACAAGATATAAGCCTAATCCACTGGCTTTCTTATCAATACGTCCATTTGTACCAGTAAAGCCTTTTTCAAAGACACGAGGTAAATCCTCTTTCTTAATTCCTATTCCTGTATCTTTAATATAGAGTGTTTGATTTTTCATACAAATATGAATAGAACCTTCTTTGGTATATTTCAAGGCATTGGATAAGATCTGTTCAATAATAAAAGAAGTCCACTTTTCATCTGTGAGTATTTTTTCATCTAGTTCTTCTAGTTGAAGAGAAATCTTCTTATGAATAAAGAATAAGGATTGTTTCTTGACTACTTCATTCACAATATCCCCTATTTTATAATAACCAATCTTTAAGTCCTGATTCATATGTCCCATCTTGACATAGTACATCATCATATCTACATACTGTTCAATACGTAATACCTGCATAGAAAGTAGTCTCGGAGATAAATCACCTGATTGTATGAGTAGTCGAAGTCCTGCAATCGGTGTCTTAATCTGATGAACCCAGAGTGTCATATAATCAGATAATTCATGATAGCTTGTATCCTTCTGATTATTAAGGACACTATTAGCCTGGATAATCTTTTCTATAAGAGAATAATAAGACTCTTCTAAATCATTTTCTGGTGCAGGTATATTTTCTAAGTAGATATGATCAAGATGTAAGGCATAATGAAGTGCTTTTAGCTTCTTATTATATTTATAATAGTCATAGCCAAAATAAACAATCACAAAGAATAGACATAAACAGGTAGGATAATAAAGTAATGAAATAGAAACATCACATAATAAGAGGATCAGATCAAACAAGAAGATCATCACCAGATAAACAAGATAATAACGATAATGGTCTTTAATGTATGTCTTCATAATATAACTGATACCCTATCCCTTTCTTTGTATGAATAAGCTGTGGTAAAGAAAAAGCATCTAATTTCTTTCTTAAACGATTAATATTGACACTTAATGTATTATCATCTACAAAGGCTTCACTTTGCCAGAGGGCTTCCATGATTGTATCTCTAGAGACAATCTGTCCGGCATGTTCAAATAAAATCTGCATGATCTTAAGTTCTGTTTTAGTGAGTTCTATAGAGTCTTCATGATAACTAATCACACCTTTTAATAAATCAAGAGTCAAAGAGTGATAATTCAAGACATTCTGTGTTTTATTAAATGAATAGGTACGTCTAAGTATTGCCTGTAACTTAGCCGTGAGTACCGTTAAGTCAAAAGGCTTATTAATAAAATCATCTGCCCCCATATTCATCGCCATAACGATATTCATATTCTCACTTGTAGAAGAAATAAAGATAATAGGTACTTCTGATTCTTTTCTTATTTCCTGACACCAATAATAACCATTATAGTAAGGAAGTGAAATATCTAATAATATAAGTAATGGTTCATAGTTTCTAAAGTCTTCTAAGACATTTTCAAAATTCTTGACCACAAACACATCATAATTCCACTTTTCTAGATGCTTTTTTATAGAAGATGCAATAATTTCATCATCTTCTACAATCATAATTTTCTGCATGTCATATCACCTCTAGTTCATTATACACAAAAAAGAGACGAATTGTCTCTTTATTCAATAACAGTAAACTGTGTCCATTTATCTGATTGATAGCGTAGTTGGAATATAATAGCACGTATTGTCCAGTCAGCACACATTGCCAAAGCAATACCGACTACACCAAGATTAAATGTGATACCAAATATGATAGAAAGTATTCCTCTTACCACTACTGTACTTAAGACAGATACAATCATTGTATATTTCACATCACCTGTCGCACGCAAGCCATTTGAAAGTGGTCCAGAGAATGGGAAGGCAATAGTGTTAAAAAGGTTATGTATAATAACTAAAATAAAGATCAAATGCTTTGTTTGTGATGATAATTGATAATATTGTAGGAATAATGGTGTAATTGCGAGAATAAATACATTCCATACAACAGAGAATATAAGTGTAATCTTCATTAATTTCTTGAAATAATAATGAGACGCTTCAATATCCTTTGCCCCCATACATTGTCCAATGACAGTAATAAAGACAGGTCCCATCGTAACACCTACTAGGGCTGCAAGTGACCAGATGCTCTGGGCAACACCATTGGCTGCAATCTGATAAGTACCAAATAAAGCAACAACTGAACTCAAGGCTACTTTAACTAGCTGAAAGATTCCTTGTTCAATCCCATTAGGAACCGCAATATTCAATACTCTTTTCAACATCCTAGCATCAAATACAAGTATATGCTTCTTTTCATAATAAGTAGTCAGCGTCTTATTGAAGCATAAGAATGTGATAACAATAGCTGAAAACATTCTAGCAATCAATGAAGGATAGGCAACACCTGCCACACCAGCATGTAAGGCAAAAACACCTATGCAGTTTCCAATACAGTTAATAATATTAGATGCAATAGAAATATACATAGTTGTCGATGTTTTAGCCATAGAACGATATAAAGCAGCACCTGCATTATAAATAGCAAGAGCAGGATAAGAATAGGCAGAAATCTTTAAATAAGTTATACAGGCCTGCATTACTGAGTTTTCTACACGACCAAATAAGAGTCTTAAAAGTGATTCATTGAATATCAAGACAAGAACCATCAAAACAAATGAAAAGATAATAGAAAACATCAATAATTGTCCTGATGCACGATTTGTATCATCATTTTCTTTACGTCCAATATATTGGCTGATGACAACTGCTCCACCTGATGCAAGGGCTGTAAACAAATAAATAAAGACTGTATTAAATGAGTTTACAAGAGATACCCCTGATACTGCACTTTCTCCCACAAAACTTACAATAAAAGTATCTACGATACCTACTAGCATTACGAGCAGCTGTTCAAAAAAGAGTGGGATGATCATATTTTTTAAATCCTTGTTTGTGAATGTCATAATTTACCTCCATGACACCATTTTAAATAACAAAGATATAAAAGTAAAATACCAATAGTGGAAGGTGTTATAACTATTTTGCATACTAAAAGGCAGCATCTACTGCCCTTAAAGACTGCCTGCTGCCTCTTTATTCTTCATTATGTAATCCTAATTCTTCCATTCTCTTTGGTGCATAGTTTTCATACTTAGGATGAGGATGCTGATGATCCTTCCAGTATTCTTCTGCAATAGGCGCCCATTCTTTTGCATAATCTTCACACTTATCACATAAGTGGTCTGCTGTTTCAGGAGATTCCATATTTGTATCATGTGCACCAGTACGTTTAACCATTTCTCTTAATAATGATGGATTTTCCAACATTGGACAAGGTCTTAAATGATTTTCATTAAATGGCTGTCCTTCATGATAAGCCATGAATAAAGGTGATTGCAACATTTCAAGAATAGAATTATCATGAATATTTGTATTTGAATAATGAATAAATACACATGGTTCTGCATCACCATTAGAGTTGATATGGAAGTAGTTTCTACCACCGGCAATACATCCACCAACATATTCACCATCATTTTGGAAATCCATTGGATAGAAATCAATATCACAATCATCAGAACGGATATATCTAATACGATCAATCATATACTTTCTCTGTTGGATTGTAGGAAGCAAGTCAGTAACTGCGTTGTTTCCTACTGGCATATAGTGGAAGTAGAAACCAAAACGAGCCCCTTTATCAGTAATCATCTTAAAGAATTCATCACTTGTAACTGCTTCTACATTATATTTTGTATAACAGATAGATGTACCAAAGACGATACCATATTTCTTTAATAGATCCATAGCCTTCATAACAGCTTCAAAGTGACCTGCACCACGTCTTGCATCATTTGTTTCTGGAGTACCTTCAATTGATAATAAGAATGTAATATTACCAAGTCTAACAAGTTCTTTACAGAACGCATCATCAATCAAAGTAGAATTTGAGAAGATTGCGAATTCTACATCATTATGTTTTTCAGCTAATTGAATGATTTCTTTCTTCTTTACAAGTGGTTCACCACCAGTTAATAAGTAAAGATAGACCCCTAATTCTTTACCTTGTGTAACAATCTTATCCATATCTTCAAAAGTTAAGTTGCTCTTATGTCCATAAGTACCACTCCAGCATCCTTCACAATGCATATTGCAGGCACTTGTTGGATCAAAAAGAATCAACCAAGGGATATTACAGTTGTATTTCTTTCTGTTTTCACGGATTGTTTTTGTACCTCTAAAGAATGCTTCATAGCCAAGATTCAAAGCTGTCTTCTTAATGAATTCTGGGTTAGCATCATCAATCACACTATTGATATATTTCACCCATTTGTTGTTTGGATCCTGTACCGCAATTCTCGCTGCGTCATAGTTTTCTTTACTAAAACCTTTACCATAGAACTTTTCAGCCAAGTCAATGAGCTTCAAATATTCTCCTGTACGATCCTTATCCAAACCTTTCACAATATGGTCAATTGCAACTTCCATCGCTTTTCTTTCAGCGGCATGTGATACTTTATCTAATGTATTCATAATCAACATCCTTTCTCTTTCACTAATCCTCATTTTAGAATGTTACGGATAAAAGTCAACGAAACTGACCATCGTTCATTTAGTCATTTTTCTAAATCTGCACAAAAAACAGACTCTATTTCTTACAAAATATATGAATTGAACAAATTTTACACTAACTTTACATAAACTTTATTTAAACTAAATCACACTATTATTAGTATAATGCTAGAATTAACGCTATAATGAGTATATATACAGGAGGATTAAGTTATGAATATATATAAAGATAACCGAGAGCTGTCTTGGTTAAAGTTTAATGACCGTGTTCTTATGCAGGCCAAAGATGACAGTGTGCCACTAGGAGAACGTCTGACTTTTATTTCTATTTTCCAGACGAACTTAGATGAATTTTTTAGAGTGCGTATGGGATTCTTATTTGATCAGGCTTTATTCTATCCTGCTTTAAAAGAGAATAAGACAAATATGACATCTTCTGAACAAATTAAAGCCTGTGAGAGAAAGGTGAAGTATTTATATAAGAAGAGAGATAAGATCTATGCATCAAATCTTGAAAAGATGAAGGAATATGGTGTAGAGATTGTTCGTTATGATGATATTAAGGATAAGGAAGATAAGCAATTCCTCGAACATTATTTCACTCAGGAAATGCTTCCTCTTGTATCACCACAGGTTGTATCTAAAAGACAGCCATTCCCTTTTCTTAATAATGGTGAACTCTATATTGTTGCCCAATTAGAAAGTAAAAAGGGTAAGAGAAAGATGGGTATTGTTTCATGTTCTGCTGCTTTTGATGAAAGATTGATTGCTTTGCCTAGCACTCCTGGTAAATTCATTTTAGCAGAAGAAATTGTGAAAAAGCATCTTCCTGTGATTTTTCATGGACAAACAGTTAAGAATGCTTCTATAATTCGTATTATAAGAAGTGCTGATATTGAAGAGGATGATTATTCTTTACAGGAACATGAAGATTATCGCGAAATGATGGAAACTCTTATTAAACAGAGAAGAAAGCTTGCTCCTTTAAGAATGGAAATGTCTCCTGGTCTTGAAGAAATTGAAGTAGATATGTTAAGACACTTCCTTGATTTATCTTCAGGACAGGTATTTGAAGTAGAAAGTCCATTAGAGTTCTCATTTGTATTTACTTTACAGGATTATTTAAAATCACGTCATCCAGAATTATTCTATAAGCGTTTAGAAGCGCGTAATTCTCCACTTGTAGAAAATACTGTACCAATGATCAAGCAGGTATTAAAACACGATATCCTACTTTCTTATCCATTTGAATCTATGGCACCATTCTTAAGATTCTTAGATGAAGCAAGTCGTGATCCACAGGTGATCAGTATTAAGATGACACTTTATCGTGTTGCAAAAAATTCTAAGGTTGTTAAGAGCTTGATTCGTGCTGCAGAAAATGGCAAGGATGTCACAGTACTTGTAGAACTTCGTGCACGTTTTGATGAAGAAAACAATATTGCCTGGTCTAAACAGTTAGAGAGTGCTGGATGTCATGTTATTTATGGTTTAAGTGAATTAAAGGTACACTCTAAATTATGTCTTGTCACTTATCGTACAGATGATGGCATCAAATATTTAACTCAGATTGGTACGGGTAACTATAACGAAAAGACTTCTAAACTCTATACAGATTTCTGTTTAATGACTTCTGAACATGCTTTTGGTGAAGAAGCCAATGAACTCTTTACCCATTTATGTTTTGGTGAAACAGATCATAATGCGAATTTATTATTAGTGGCACCACATTGTATGATTTCAAGAATCTTTGAAAAGATTGATGAACAGATTGCACTTGCTAAAGCGGGTAAACCTGCTTATGTAGGATTTAAGTGTAATGCCGTTACAAGTAAGAAGATGATTGAAAAGCTTGTAGAAGCAAGTCAGGCTGGTGTTAAGATTCAATTAGTTGTAAGAGGTATCTGTTGTATCATTCCAGGTGTAAAGGACTATACAGAAAATATTCAGGTTATTTCAATTGTTGGACGTTATTTGGAACATTCTCGTATTTACATCTTTGGTGCTAAAGATCCAGAAGTCTATATTTCTTCTGCAGATTTAATGACACGTAACCTAGAAAGACGTGTAGAAGTAGGCGCACCAATTCATGATCCTCGTATTAAGAAAACTATTCTTAATATGTTTGACATGATGCTTCATGATAATGTGAAAGCATCACGTTTATTAAATGATGGTACTTATAAGCGTGTAAAGAATAAACAGGAGAAGATCAATAGTCAGGAATACTTCTTTAAAAAGAAAATATAAGGGAGGTATAATATGCGCGTTGGTATTTTAACAAGTGGAGGAGACTGTCAAGCCCTTAATGCAACTATGCGTGGGTTGGCACTCACTCTTTATAGAAATGTGAAAGATGTTGAAATCATCGGCTTTCTTGATGGTTATAAAGGTTTGATGTATGAAAAATACAGAAAGATGAAGCCTAATGATTTTTATGATATTTTAAATGTAGGTGGCACGATTCTTGGAAGTTCTAGATGTCCTTTCAAGCGTATGCGTGTAATTGAGAATGGTTTTGATAAAGTTAAAGCGATGAAGAATACGTATAAGAAGCTTAATTTAGACTGCTTAGTTGTACTTGGTGGGAATGGTTCTATTAAGAGTGCTAATATGTTATCACAGGAAGGACTCAATGTGATTGCATTACCTAAGACAATTGATAATGATGCCTGGGGTACTGATTATACATTTGGATATTCTTCTGCCACAGCCATTGCGACACGTTATCTAGATGAAATCAAGACAACAGCTACAAGTCATAGCCGTGTCTTCGTCATTGAAGTCATGGGTCATAAGGTAGGACATATCTGTTTATCTGCAGGTATTGCGGCAGGTGCTGATGTTATCCTATTACCTGAGATTCCATATGATATTAAAGTAGTTGCAAAAAAAGTCAAAGAAACATTAAAGAACGAAAAGAATTATGCCATTATTGCCTGTGCAGAAGGGGCTATTTCTGAAGCAGATGCCTTAATGAAAAGAAAAGAATATAAAGCAAAAGTTCTTGCAAGAAATGGTCGTTCTGTCGCTTATGAAGTGGCTGAAGAATTAGGTCAGGAAATTGATGCTGAGATTCGTGTATCATGTATTGGTCATGCCCAGCGTGGAGGTAATCCTGATAGTTATGATCGTGAAATCTCTACACGTTTTGGTGTAGAAGGTGCAAGATTGATCATCAAGAAACATTATGGTGAATATGTTGTATTACAAGGAAATCATGTCACACATATTCCATTAGAAGCCACTGCAGGTAAATTGAAATTTGTAGATACTGAAGGAGAAATTGTACAAAGCGCAAAGCTTGTGGGTATCTCATTTGGTGAGTAAACTGTTCGCAAGAACAGTTTTTTTGTGTATAATGTGAGTTAGGTGATACTATGCATAAACTAACATTTTGGAAAAAGATAGGACTTTCCTTTATTGTCCTTGTGACTATACTTGTACTAGTCAATTGTCAACTCAATAAAGATACTGATACATCAAATAGACTCACTCTGTCTAACCTATTTACTATAGATGTCAATAAATCCCATGTTCCATGGATTACAACTGCAGATAATAATAAACAGGAAGCGCTTGATGTAGTGAATCATAAGATGGCGTCTACGATTAAGAATTTCATTTCTAAAGAGGAGAAAAATGGAAGCTATTATTCTATCGATCATAAAGTGATTTATAATACAGATCAGCTATTTACGCTTAAATTAGAATTACATAAATCACAGGCAGATAGTTATACAAAGAATGTTTATTATACCATTAATAAATCCACAGGAAAGAGTATTCCTCTTTCTGCTTATTTTAAGGATAATAAATATAAAGAAGTGATTTCTAAAGAAATACTCAGACAAATGAAAGCAGACATGAAAAAAGACACCAATAAAGTGTACTGGTGTCATAAGAACGATAACCCTCGCTTTCAAACTATTTCTAAGAATCAAAGCTACTATATTAATAAAAAGGGTGAACTTGTCATCTGTTTTGATCAGTTCGAGGTAGCGCCTGGTTATATGGGAAATCCTACATTCACAATTAAAAATGACTTACTTGACGACTACTTCAAATAGTCGTCTTTTATTTTGTGAAGACAAGATTATGTTCTCTCTTATATAAATATCTTCTAAGTAGTTCCTGAGCTAAAGAATCAGGTTTAATGATATTCATTGCATCTTTTAGATCATACCATTTTGCATAATCTACTTCTTCATTACAATGGAATGATTCATCTTCTACAACAACAATATAGTTATTAATATAAGTATTGGTACGTGCATAGTATTCATTGTCATTGAATTCATAAGAAGAAATAGTGAGCCCTGTTTCTTCTTTGACTTCTCTAAAAAGAGCCTGCTTTGCATTCTCACCTTTAGTAACATATCCAGCTATTAAGATATTATCCTTACGTCCATATTGCTGGATCAAGAGGATCTTATCCTTCTCTGGATTGAGGACTAGAGCACTCACTGCACTATTAAACATCGGGAATCTGAATTCCTGACAGTTTGGACAATAAGGTATCATCCCATCTATGCCATTTTCTTTTTCTATTAATTCATGACCACATTTAACACAATAGCTCATTGATTTTCTTTTCTCCACTTCTTAATTTCATCTAATCTATTTTTATACTGTTTCTCTGCACCTTGTGTACCTGGAAGATAGTATTCCCTGTCTTTTAATGAATCAGGCAGACATTGCATATTCGTAATCTTTTCTTTTGTATCATGGGCATACTGATAGCCTTCCCCATAATGCAGCTCCTTCATCAGTTTTGTAGGTGCATTACGAATGACTAATGGGACTGGTTCTGATAATTCTTTTAAAGCATCTTTTTTAGCTGTTTCATAGGCCACATATAAAGAGTTGGATTTAGGTGCCATGGACATATAAACAACAGCCTGCGTTAATATCACTGAACATTCAGGCATCCCTATATAATGACAGCTTGTATAGGCATCATTCGCAATAGATAAAGCACGAGGATCTGCCAAACCAATATCTTCACTCGCAAAACGAATCACTCTTCTGGCAACATAAAGAGGATCTTCCCCCGCCTCCAACATTCTTGCCAGCCAATACACAGCGGCATCAGGATCTGAATTACGCATCGATTTATGTAATGCGCTAATCAGATTGTAGTGTTCCTCCCCTTTCTTATCATATAAAAGAGATTTCTTCTGTGTACATTGTTCAATGATGGTTTTGGTGACATGTATGATTCCATCTTTCTCATCACTATTATTAATGACCATTTCTAAAGTAGATAAGGCATTTCTTGCATCACCATTACTAAAAGAGGCAATAAGGTGAAGACAGTCATCCGATATATCAATCTTCAGGTTTCCAAATCCCTTAGGACTTGTAATCGCATGCTTTAATAGCGATACAATATCCTCTTCTTCAAGTGCATTGAGGACAAATACTTTACAACGTGATAAAAGGGCACCATTGATTTCAAATGATGGATTTTCTGTTGTGGCACCTATTAGTATAATACTACCTTTTTCTACAAAAGGTAGGAAAGCATCCTGTTGTGATTTATTAAAACGATGTATTTCATCCACAAAAAGAATCGTCTTTTCACCAAAGACACGATTGTTTTCAGCCTGCTTCATCACTTCTCTTATTTCTTTAATACCACTTGTCACAGCAGAAAAATCAATAAAAGAAGAATGTGTATGAGAGGCAATAATTCTTGCGAGTGTTGTTTTACCTACGCCAGGTGGTCCCCAGAAGATCATAGAAGAAATAGAATCTGTTTCTATGAGTCTTCTCAGTATTTTTCCTTTTCCTACAAGATGAGTCTGTCCGACAAATTCATCAAGGTTATCAGGTCTTAGTCTTGAAGGAAGAGGTTCATTGAATGTTTCTTCAAAGAGTGATGCCATAAGAACACCTCCTATGACAAAAATAGTATTACAGGAATATGAAACTGTCAAATAAAGATATGGTTAACCAACCTATCGCAATAAAAGGACCAAAAGGAATCATCTTCTTTTTGTTTATAAAAGAGAAGATGATTCCTAAGAAACAGGCAATAGATAAAATACTTAATGTCTGATAGAATCCTAAGGAAAGTGTGCAGACACCTAACATCTTGATATCTCCTCCACCAAATCCTTCTTTTCCTACAATTTTATAGAAGAGATATACAAATAGAATAAGAAACAGTAGAAACAAGAGAGATTCTTTAAGATATATCATCTTAAAGCTAGTTAATAGGCTAATAAGAAGATAGCTATCAGGTATTTCATAGAGATGGAAGTCTATAATAGAAATAATATAAAAGCATGTGAGAGTGCATATATGAGTTAAATAGAGTGTATTTAAACCATCATGCAGATAAAATAAAACAAATAAAAAACCTGCAATCACTTCATGAATGAGCAGGTTCTTACTCAGTTTATGATGACAATAACGACATTGTCCTTTAAGTAATATATAAGATAATACGGGAATTAAATCTAATAAATGAAGTGTATGAGCGCAATAATCACAATGACTTCTTCCTAGTATTGAAGTATGAGTAATATAACGATGTGACATACAAGATATAAAACTGCCAAAACAAGTACCTATCATAAAAACAAGTAATGTCATAGTTTCTCCTTAACGATGTATAAGTGATTCAATCAACTTACTAGAGGCAATGCTTTGTGATTTATTAGGATCCTTAACTAGGCATACCTTACGATGTGGTAAAGATTGAATCAACGGGATTTCATAGACTTCTCCCTTATCTAAGTATGGCTGGGCTAGCTTTCTTGGATAGAAGCCAATACCTAAGTTATGAACAATAAGAGGTATGATCTGATCTGTTGTAGAAACTTCAATATCTGGATGGAATGACACACCATTATCCAAGAAATACTGATTATAGAAGTTTCTTGTACCTGTCTGACTTGTAAGAGAAATAAAAGGTGTATCCTTGAATTCATCTAAAGAATGACGTTTTGATGCAAAGTCCTTATATTTCTTCCCACAGATAAGAATATCTTCAAAATGATCAAGTACTGAGACCTGTAATAAATGGGGTAAGTCTATCGGTGTTGTGACAACAGAGAAATCACATAAATCATTTCTTAATGATTCTAATGCTTCTGGTGTAGTATGGTTAGTGATACGCAGACGTACATGTGGATATTGTTCATGAAAACGTTCTAGATGATCTAAAAGAAATATACGTAAGGCATTCTCACTGACACCTAAAGTAATTAAACCACTGTTTAATTCCTTTTCTTTCTGAAGTTCACTTTCTCCTAGTCTTAAATGTTCCTGTGCAATCGCAACATGTTCAAATAAGTTTTCTCCCTCTGGTGTTAATTTAACACCTCTATTTGAACGAATAAAAAGCTTACAGCCCAGTTCACTTTCAAGGTTATTGATATAACGGGTGATATTAGGCTGGTTGTTTCTTAACATCTCTGCAGCCTTTGTAAAGCTCTGGTATTGTGCTACGTAGTAAAATATTCTGTAATAATCATAGTTTGCCATAAGCGCCCTCCCATATAATAATCATATCATCAGTATATCAAAAATACTTTTTACATATTTCTGTTCATTCAGTATAATGCATTTGATTTAAATTTACAACGGAGTATGTTATGAAAGACAAACTTATTCAATGGTTTTTACGTGAAAGACAGATGTCTGAAGCTTTTATAAATAGTATCTTCTTAGCTATGTCCGGTGGCTTTCAGGATGCTTATACTTATTTTGCACGTGGTGGCGTTTATTCTAATGCCCAGACAGGAAACGTCGTATTATTAAGCAATCATCTTATGAGCGGAGAATGGATGACTGCATTAAAGTATTTACTTCCTTTAATCGCCTTTGCATCAGGTATCTTTATTGCAGATATTGTACATTCTCGCTTTAAATATGCACAAAAGATGCATTGGAGACAAGGTATACTTGTGATAGAAATAGTGATTCTATTCTTTGTAGGACTTATTCCTCATCATTTAGATAACCTAGCAACTATTCTTGTCTCATTTTCTTGTGCCCTTCAAGTACAGACATTTAGAAAAGTAAGTGGTTATGCTTATGCTTCTACAATGTGTATTGGAAATATTCGTAATGGAACAAGTGCCCTTGCTGATTATACAGAAACACATAATAAAGCATCACTTAGACGTGCATTCTACTATTATGGAATTATTTTCTTCTTTGGACTTGGTGCTGGACTTGGTGGTCTATTCTCTAGAGGAATGTCCATTCATGTTATCTGGGTATCAAGCATCCTGCTTATTATCAGTTTCTTTATTATGAACCTAGAAAAACTAAGAGAGTAGAGAGATTATTATATCTCCCTACTCTTTTTATACGCTTAAAAAGTCTTATTTTCTCAAATGATTGAAAGAAATAAACTGTATACCTCCAGGAATCTCTTCTATTTCTTTAAGATAGTGAGTGATATCCTGTTTACCTATAAGAGGCTTGAGTTCTTCTAGATACTTGTTTAATAGCTGTTCTGGATAGTCTAATAAATCATGATAATATTCTTCAAGAATATATAGTCCTGGTGTTTGTATAACTAAATCAAGAAGTTTATCATACATGCCTTCTTCTAAATAGATCTTATCAAGTCTTGCACGAGGAGGTAGATTCTTAAGAAGTTCATCTCTTAAAGATTCCCATTCTTCTTTTGAGTATTGTCTTTTTAATTCACAATAGAAATCAATCTGTCCATCCTCTTTCACAAGTGTCCATAATAGATCTAAATAAGATTCTCTATCATTATCTTTTAAGTATAAGTCCTTTAAGTAAGATTGATACATCTTTCTAATAGAGGGCTTATCTGTCTTTAATGATTTCACAAAAGAAATAGCTTGATGAATATCTAGTGTACTATAGTAATCAATCAATAGCTTAGAAACTGTCTTATCTTCTAAATAATTCTTAAAGGTATGAATCAATAGATCGATATCCCTATAATCATCGATGCATTTCACAATATAACCACGAGCTGATTGAATATCAGGATGATTTCTAAAGGCATCTTCCACACTTTCTTTAACAGGTTCTTTCTTTTCTACTTGAGGCAGATCATCTAGATATTCTGGATGATCTTTTAATATCTTCTTTAATAATTGTTTGGCCTGTTTCTCACTTAAAGCCTCAATAATCGTCTCTTCATCATAAACAGGATGACTGTCAAGATAATACATCACAGCGGCCATATGCTTACAATGCGCCCCTTCTTTAGCATATGGACAATCACAGGACATATCATTATCGTTTATTTTTACATGATAATCCTCTGTGCCATGAACAGTGGCATATATACTATCTTCTACCTTGCGTACATGATCCACTGCCCCTTCCTGCGCATATTCATAGCCTCTCTCTAGTATTAAATCATCAAATAATTCTTCTTTCATCCTATCAGCTCCCTGATCAAAATTATAACATATTCTTAATATTCTAGACAAACATACCATTATCGTATGTCTGATAGATATATAACCCATTTATATGTTCTTATAATATCATTATTGTATATTTTTGAGTTTATATTCATATGATGTCACCGTTTACATCCATCGATTGTATCATCTTTTCCTGTTTTTTATTATAATTTCTATTATTTATATCATTATCGTATATTTTTATTGATTAAGATTCCTTTTATACTTATAATAATATCATTATCGTTTATAAGGAGTTTACTCATGTTCCCTATCCATACCCAGCATATTGAAAATACAAAAAATGATATGATTTATCATGATCATGATTCTCTAGAATTTATTTATTGTCTTCATGGAGATGTGTCTTATTTAATTAATGGAGAATTAATTACTATTCATAAAGGTGAAGCCTTTATGATTAATACACATGTCATTCATGCGAGACTTTCTTCTACTGCACACTTAATGACTGTTTCTATTGAAAGAGAATCTTTTAGTATGCATGAATCTCTTTTACGTTATTTTGATTCATTCTTTAATCATGAACATGCCCCTTATATAACCATTCATGATCATGCTATCCATGCACTCATTACTAAACTATATGGTTTACTTAATATTCCTGAAATGAATCCATTTCTTATTTTATCTACTGCATCAGAGCTTGTGCATCTTGTAAGTATGATCCTACCAGTTGCCAAGCCATTAGACTATTATGATAAGATGTTAGAAATGATTCATTATTTAGAAGATAATATATCTCAAAAGATTACGATTCAGAATATAGCTGATCATGTATCCATCTGTCGTTCTAGATGCTGCAGTCTGTTTTCTCAATACCTTCATACGTCCCCTATGGCTTATTTAAATGAATTGCGCTTAGTACATAGCACTGAGTTATTATCTACCAATTATTCTATTGTAACCATTTCTAAAATGTGTGGCTTTAGTCGTCCTAGCTATTTTAATACACAATTTAAAAAGAGGTATCATATGACACCTCTTGAATATCGTCATTCTTCTTGAATCTTTTTAAAACAATAACTAAATGTGAACACACAATAGATAGCTGCGACAATCCAGGCAGTCTGGTCTGCACAACAAATTGCGGTATAACCAGCGATTGGTACAAATACCAATGATACAATACATCTCGCAATCATTTCAATGACACCAGAGAATATAGCAAGTCCTGAATAACCGATTCCCTGAGTTGTCTGACGGCAGACATTGAGTATTGAAAGAACCCAATAGAAATAACCCATATAGGCAATATATTTTGCGGATGCATCCAGTACTGCACCATATTTTGATGAAATAAACAACATTGAGAAAGTTCTACCAAATAGAATCAATAAGATACCAACAATCACACCATAGATAATACCTACTATAACAGTCTGTATGACACCTTTTTTAATACGATCATATTTCTTTGCCCCATAGTTCTGACTTGCAAAGGTTGATGCTGCAGTCGCTAAGGCATCAAATGGGCAGATAGCGAGCTGTTTGATCTTGGCTGCTGCCGCAAAGGCAGACATATATGTCGCACCTAAAGAGTTATTGGCACCCTGCATGACCATAGAACCAATCGCAGTAATAGAATACTGTAATCCCATTGGAACTCCCATCCCAAGTAAATTCTTGACCATGGATGATTTCATTTCTTTATTTTCTTTTTCTAGATGTAATACTGTAAAACGTTTCTTCATATAGATCAAACATAATACACCACTGATTCCCTGTGATACAATAGTCGCAAGTGCAGCCCCTGCCACATCGAGCTTTAAGATAATAATACAGAATAAATCTAATACAATATTCAAGCATGCAGAAAAAGCAAGAAATAAGAATGGTGTACGGCTATCCCCTACAGCACGTAATATACTTGAACATAAGTTATAGAGTAATGTACAAGGTAAACCGATAAAGATAATTAATAAATATATATAAGAACGTGATACAATCTCACGTGGAATCTGTAAGATATGAATAATAGTCATACATAATAAACAGCATCCTACAGTGAGCATTACGCCAATAATAATAGTTAATACAATACTATGATAAATATAGTCACGCATTCTTTTTAAATTATTACCACCAAATGACTGCGCAATAGGTATCCCAAACCCACAGCATATACCAATACAAAAACCTAATACAAGAAACTGTACACTGCTTGTAGCCCCTACTGCAGCCAGTGCATTCGCACCAAGTGTCTGACCTACTATTGCGGTATCGACAATATTATAAGTCTGCTGAAATAAGTTTCCTAATAATAAAGGCAGTGCGAACATCATAATAAGCTTTAAAGGATGTCCTTCTGTCATATTCTTAGTCATATAATAATCCCCCTAATGATGAAGTATAGCACTTTTAGACACATAAAAAAATCCATTATAAGGATTTCTTTATATAGTCTACAATTGTTTTTCCTAGCTGTTCATGTCCTGTTTCAGTTAAGTGAATCCCATCAGGTGCGAGTTCACTAATCACATCTTCTACATCAATAAAATCTGCATGAAAGCTATCTGCAAGAACTTTGAGTTTCTTATTGAGTTCTTTGCATCTATTTAATCTCTCTTCATCATTTCTTAAGTAAGGTGGTGCAAGAAGTAATATATGTTCTGCTTTAGACAAAGCACGTCTTAACATCACATGAAGTCCTACTGTAATATGTTCTACAGGTTCTAAGTGATCTACATTATTTGTCCCTAGCATAATAATCAATAAACCAATAGGTGCATATTGTCGCAAAGTCACATCATATAAAAATTGTCTAGGTTCAGCGAGTCTGCCATTTAATCCTGCATTGACCACAAAATCATCCTTAAAATTTTCTCTCACTATATCTACCCAATTTGTTTCATAGCACCCTCCATCAAGAGGGTTAAATCCATAAGTATTAGAATCCCCATAACATACGATATTCATAAATTCATTCCCCTTTTTTATCATTATACAAAATCATTAAAAATAAAAAAACATTGAATTTATAAAGTTCTCTGTTTATAATGTTTTCTTGTAAAAGAACGGATGATAGTAGCGAAAGAGATTCTTTGTAAGAACACCGAAGGATGGAAGATTTCAGGTAAAAGGATCGCTATTGGACGAATCACTGGAGAGACTCATAATGAGCACCGAAGGAGTAACACTCTCAGGTAAAAGGACAGTGACTTATACTTTTCACTATTAATTCCGTCTAATTTATTAGAAGGAGTTTTTTTATGACCAAATTTCTGACTCAAGTCAACAATCTTGTATGGGGTATGCCCCTTATCCTGTTACTACTAGGAACAGGCATCTATTTTACATCTCATTTAAAGTTTATTCAGTTTGTAAGATTAAAAAAAGCTTTCTCTTTGATTTTCAAGAAGAATGAAAATCAGGAAGGTGATGTGTCTAGTTTCCAGGCATTGTGTACTGCCTTAAGCTCTACAATTGGAACTGGTAATATTGTAGGGGTAGCGACTGCCATTTCTGCAGGTGGTCCCGGGGCACTATTCTGGATGTGGATTTCAGCATTTTTTGGAATGGCAACTAAGTATGCCGAAGGTGTACTTGCCATCAAGTATCGTACAAAAGATGAAAATGGACAAATTGCAGGTGGTCCAATGTACTATATCGAAAAAGGTTTACACAATAAGTTTCTAGCAAGTCTATTTGCTTTCTTTGGTGTTGCAGTGGCATATCTTGGTATTGGTACATTTACTCAGGTGAGATCTATTTCTGATGCGTTACATTTGTCTTTCCATGTACCTTATTGGATCAGTGCCATTATTCTTACAGCTCTTGTTGGTTTTATCACAATTGGTGGAATTCATAGAATTGCGGCAGTGGCTGAAAAAGTGATTCCATTTATGTGTGTATTTTATATTGGTGGAGTTGTACTTATTCTAGTAACACATCTTCCAATGATTCCTCATGTATTAAAAACAGTACTTGCTTCTGCCTTTGATATCAAAGCCGTATTTGGTGCAGGCATGGGTGTTGCGATGAAGATGGGTATTAGTAGAGGAATCTTCTCTAACGAAAGTGGTTTAGGAAGTGCTCCTATTGCAGCAGCTGCTGCCCAGACTGATTCATGTGTAGAACAGGGGCTTGTTTCTATGACAGGTACTTTTATTGATACAATGGTGATCTGTACAATGACAGGTCTTGCAATTTTAATCACTGGCGCAAATACAAGTGGTTTAGAAGGTGCAGCTGTCACATCACTCGCCTTTGATAGAGGACTTATTATTCCTTTTATTGGTGAATATATCGTCAATATTGGATTAATCTTCTTTGCATTTACAACTATTATCGGATGGAACTACTATGGTGAAAGATGTATGTATTATCTTGCAGGTATTCGTTCTATCAAGATTTATAAGATTATCTTTATTATTCTTATTGCGATTGGTCCATTCATGTCATTACAGTTTATCTTTATTCTTGCAGATATCGTCAATGGATGTATGGCTATTCCTAACCTGATTGGTTTAATTGGGCTTAGAAAAGAAGTCATTGCGGAAACAGAAGAATATTTCAAGGAAGAAAATACTTGTGCTGTAGAAGAATTAAGCATCTAACCTCTCTATTTGAGAGGTTTTTTCATGCATGAAAAAACAGGCCGAAGCCTGTTAATCTAAAGGTTTTTGATAGAAACCACCAACAAAGTTTTCTGTTGGCAATATATTGATAATAACATGAGGATCAACACTTTTCATGAAATCCACAATATCCTGTACTTCATAGCTTGATACGACAGTATGAATCATAGTAAGAGGATGACCACTATACCCTCCTTCACCATGAAGTATAGTCAAACCATGACGATATTGTGCAATATAAGCCTGACGTAATTCTTCAGAATGTTCTGTAGTGATTTCTAAAGTGACACGTTTATATCGCTTATAGAATGTATCAATGGTTTTAGTTGAGAGGAATTGGAATAAAATAGAATATCCTGCATGAATCCAGCCAAACATGAATCCAAATACACATAGCATCAAGGTATTGAAGACAAATATATATTCGAAGATCGACTTATTCATTTTGTTGGAAACATATAAAGCGATAAAGTCAGTCCCTGCTGTACTCGCATTCCCTTTCAAGGCAATCGCAATCGCAAAACCATAAAGGAATCCACCAAAGCAGACATTCAGTATCACATCATCAAATAATGGATCAAATGATAATACTCTTGTGAAGATACTGAAGAAGATAACTTGTAAGAAAGAGAAAAAAACAAACTTCTTACCGATTGTCTTATAACAGACAATTGCGACAGGTAGATTGAGTACAATCACAAGTGTAGAAATAGATAATGAATATCCATAAAGCATACTGATACGATTAATCAGAATCGCAACACCAGTAAAACCACTTGATAAGAGGTCCGAAGGATTCAAGAATGTCTGAAGTACAAAAGTCTGTAAGAGTGCTGAAAAAAGCACTGCAAAGAATGTAATAATATATCTTTTATTTGTTTTGTAGGCTGCTGACAAGTTTTTCGACATTTTCCTGATTCACACTTTCATAATCATTGGCATGTGTACCTGTATAATAGCTATAAGTAACAGACTTGCCTGAAGTTGTAGGATCTTCTTCATAATCCTTACAAGAAGAATGTACCTGAGAGATACTTGTGTGTTCCATTAAAGATGAAGCATTATTATAGTTCACACCACTACCTGCAAGAATTTCAATATCTTTACCATATTTTTCTTGTAATGATTTAATCTTGTCTGCTCCATCTATTGCAGTAGGCTGACCCCCACTTGTCAAAACACGATCAATGCCAAGTTCAATTAATTGACTCATCGCACGGTCTAGATCATCACAGCAGTCAAAGGCACGATGGAATACAGCTGTACGATGATATTTATGAATAAGTTCTACAAATTCTCTTGTACGCTCGACATCGATTGTATGATCACTATTTAAGAAACCAAAAGCCAAACCATCAGCACCATTTACTAATAGGTCTTCTGCTTCTAATAACATCTGTTTGTATTCTATTTCATCATAAGTGAAACCAGCACCTCGAGGTCTCACCATACAGATAATAGTCAGTGTTGTTTCTCTCTTTAATAATCTTAAAGAAGCCACTGAAGGTGTTAAACCACCTAAATAAAGGGCACTGTTTAATTCAATACGAGTGGCTCCACCCTGATATGCACGTAAGCCATCCTTATAGCTTCCACAACATACTTCAATCATAGTTCTGTTTCCTTTCTAGATAATTGATAAAGTGTTAAAGCATAAATCTTTGCATTAGTAATGAGATCCTCTCTTGTCATCCATTCATTAGGATTATGTCCAATACCCTTCTGTCCTGGGAAAGAAGGTCCAAATGGAACAATATGAGGCATCATTTTCGCATAAGTACCCCCTGTAGTCGTTACAGGAGTGCCATCATTACCAGTTACATATTCATATGTCTCTTTCATGATTTCTACCATAGGTGCCTTTTTATCAAAATAAACAGGTTTGAAATGAGATACGACTTCATACTCATATCCTTCAATACGATTAAGTTGATCAAGTATTTCTTCTAGTGTAAGTCCAGCTGGATAACTGATAGAAAAGCTGAAATCTTCTTTAGTTAAATGATAGTTACGGATTTCTAATTGTCCAAACTCTTCATTCTTATAATCAATACCAAGTCTTTCACCTTTATTTTGTGTATTTAAGATATATTTATTCATAAAGGTAATCAAATGATCCAAATCAGCTTTTACTTTAATAACAGCACGTCCTCTTTCAGCATAAACAACAGGATATTTACAATCTGGTGTAAAGCCGGCAATAGGTGCTTTTTCATGATCTAAATAATATTTTAAATCCTCAAATCCTGATTCTTCATCACAGCCAAAGATGATACGTACTTCTCTTTCAGGCTTTATACCAAGTCTCTTTAAAGCAGTAAGGGCATAAAGACATGAAAGAATAGGACCCTTGTTATCTAGAATACCACGGCTATAAATCACGCCATCTTCTTCATAAGCACTAAATGGTGGATGTTTCCAGCCTTCACCTACTGGTACAACATCTAAATGACCACAGGCACATACATAATCATCACTCTTACCATAACGTGCATAACCGATATAATGATCAACATCAACTGTTTCAAATCCAAGATCACGAGACAACTGGAGTGTTTCATCAAGTGCATGGCGTACACCTTCTCCAAAAGGAGCATCATTCACAGCCTCAGATTCTACACTATCAATACGTACAATACGCTTGATGCCTTCAATCATCTCATCTGCAATCTCATCTACAGCCTTTAGTATTTCTTCATTCATTATTTTCTTACCAATGGGGCTGTTCTTGTACGCATATAATCATCAAGCCATTCCTGACTTGCTTTTTCAAACACGCTATGTTCACCTTCATGCTTGACTACAAATACAGTTGGTTCTAACTCTGGAGTGGCAACTACAAATGAGAAACCTTCAATATTAGTGGCACATCCCCATTCACCTTTATTATTCATAGCGATTAAAGACATATCTCCTGCTTCACCACGACGCTTGATTAATTCTTTAGAGAATGTATTAACAGCCTTTTCACATGCCGCTTGTGGGTGCATACCTTCTTTCATCATTCTTACGATTTCATAAGAGACACAGCCCTTCATGACATCTTCACCAAGTCCTGTAGCACTTGCACCACCGACTTCACTATCAACATAGAAACCTGATCCAGATACGGGTGAATCACCTACTCTACCAGAGCGCTTCATAAATAAACCGCTCGTAGAAGTTGCAGAAGTCATCTTTGCATTTTCATCTAAGCAGACCATACCTACTGTATCATGACCAGAATAAGGTTTAATTTCCTGAGTCATTTCTTTTAATCTATTATGATAATGAATTTCAGCACGTTCAGTGAGCATGTTCTTTCTTTCAAAACCATTCTTAGATGCATACTTTTCAGCACCTGCACCAACTAAGAAGTTGTTGACCTTTTCATGAGATAATTTTCTTGCGATTTCTACAGGATTGGCAAAGTCTTTGATTGCACCAACACATCCTACTGAAAGAGTATTTCCGTTCATATAAGCCGCATCTAATTCAACAATCATTTCTTCGTTAGGTAATCCCCCATAACCGACTGATTTATAATATGGGAAATCTTCTACAGCCTTAACAGCTTCAACGATTGCATCTCCTGCATCTCCATGATTCTTTAACATTTCATCTGCTTTTGTAATACCTTCTAAAGCCATTCTCCAAGTAGCAATAATACCGTACATGTTAATATCCTCCTTTTATTGAAAGAGGATACGTCCTCACGTATCCTCAAGTTAATTTAGAAACAATATTTAGAAGCAACGATGTCTTCATCTTTCTGTTCACACATTGCCTTGGCAAGCTGACAGATTCCTTCTAATGATTCATTTAAACCAGTACCACCCTTCTTAGGTGTCTTGATGATATGAACCTTGTCTTTATATTCATTAATTGTCTCTTCATTTTCAATACTCATTGCAGCCATAGCATGTGAATGAGTCTTTTCATTAATGTCATAAGCGACACGAGCAGCCATGCGTCCATAGCCAAGATAGTTGAAACATGGACCACATACAACAACATCTGGTTTAATTTTTTCTACCATTGCGCAAAGTTTACGGCTGACTTCATCACTATTTGCTTCATAGAATCCATCTCCACAATATAAACAGCATACAACATGTCCATTTACCTGTTTTAAGAATGGTTCCATCATAATAGCAGGTCCACATGATTCTTTTACTAGTCCTAAAGGTACCATGTGATCATCTTTAATCCCTTTACCAGACTGGATCTGGTCATAAATCATTACGATTTTCATGTTTCATCTCTCCTTCTTATAGATCGTCAAAAGATAAGTCGTCTAAATCAATGTCGTCTTCTTCTTTAGCAGCCTGAGCCTGAGCTTCTTCATTTAAGTACTGCTTATCAAGCACCTTGATGAATGGCATATAGATAATTACACCAATCACAATTAAGGCAGCCTGTAACACAGCACCTACCCAGTTAGTTGCTAAGAAACCTGAGATAATTGGTGGCATAGTCCAAGGGATGTTGATACCTGAACAGATTGGAACAATCTTAAGAGCCATACAGAAGTATGAAATAATGATGTTCACTGTTGGTACTAGCATGAATGGAATAAGCATAGTTGGGTTTAATACGATTGGTAAACCGAATACGATTGGTTCGTTGATACCAAAGATACCTGGAACTAAAGCAAGTTTACCTAAGTCTGTAATACGTTTAGATTTACAGAATAATAACATTGCGATTAATAATGATAATGTAGAACCACATCCACCAAATGTAGCGAATAAGTCCTGGAACTGCTGACAGATGATATGTCCTGTGCCCTGTCCTTTAGTGAAGAAAAGAATGTTTTCTGCTGATAGAGTCTGAAGAATTGGGTTAAATACAGCACCTACTACTGATCCACCATTGATACCGAAGAACCAGAATAAGTGTAAGAAGATATAAGCAACAACCATTGCCCCTAATGTATCACCAAGGTTAAGTAATGGTGTCTGTAAGAATTCAAAGATAATCTGGAATACGTTTGTTCCTAAGAAACCAAACATTAAGTTTACTAGGAAGAAGAAAGTCATTACGAATGTTGCTGGAATCAATGCTGAGAAAGATTCCACAACTGTTGGTGGAACACCAGCTGGCATCTTGATTGTCCAGCCTTTACCTTCTACCCAAGCATAGATATGTACGCTTAAGAAAGCAGTAATGATACCTACGAAGATACCCTTAGCACCAACCCATCCTAATGGGATACCAGAAAGAGTTGCTTCAATAGTTTTAGATCCTACAGCAACATTACCAGTGATTGAATATGGCATGATTAGGAACCATGACATAAGTGCACAGGCAGCACCGAAGATCTTGTTTGTCTTCATCTGACCAGCAAATGAATAAGCGATACCCATAACAGCAAATACTGCCATGATAGTGAATGTTGCATCAGATGGCTTTGATAAGAATGCAGCAAGTGTCTCACCTGTTTTCTGATTGATAATTGTTGATTCTAAAAATTTTGTCCAAGCTGTAATTGGAAAGTTTGCGATTAATAAGAAAATTGATCCTGCAATAAGTAATGGTGTTGATACTAAGAAACCATCACGAATTGACATTAAGTATTTATTACGTCCGATTTTTTCTGCTAGAGGCATTAAATACTTTTCAAGTTGTTTCATCATACTTTAAGTACTCCCTTTAATTATTATTTATTGTTTTTTTTGATTAATAGAATAGCTTTTTTAAGTACTCTTTCACCGTTCATCATACCGTAATCATCCTGGTCGATCACAGAAATAGGTATGTTTAAGTGCCCGAAGTTAGCTACTGTTTCGTCATAAAGATATTCAACCTGTGGACCAAGTAAAATACAATCAGGACAATCAGATTTAACGATTTCTCCTAATTTGTTATGAGAGAAAGCAGCTACCTTGATAGGTAAGTTATGGCTGTTTGCCACTTCCTGCATCTTACTTGCAAGAATACTTGTAGACATACCAGCACTACAGAATAAATAAACCTTTTTCATCCTATTCTCCTCCTTCTAATTTCTTAATTCTTTGAGATAGTTTGATAATCTCTTCAGCCATGATTTTTGTTGTTTCAGCATTCATAAGCTGATCTTCCGCATGCATAAGAAGAATTGTTGGAACTGTCTTTTCACCACATGCTTCCTTCTGGATAAGTGATGCATGTGCTTCGTGACCTTTCACAAAGCTTTCTTCTCCTTCTTTTATTTTTGCGCGAGCTTCATCAAAATCACCCTTCTCAGCAAGATACATTGCCTGTACATAACGTGACTTTGCAGTACCCACGGCAGAAATAATGTTAAAACTTAATAATTCTAAATCTTCCATGTGATTTCCTCCATCTCACAATTCATAGTATAAACTTATATTTATTTTCAGGTGGTGAATGCGATTTCCTCTATTTAGGAAAAATTCACTACTTTAGTACGTGCTAGATAATCATGTAATGCTAGATGTTCTTTCTTATTCACTAAACATAAAATAGCACTCACGATTGTAATCACAAAACCAACATACATCATCGGCTTTACCAAACTAATACCTAAACTGATCTGTAATACCTGATGTAATATTGTACTTGCAGAATATAGAACTCCTTCAATAATAATGGCTCCTAATACTTCTCTTAGTAATAGTTCTTTAAGGCCTACATCTTTGCCATCACTCTTTACAATCTTAATATGACATATTCTTTTACCAATTGTTTGTCCCTTATTAATCACTAAAGGAATAATGACATAATAAATAATTGCGCCTAGTAATGCGAATAACCCACAAATCAGTCCTAATTGATGAGGATATTTTAATAGATTCTGGTTCTTCATTGTGCCATAAATCTTCTGTGATACAATTGCGATAGGAAATGATGTAAAAAGAGCACCAATATACCAATCTAATAAGTATGCACCAAAACGTCTTGGTAATGATGCAATAGTCTGTTGTTGTTTTTTCATATGTTACCTCACGCTGTCATTAATTTCATAAATTCTTGATAATTGTCTGCTTCGATAAACTGCATCAGCTGGTTGTAATCAATAAGTACATTGGATAACCAGTCAAAAAATGTATGCAGCATCTGATTATCCTGTTCACTAATAGATAATAAGAGAATAAGACGTATTTCATACTTCCCCCACTTCACAGGACTCTTTAAGACCATGACGGATATTGTAGAACGTAATGGCTGTACTGTAATGGCATGAGGTACCGCAAAGCCCTGCACAAAGGCTGTTCCTGCCATCTCTTCTCTTTTAAAAACATCTTCTTTATATTCTTGTGTGGCATAGCCTAACTGAATCAGATTATCACATAAATAGTTAATGGCATCTTCCTTAGATGCGATGTCTTTTTTTATAAAGAATGTTTCCTGTCCAATCAGCTTCTTTACAATATGACAGAACTGATCATGATATTTTTCTCGATCTAATTGATTCAATGCCTGAAAGATCTGACTTTCATCCTCATAGTTCACAAATAAACTGATTGATACTGTCTTAATAGACAATTCATGCTGTAAAGGTACAACAGTCAAAATCAAATCAGGATGAAGTGATGCAATCATATTATTTTCAAAGAATGGGAATACTTTAATAATTTCCATACGTTCTCTAAAACGTGTTTCAATCTTATCCATACATGCTTTCGCCAGCATCTGATTATGGGGAATAATCATGACTACACGGTATTTCTGTGTATCGATATGTCTTTCATAGGCTGTTCCAAAATGTAAAGCGAGATAAGAGATTTCATCTTCTACTAAAGGTTTACCTGTAGCTTTAGAAATGACATCACTGGCATGTATCGCCATTTCAAAGACTAGAGGATATTGTCTTTTAATCTCCTTTAAGTAAGCTGTTGTATTAGGTTTATCTACTTTAATACGATCAAGTAAAGACTGCATATGAATGACTAAGCTATTGTAAAGTTCTTCATCATCTCTAAAATCAATATCAAAACAATCTTTAATGTCTAATAATACTTCTTCTACTAACTGTTGTGATTCCGTTTTTAAGTCTACATGACTGCCTCTTCCTTCTAATAAGAAAGCAAACTTAACGACTTCTTCTTCAACATAAGGAATACCAAACTTTTGTGATAATTCTTCAAAGAAATCCTTTGAGACACGATATTCTAAATCAATACCTGTGCAGTCACTCTGTGTTTCATATAAATAATTCTTATTCCTGATACGTTCAATCGCAATACCAGCATGCATCATCAACATAGGAAGACTGACATTCTTGAACTTATAATGATTATTTGCGCAGACATTCTTAAAGATTTCTACTACATCAATGAGATTAAAATCTTTCCATAAATGAGACAAGGCACTGATATTTGTGAAGTTTCCTTTGATTTCTGATTCTAATAGATGCTTATATACAGAACGTTTCTCATTTTCATTACCTTCTAAACGAATGTGGTTCTTTACACGTACCACTTTTAAAGAAGGATATTCATTGAGTATACGTCTGATATTTCTTAAGTCATTATCAATCGTATAACCACTGACATAAATACGATCCTGTAATTCAATGAGATTGATTTCCTGTTTAAACAATAATTCCTTAATGATCCAAGATACACGTTCCTGAGATGTCTGAGGAATGACTGACTTTGTCGTAATTCCTTTGACACTTGTCAGCATCTCGTCTAAGTGATAACCTTTACGACGATTGGCTTCTATAAGAGTACATTCATACTCTTTATTAATATGCTCAATATCAGAACGGATTGTACGATCTGATACAGACAACATAGAAGCAAGCTCTTTACCTGTCACCCATTCATCATAATCATGAAGGATATCTATAATACGCTGCTGTCTATTATTCATACTATAACCCCCCCATACCTTTATTGTAATGGTTTAGAGTGCTTTATGCATTCAATTTAACTTCCTAAGTGTTAGGAAATGAAAAAAAGAACCTTTCGGTTCTTCAGACTGTTGACAAACTCGATGTTAACAGTCTTTTCTTTTAAAATTGAAGAGTATGTGATAATATAGTTAATGT
>UQGS01000009.1 GCA_900540685.1 uncultured Catenibacterium sp. | reverse complement strand
AACGTTGTAATCAACGTTTTTTCAAATCAGAGGCTCTGTAACTGTCAAAGTCCCGGTTTCAACTCCGTCTTATAATTATACGATGCAGGCAAAAATTGATATGGAAACTTTAGATATGCATGCCTGCACGTATGGGCATTAATGCATGCTTTACTTTATACTATATTTTATGGTATAATTGTGTCCGATTAGAAAGGATGAATAAAAATTATGATTAATGCAACTGATTTAAGACCAGGAGTAACATTTGAATATGATGGCAATCTATATGTATGTTTAGATTATAGCCACAACAAGACTGCACGTGCTGCAGCAAACATTCGTGTTAAGATGAAGAACATGAGAACAGGAACTACTACTGAAATGACATTTGGTAGTAACGCAAAGGTAAAGAAGGCTCAGGTAGAAAAGAGCAAGATGCAGTATTTATATGACAATGGTGGTATGTTAGTATTCATGGATAATGAAACATATGACCAGGTTGAAATTCCTGCAGACCGCTTAGAATGGGAAATCAACTTCATGAAACCTTCTGATAATGTAGAAGTAACAAGCTATGAAGGTGAAATCCTTGGTGTTGCTTTACCAGTTAACGTACCATTCAAGGTTATCGAAACTGAAGCGGCAGTTAAGGGTGATACAGCAACAGGTGCAACTAAGTATGCAACTATTGAAACTGGTTACCAGATCAAAGTACCTTTATTTATTGAAGAAGGCGAAGTTGTTGTAGTTAATACAGTTGAAGGTAAATATTCAGGAAGAGCTTAATCTCTTCCTTTTTTAATCGGGGGATATTGTATCAGCACTTGTAATTATCCCTGTTTTCTTATAAAATATAAGGTAAAGAAAGAAGAGGTAATAGTATGGCACGTAATGAATATTATACATATAAGGGTAGCCCAATTAACGGCGACATTATGATGAGTGTTCAGGTTTTTGATATTATCACTAAGCAGGTAGCTGCAGAAGATAAGGATATTAAACTTGATACATCAAAAGGTTTTTCTGTAACAGGTACTAAGAATTTAGTGAACTGTACAATTAAAGATAATGAAGTTTATATCACAGTTCATGTTCGTATTAAATATGGCACAAACATTACAGCCAAGACAAAAGAATTACAGAAGAAGATTGCTTCTGGAATTAAGGAAATGGCTGCTGTAACAGTAAAGACTGTTGATGTTGTAGTAGAAGCTATTGATTTCTAAAAGCAAGTCTTACTTGCTTTTATTTTTTTTAAAGAAGCAGAAGATGTAAAATCTTTTATATAAAGAGTCGATGTGTTAAAATGAATGAGTATTATGGAGGTCCTTTAAAATGGAAAAAACAATTAGACAAATCGCTAGAGAAAAAGCAGTAATCGGAATTTATCAATGGTTAACAGTTGATGCATCTAAGGAAGAAATTAAAGAATATGTGCATGCAGATGAAGCTTTAATTGAAGGTAGATCTGCAGAACAGTTCTGTTATTGGTTAATTGATACAGTAATGGAAAACAAAGGTTCTTATGAAGCTTTATTAAATACAAAGTTAAAGAAGGGCTGGTCTTTTGATCGTTTAAATAAGATGGAACAGGCTATTCTTCTTGTTGCAACTTGTGAATTATTAGAATCAGAATTAGATAAGAGCATTGTTATTAATGAAGCTGTCATTAATGCTAAGCAGTATTGTGATGAAGATTCTTATAAATTCATTAATGGTGTTTTAACAGCTATTGAATAATGGAACGACAATATGTAAGCGTACATGCTTTAAATAGATATATTAAAGCTGTATTGGATAATGATAGACAGCTTCAGACTGTATATATTCGTGGCGAGATATCTAATTATCGTCCACATCCATCCGGTCATATGTACTTTACTTTAAAAGATGATCAAACAGAATCATCTATTAGTGCTATCATGTTTGCATCTCAGGCACGCTATTTAAAGTTTAGATTAAGAGATGGAATGAAGGTATTTATTACAGCATATGTTTCTGTATTTGAAAAAGCTGGAAGATATCAGTTATATGTAAGAAGTATGCAGGAAGATGGTTTAGGTAATCTCTATCTTCGCTTTAATGAATTGAAGCAGACCCTTGAAAGAGAAGGACTCTTTGATGCAAATCATAAGAAGGAGATTCCTTATATGCCAGAACGTCTCGCTATTCTTTCCGCAAAGCAAGGCGATGCCCTGCAGGATGTGTTACGTATACTCCATCAACGTTATCCATTAGTAAAAAGAGATATTTATCCTATCCCAGTACAGGGAAGAGATGCTTATCGATATATTATTGAAGCATTGAAACATGTAGATGAGATGGGCTATTCTACTATTCTTCTTGTAAGAGGTGGAGGCTCTATTGAAGATTTATGGAACTTTAATGAAGAGGCTTTGGCACGTTGTATTTATAGTTTAAAGACACCTATTATTACAGGTGTAGGACATGAAACAGATTTTACTTTAGTTGATTATGTCAGTGATTTACGTGCGCCTACGCCTACTGCAGCAGCTGTTGAAGCAGTGCCTTCACAAAGAGAACTTTTAAGTCATCTTGAAAATAAGATTGTTCAATTATCGAGTGTGATGAGAAAGACTCTTTATCTAGAAAAGCAGAGATTAGAAAAGTATGAACATTCTTATGTTTTTACTGATCCTTCTAGAATATTCGAAACAAAGTTCATGAAATTAGATAATATTCAATTAAAGTTGAATAACTATAAAATTAGAATAAAGCAGAAATCACATTATGAAATGCATAAAAAAGTGATTCAACTCAATACATTGATTAAGCAGAAACAATTGATTGAGGCTAAGAATACAAGTAATACGCATGAATTACTTGATGCTGCTTTTGTAAATTATTTAAAGAATAAAAAGACTTCTTTTTCATATTGTGTTGAAAAATTGGATTTATTGAGTCCCTTAAAAACAATGCAGAGAGGTTATATCATCTCTAAAAAGGAAGATCATATTATCAAGAGTGTAAAGGATCTACATTCAGATGATTCGATTACACTTGTATATGTTGATGGGGAAAAAGAAGTAATAGTGAAGTAGGTGATACTATGGAAGAAAAAACATACGAAGAAGCAATGACACGTTTAGATGAGATCATTGATTTATTAGAAAATAATGAAGCCTCTTTAGATGAGAGTCTTGACCTTTATAAAGAAGGTGTCTCTTTAGCTGCTTTTTGTGATCAGAAATTAAAAGATGTTGATCAAGAAGTAACTAAAATATTTGAGGAAAATCAATTAAAAGATTATCTAGGTGATGATGATGAATAATATGATTGAAGAAGTAAATGTAAGATTAAAAGAGATCTTATCACAATACCGTCCTGGTTTAGTCAAAGAGGCTATGACATATTCTGTTATGGCAGGTGGTAAGAGATTAAGACCTCTTCTTTTTATTCAGACATTGCGTGCTTATAATGTCGATTACCATAAATATATTGATATTGCATGTGCGATTGAAATGATTCATACCTATTCTTTGATTCATGATGATCTTCCAGGAATGGATAATGATGATTTAAGACGTGGTAAGCCAACATGTCATAAACAATTTGATGAAGCCACTGCAATTTTAGCAGGGGATGCTTTATTAAATGAATCAATGAATGTGATTTTAAAAATGAATCTAGATGATTCACTTAAAGTGAAGGTATTAGGTTACTTATATCATGCTTCTGGATTAGGCGGTATGATCTATGGACAACAGCAGGATATGTATTTTGAGAATCATACAGCATCTCTTGAAGAATTACAGGCCATTCATCATGATAAGACAGGCGCACTTATTTCTGTACCAATGAAGATTGCAGGATTAATTGCGAAAGAAGAAGATGCGGATGCATTAGAAGGGATTGGCTTTAAGCTAGGTCTCGCATTCCAGATTCAGGATGATATTTTAGATGTAACAAGTACAACAGAAACATTAGGTAAGAGAGTGGGTAGTGATATTACGAATCATAAGTCTACTTATGTTTCATTACTTGGTTTAGAAGAATCTCAAAAACGTATAAAAGAATTATTTGAAGAGTGTTTAGCTGATGTATATGGTTTACAGCTTAACCATGGATTAATGATTGAATTATTCCAAATTATTATGAAAAGAGTGAATTAAATGGAAATTAAGAAGATTGAGAATCCTCGATTTTTGAAACAATTGAATATTACAGAACTAAATCAATTATCACAGGATATAAGGGATTTTCTAATCGAAAACATTTCTAAGACTGGCGGTCATTTCTCTAGTAATCTAGGTATTGTAGAATTGACTGTTGCCCTTCATTATGTATTTGATTCACCTGATGACAAATTTCTTTTTGATGTAGGACACCAGGCTTATGTCCACAAGATTTTAACGGGTAGAGCACCTCAGTTTTCTAAGCTTAAGAAATATGGGGGCTTATGTGGCTTTCAGAATCGTCAGGAAAGTATGTATGATCCTTGGGAAGCAGGGCATTCTTCTACCGCAATATCTGGTGCAACAGGCTTAGCTCTTGCACGTGATCTTAAAAAAGAAAAATTTGAAGTTGTGAGTGTTATTGGAGATGCTGCACTGATGAGTGGAGAATCCTTAGAAGCACTTAATTTCCTTGGTGGTATTGATACTAAGGTGATTGTCATATTAAATGATAATAATATGTCTATTTCACGTAATGTAGGTGGTTTATCCAATGTCCTATCTGATGTGAGAATGTCATATAAGTATAATCAGGCAAAGAATAATTATACTGAAATCTTATCACAGTCCACTGTAGGTCAGAGAATCTTTGATGTCACTAAGAAAGTCAAAGACAGAGTAAAGAAAAAGATTTTACTTGATACGCCGTTTTCTCAGTTTGATCTTGATTATATTGGTCCTATTGATGGACATAATATGGAAGAGTTGATTCGAGCATTAGAAACTGTAAAGAATCTAGACCATAGTGTAATCCTTCATGTTCTTACAAAGAAGGGTAAAGGCTATGAGCCGGCAGAACAGGATCGTTCAGGTGTTTATCATAGTGTAGCTCCTTTTGATATTTCTAAGGGTGTTGTACCTGTTATAGATGAAAATAAGCATTCATGGAGTCAATCAGTGAGTGAACATATAGAATATTTAATGAGCAAGCATGATGATTTATGTGTTATTACTCCTGCAATGATTACAGGAAGCTGTCTACAAAGTATCTTTAAAAACTATCCTGATCGTTCATTTGATGTTGGTATTGCGGAAGAGCATGCGATGACTCTTGCAGCAGGTCTTTCTCAAGGTGGAGAATTCCCATTCTTAAGTGTTTATTCTTCCTTCTTCCAGCGTGCATATGATCAATTGAATCATGATATTGCGAGAATGAATCTTCCATGTCTAGTTGGAATTGATCGTGCAGGACTTGTTGGTGGGGATGGTGCAACACATCATGGAGTCTTTGATATTGGACTTATTGCGCCTATTCCTGGGGTTGTCATTATGGCACCTAAGGATGAAGAAGAAGCACAGAAGCTGATTAATACAGCATATCAAAATAAAGATCATCCTTATGTGATGCGTTATTCAAAAAATAAAGTCATCAATACGCATCAGCATACTGATGAGACTATACAATGTGGTCAATGGGAAATGATTCATCAAACAGAAGATGCCATGATTAATGTAGTAACTTATGGTGATAATGTGTTAGCTGTTGCTGATATGGCTAATACATATCATTTACCAATCAATATTATTAATGCGAGATTTATTAAACCAATAGATACCAAGATGTTAGATAGAATCGTTGATAAACCTATTATTGTATATGAAACTGATTTGATGAATGGGTCTTTAGGAAGCATTATGAGCTTATATTATGAAAAGAACCATATGAATGTCGATATGTCATTTATTGGTATTGATGATCATTATGTCACTTTTGGAGATAACGAATCCTTATATAAACAGGAACATATTTCGTTGAATGATTTGAAAAATAAAATTGAGGAAATAGAACATGAAAAAAGAAAGAATTGATATTTTATGTGTCCAGCAGGGGTTATTTGAGTCTAGAAATCAGGCTCAAAGAGCTATCATGGCGGGCATTGTAAGAGATGAGAATGATTATATTGATAAGCCAGGAACAAAGATTCCTGTAGATACTAAGCTCTTTATCAAGGGAGAAAAATTAAAGTATGTATCTCGTGGTGGTTTAAAGCTAGAAAAAGCGATTGAGCTTTATCATTTAGACCTTACAGATGTCATCATGATCGATATCGGATCTTCTACAGGCGGCTTTACTGATTGCGCTTTACAGAATGGCGCAAAGAAGGTTTATGCAGTTGATGTAGGGACAAATCAGCTTGTATGGAAACTTCGTAATGATGAACGTGTCGAAGTCATGGAACAGTATAATTTCCGTTATGCCCAGCTTGAAGATTTTAAATATGGTATGCCCACATTTGCCTCTATCGATGTATCTTTTATTTCTTTAAGACATATGTTCAATGCGTTAAAGAATGTCATTGCTCCTGATGGCGTGATTGTTTCTTTAATCAAGCCTCAATTTGAAGCGGGTAAGGAAGATGTAGGAAAACATGGTATCGTCAAGGATCCAAAGGTTCATAAAAGAGTCATTCAGGAAGTCATTGGCTATGCGAATGATAATGGATTCTCACTTAAAGGTTTGACATTCTCTCCTATTACAGGAGGAGAAGGGAATATTGAATTCCTAGGTTATTTCAAGAATGATCATCAAGATAATTGCGATTATTGCATTGATGATGTTGTTGAAGAAGCACATAAACATTTTAATGAAAGCAGGTGATTTTAAATGTTGAAAAGTCTATTTATCTCTTCTTTTGTCATTATTGATCAAACAACTGTAGACTTTGAAGAAGGTATGACAGCCTTAACAGGTGAAACAGGTGCAGGTAAATCTATTATCATCAATGCGCTTGAACAGCTATGTGGCGCAAGAGCCTCTTCTTCATTAGTTAGAAAAGGTTCTAAGAAAGCAGTTATTGAAGGTGTTTTTGATATGAATGATTCAATTCAAACTATTCTAGATGAATTGAATATAGAAGCAGATGATGATCTAGTTATTACAAAAGAGATTATGGATAATGGACGTTCAACAATTAAAATCAATTATCGTACTGTGACAAACAGTGCTTTAAAGCAGGTAGCACCATGCTTATTAGATATTCATTCTCAATATCAGACTCAGGAAATCTTTAATGTGAAAAATCATTTAAAGATACTACAGTTATTTATGAATCATCAGGATGATTCTTTATTGTCTGAATATCAGAAGTACTACTTTGAATATAAGAAAATATCACAGAAGATTAAAAAACTTGAACAAGAAGACCTTAGTGATGAAAGAATAGAATACTATCAGAAGCAGTATGATGAACTGAAAGATTTTGAATATACAGATGAAATGATTGATGATCTTGAGGAAGAACTCAAGATGATGAAGAATTATGAATCGATGCATGGCTATATGAATAGCTTTAATGAAGCGATGTCTGAAAGACAGGGCGCATTAAGCCAAATCAATGAGGCAGTAGGTGTTCTTGGTCATATGAGTGATAATGAGACATTCTCTTCATTATATGATGAATTCTATAATCAATATTATAGTATGCAGGATATCGTAGATCGTATAGAAACAGCTTTTGATTCTATCGACTTTGATGAATATCGTTTTAATGAATTACAGGAAGAATTATTTACTATTCATCGTCTGCAGAGAAAATATGGATACTCAGTCGATGATATCTATCAGGCACAGACAGAATTAAAAGAAAAGCTTGAAGCTTCACTCAATCGTGAAGATGTTCTGGCAGATTTAAATAAGCAAAAAGATAAAGCATATCAAGAAGCTTATCAGATTGCGACAAAGCTGACATCTCTGAGAGAAGAACAGGGATTACTGTTTGTAGAAACGCTAGAGAAAGAATTGAAGGATCTTTATCTTCCGGATGCCAAACTTAAAGTAGATATTAAGGAATGTAATCTTAATGATATAGGAAAAGACAACATCACATTTATGGTTTCTATGAATAAAGGACAGGTTTTTACTCCTTTAAACGAAACAGCCAGTGGTGGTGAAATATCACGTTTGATGTTAGGTATTAAAACAATTACGATGAATCAAAATCAAATGAATACGCTTGTTTTTGATGAGATTGATACAGGAGTCAGTGGTAAGGTGGCAGATGCGATTGGTCAGAAGATGCATTCTATTTCTTTAAATAATCAGGTACTATGTATCACGCATTTACCTCAGGTAGCCATTCATGCTGATCATCATTATGCGATTAAGAAATTAACAAAAGATGATGAAACATTCTCAACACTTGCAATATTAAGTGAAGATGAAAGAATAGAAGAAATCGCCAAGATGCTTTCTGGTGATGTAATTACTCCAGAAGCAATTGATAATGCGAAAAGATTATTACAAGGATGAGCATATAGGTTATATGCTCTTTTTTTAGGAGGGTAGTATGCGTATTATATTTCATATCGACATGAATGCATTTTATGCCAATTGTGAAATTTCTCAGCATCCGGAATTAAGGGGAAAACCAATTGTGATTAGTCATAATTCTAAAAGAAGTGTTGTATCTACGGCTTCTTATGAAGCAAGACAATTTGGTATTCATTCTGCTATGCCTCTATTTATGGCTAAAGAGAAATGTCCTGACCTTATTGTAGTAGAACCTCATTTCAATCTCTATCATGATTTATCACAAAAATTCTTTAATATTGTCTATACCTACAGTAAAAAAGTAGAAATCGCAAGTATTGATGAATGTTATGTAGATATGAGTGATTATTTTACTATGACTCATGCTCAGCCTTATATGGTTGCCAAGGAGATTCAGGATAAGATCTTATCTACTTTATCTCTTCCCTGTTCGATTGGTATATCACCAAACAAGTTTCTTTCTAAGATGGCTTCTGATATGAAAAAGCCTTTAGGTATTACAATCATCACTCAAAGAAATTTAAAAGAGGTCTTATGGCCTATTAAAGTAGGGGATATGTATGGCATTGGGAAAAAGACAGCACCTAAGCTAGAAGAAGCGGGTATAAAGACAATTGCGGATATTGCGAACTATGATAATTATCAGACCTTAAGACAGTTTTTAGGAAAGAATACATTGATCTACTATAATCGTGCCAATGGCAGGGATTTATCTCCTGTAGTGTATGAAGATACAGATATGAAGTCTATTGGCCATTCTACGACATTTGAGAGTGATATCAGTGATGAAGAGAGTCTAAAAGAAGAATTTAAAAAGGTCTGTTTAACTGTCTCTGAACGTGCAACGAAGCATGATATGTATTCTAATTGTATTGTGATCACTTTAAAATATACTAGATTTCATAGTGTTACTAGACAGATGCTGGTACAGGAATATATCAATGATTATGAGAAGATTTACAGCTATGTGATGATGCTTTTTACTAAGCATTATGATCATGAGCCGCTCAGACTAATTGGTGTTACACTCAATAATGTAAAAAGAAAAGACGCTATTATTGAACAGATGAATATATTTGATACTAAAAACAATAAGACAGATCCAATAGATAGTCTTATTGAGAATATTAATAAAATGACCAATGCTCATCTTATTAAGGCAAAAGACTATCGTATAAATGGTAAAAGTTAAAAAAAGTTGTTATAATTAGTGAGAGGTGTGGTACGTGCAAGATTATGATTTAAAAGATTTTAAAAGCTATTTGTTATTTGAAAGAGGATTAAGTGACAATACTGTTCAAGGCTATATGAGGGATATAAGAGACTTTTATGATTATATTGATTATGATATAAAAAAGTTTGATTTGTCCCATATAGACACTTATTTGAGCGAATTGAAGGATGATGGATATAAAGTCACTTCTATTAGAAGAAAGATTGTCTCATTAAGACAGTATAATGAGTTTTTATCTCGAACTAAAGGCGTGAAGGATATCATGGCACAATATGAATTACCTAAAACAGAAAAGAAGCTTCCACAGGTATTAAGCCTAGAAGAAATTGTCCAGGTGATTCAAAGTATTGATGATAGTAATCCGGCAGGAACAAGAAATAAAGCAATGATGCTTCTTCTTATTAATACAGGCATGAGAATAAGTGAACTTGTTCATCTAGAAATAAATGATATTAATCATTCTGCTTCTAATGTTCGTGTTATTGGAAAAGGAAATAAAGAAAGACTCATTCCTTTGGATCAGGAAACATGTCATTATGTTTATAGCTATATGCAGGATGGACGATCTTTCTTCAATAAGAAGAATAATCTATGGCTTTTTCAAATGAACGATGGTCGTCGTATGTCTAGAGAAAATTTCTATAACATCCTTCAGAAGCTTGTATTAGATTCAGGTGTAAGAGAGCATTTTACACCCCATATGTTGAGACATACATTTGCGACCACATTATTAGAAAATCATTGTGATTTAAGATCAATCCAGGTGATGCTTGGACATCAGGATATCTCTACTACTACAATATATACACATGTGACACATAAACAGATACTAGATGACTATAATAAATTTCATCCAGGTAATGCAAGGAGGAATAAAGATGAGTAAAGAACTATACAAAAGAATATTTGTGATTGTATGTGATTCAATGGGTATTGGCAATGCGGAAGATGCTGCTTTATTTGGTGATGAAGGTGCAAATACAATTGGTCATATTTGTGATGCAAAAGATGGTTTGAACGTAATTAATATGGAAGGTCTAGGATTAGGTAATCTTGGTGATTTCAAGGGTATTCATCCTATCCCTCATCCATTAGGTACAACCGCTGCATTAAAGGAAGTGTCTAATGGTAAGGATACAATGACAGGTCATTGGGAAATGATGGGCCTAAAAGTTACAAAGCCTTTTAAGACATTCACCGATACAGGATTTCCCGAAGAATTTATAAAACTATTTGAAGAAAAGACAGGTAGAAAATGTCTAGGAAACTATGCTGAAAGTGGAACTAAGATTCTAGATGATCTTGGTGAAAAACAATTAGAGACAGGAGACTGGATTGTTTATACATCCGCTGATTCTGTATTCCAGATTGCAGCCAATGAAGAAATCATTCCATTAGAAGAACTCTATGAAGCATGTCATATTGCAAGAGAACTATTGATGGATGAAAGATGGAAAGTAGGACGCGTTATCGCAAGACCTTTTGTAGGACGTAAAAAAGGCGAATTCAAACGTACACCTAACAGACATGACTATGCATTAAAGCCATTTGGAAAGACAGTACTTAATAGTTTAAAGGATGCTGGACTTGATGTTGTAGGTGTTGGTAAGATTCCTGATATCTTTGTGGATGAAGGTATTACACAGGGTGTTCATACTGTATCTAATAAGGATGGTATGGAAAAGACAATTGAACTAGCAAAAGAAGATCAACATGGACTTATCTTTGTGAATCTTGTAGATTTTGATGCTGTTTATGGACATCGTAGAAATGCGATTGGCTATGGAGATGCGATTGAAGAATTTGATGCACAGCTTTCTGATCTTATGGCTGTAATCAATGATGATGATTTAATCATGATTACAGCAGATCATGGAAATGATCCAACATGGAAGGGAACTGACCATACAAGAGAACATGTCCCACTACTTATCTACAGCAAATCTCTTCATAAACCACAGAATCTAGGCTTATTAGAAAGCTATGCTGTAATTGGTGCTACAATTGCGGATAACTTTAATGTAGAAAATCCAGGAATAGGGGAATCTATATTAAAAGAACTTGAAAGGGATGCTTAATGGAAAATCAGAGAAAAGTTATTATTGTCTCTCTTGCAGCAAGCCTGATGGCAGCTATTCTCTATGTATTTGGTATGACACTTGCAAAAGGGAATATGCTTATTGAAGTCATTTACTTATTAATGGCTTCATTACTTGTTGTATCAGCAATCATCTCATTATTTAATAACTATAAGAAATTTAAGAAAGCACTTTATATATATTTAATGATTATAAATGTAATATTAGAAGCACTATTTGTTGGAAATTTATTCATATAAATAGAGAGGGGAGTTAAATGAAAAAACTCCCCTTTTTTCATTGTAGGGGAGTTCATAAACTAAATATATAAAGGTTCAACGTTTTTAAGTACCTGCTTATCCTTTGTTTTCGCAAAATAGAATACTTCACTTGTTTCTGCTTTATAATAGATATCTAAAGTAAGAATTGAAGTCTTTTTATAACCAAGTTCTACAAGATGATTCACAACCATATTTTCAATATCTTCTAAAGACACATCATGATAGTTGTATTGAACCTGAATATTCATCTTTACAGGTTTAACAGCTGTTTTCTTAGCAACAGCTTCTTTCTTTACTGTAGTAGTCTTTTTTGTCGCAGCTTTAGCTGTAGTCGTCTTTTTAGCTGTAGTTTTCTTTGCTGCTGTAGTTGTTGATTTCTTCATAATGGAGATCCTCCTTATTTTATTACTATTATTATATCATACTTAATTTACAATTCAAACGTAACAGATATAATCCAAAATTTACATAATATATATTATGCGAAGTAATATATATAAGAAAGAAACTCCCAATGAAGGGAGTTTTATAGTACTATTTTTCGTCCTTATTCGCACGATCAATAGAATCATATAACTTAGTTGTATAGTTACCGCTAAAGCAAGACATACATAAATCGCAATTTCCATCAATATCATGCTTAACTGATTTCTTTAATCCTTCCATAGAAATGAATGCTAATGAATCAGCTTCAATGAATTGACATAATTCTTCTACATTCATACGATGTGAGATTAATTCTTCCAATGTAGAAATATCTACACCATAGAAACATGGGAACTTAATAGCTGGAGAAGCAATTCTTACATGTACTTCTGTAGCCCCTGCTTCTTTTAATAGCTTTACAATACGCTTAGAAGTTGTACCTCTTACGATTGAGTCATCAATCATGATAACTCTCTTGCCTTTAACGATTGAAGATACAGCTGAAAGCTTCATTCTTACACCACGTTCACGCATTTCCTGTGTTGGCTGGATAAATGTTCTACCTACATATTTATTTTTGATAAGCCCCATTTCATAAGGAATACCAGATGCTTCAGAATAACCGATTGCAGCTGAAATAGAACTATCAGGTACACCAATAACTAAATCTGCTTCTACTGGTGCTTCTTCAAATAAAGTCTTACCACAAGTCTTACGTGCTGTATGAACATTAATACCATCTAGATTACTATCAGGTCTAGAGAAGTAAATATATTCCATTGCACAAAGCTTATTGCAGATAGGTAATGTTTCAGTATACTTCTTAGATTTAATAATTCCATCTTTCACACGGATGATTTCACCAGGTTCTACATCTCTTACATATTCTGCCCCAGCAATATCTAAAGCACATGTTTCAGATGAGAACATATAACCTCCACTTGGAAGTCTTCCCATAGATAATGGTCTTAAACCATATCTATCTCTTGCAACATAGAGAGCATCCTCTACAAGAATAACAAATGCGAATGCTCCATCAATCTTTTCTAATGATTTACAGATACGATCTACAAATCGTCCTGTTTCTCTCTTAATTAAATGACCAAGAACCTCTGTATCACTTGTTGAATTAAAGATTGAACCATTTTCTTCAAGTTCCTTCTTTAATAAATTAGCATTGACAATATTACCATTATGGGCAATACCCATCATACCATCGAGAGTACGGAATAAGAATGGCTGAACATTCATGATTCCTCCCCCACCTGCAGTTGAATAGCGGACATGTCCAATAGCTGCATTACCAGATAATTTTTCAATCTTTTCTTTATTAAATACTTCACTAACTAAGCCTTCACCCTTATGGATGTTTAGCTTTCTTTTGTTATTGCGGACAACAATACCTGCAGCCTCCTGTCCACGATGTTGTAAAGAATGTAAACCGTAGTAACTTAATTGAGCAGCATTGTCATCTCCCCATATAGCAACTACTCCACACTCTTCATGTAATTCATCATGATTCTTGATCATAATAGCCTCCTGTTTAATAGATTTCATTGATATAGCGCTTCTCAAGAGGCATATCATCCTCCTGATTACACATCATTGTGATCATATCTGTTTTTTCACCATGAATAGACGCCATGCAATCTGTTTCGATGCGAATGTCTTTATAGAAATAAACAGAAATCGTTTTAAGGATGTCATCTAAATATTCTTTATTGTATATAAATTCTGAAATATAGACAAACTTCCCCCTATCATTATAAATCATATATCCCTGTTGTCCATACTCATTTTTAAATGTTAGAACAGAATCGTTAAATGCAGCACATCTTTTTCTTAGATAATTGTTGAAATAATCTTCATCACGTATTAAGTAATGGCTAAAATCAGCTGTGTAACGTATGTAATCATCATAGAGATGACTTATATCCTGTGACACGCAAATACTACTAGGAAGTGTATATTCCGCTTTATCAAGCTTATAAAGAATATGTCTATGAGATTCTTTAAAGCCAAAAGGCATATAGATTTCAGGATGATAAGCCTGAAGATAAATACGTTTATCTTTATATAGCTCTAATACATGGTTCATTAATAATTTCATGAATCCTTGTCCTTCATACTCTTTTCTAGTAGATACACCTAGAATAAAATAGCTGTCTTCATAATCTTTTACTTTAAAAGGAACAATCTGCAAAGCAGAGATGATTTGATTCTTGAAGCGTACGACATAAGTATTCTCTTTCTTATATCTATATTTGAAATAGAATTCAGTAGAGACTTCATCTTCATCTTCAAAGCGGTCCATCCAGATTTCTTTGATTGTTTCTATATCTTCATCATTTGCCTGTTCTACAATGGCATTATTGATATAGATACGACTCTTTTCAACCATATGACAAGGATGCATACGTTCTTTAGAAATACGAAGATTTTCTATTCCCATATCTTCTTCTCTATTCACATATTTAAAATCAGCACATTCATGTTCTAGGAATTCTTTTCTTAAAGTGACATAAAGTCCTCTGATATTTTTATCAGCCTTTTCAATATGAATCTGTATTGTTTCATGTTTTAAAGGAGAACCAATCATAAATGCTTTTAATTCATTATCAATGAATATACCACCAATCTTAATAGGCAGCTGATCTTGCGTAGAGAGAAGATACATGATGCCATATACTTCAGAAGTAAGGGATTCACTCTGTTCGTTCTCTCCCCTCTCCCATTTAAGAAGATCATTAAAAATCATAGGCATATCTTCATCTGCATTAAGAGTACGATATTCATAATCAGGATACTGCGAGATAAAGTTATGATAATTGTTTCTCATCTTCTGCATCTTCTTGCCCGACAAGCTGATTAATTTTTCTTTATCATAAACATAATCATCTAAATCTCTTGTATGCTCATACACAAACTGTCCAGGACATACCTTCTTTAATTCTTCTATAAAAGAAGGGACTGCACAATCAATCATGAAAGGAAAATCATGTTCCTTTGCATAATCCATCATATATTCAATCGCTTCTTTATAGTATTCATGAGATGCAAAAGGCATCGCAAAAAAGCGATGACCTTTATAGTTATGCAGCATGATGCAGAAGTGATCATGAATCTCATATCCAATATGATATTCATGATTCCACATCATCATTGTCACAAAATTTGAATTGTAGCCTTCATAATCTGCTTTATCTAGAAAAGGTAAAACAGTATTTAAATCAGATAATTTTAAGGGTTTCATCTTATTTTCCAAGCATCATATGTATAAACTGTTTAGCTACACGCCCAGAATAGCCTCCGTTTCTTAATTCCCATTCCATAGCTAAACGATGGAGTTCATCACGATCAATGTTTAAATGATACTGATCTGCGAGTCCATCTACTATATCAAGATAGTGCTGCTTATCTGGATGAACATAAAGAATCTGAACACCAAAACGAGCAACAAGTGATAATTTTTCCTGTTTTGCATCGTTCACATTGATTTCAGAATCATCTCTTTCACCCCAAGTTTCCTTGATGAGATGTCTACGGTTACTTGTGGCATAAATAAGTACATTATCAGGTTTCTTTTCTAATCCACCTTCAATCACCGCTTTAAGATACTTATATTCTGTTTCATATTCTTCAAAAGAAAGATCATCCATAAAGATAATAAACTTATAATTACGGTTCTGTAGTTCTCCAATGATTTCTGGAAGATGAATGAATTGATGCTTATATACTTCAACCATTCTTAAACCGTCTTTATAATAACGGTTTAAAATAGCTTTAATACTTGATGATTTACCAGTTCCATTATCACCATATAATAAGACATTATTAGCCTTCTTACCATGAATAAATGCTTCTGTATTCGCAATCAAACGATCCTTCTGGCGTTCATAGCCAATCAGCTGTTCAAGTGTGTTATCTTCAATATGATTAATAGAAACGATATTTCCATCTACATATCTAAAAGCCTTATTCAAACCGTATTTACCAACACCATACTTGTGATAATGATTATAGAGGATGTTGTAGAAATCTTCAACTGATGTGCTCTTTGCAAGATTGCTCTGTAATTGGCTGAAGACTTCATAAATCTCTTTATTAATAATTGGCTTAGAATGTGAGAAATGGAAGAATATCTCTCTATTTAATCCTTCTAGATCATCAAATGTAGAGTGAAATAAATCATAGAAGTAAGTGAGATCTCTTAATACAAGAGCCTTTAATGTGTCATTCACATCTGCTACACGTTCTAGTGAGAGTGAAAATGCATTTTCATGCATAGCGAGTAAGTGTGTCAAAAGACTCTGCATGAGGTTATCATGAAGATCATACTTTTCAGCTGCCTGTAGGAATTTCGCAATAAAATCATGCTCGATAGCTTTGTTGTCTAGCTGATCAACATTCTTTAGTAAGAAAAGAACATCTTCATCCTCAGTAAGCTGATAATATACTGTTAAATCATTTAAATACATGAATAAAACCTTCTTTCGTTAGTTCTTGAAACTATGGATAGGTGCTGGAATACGTCCACCACGGTTAACGAATTCATCACATGAGAATGAATTCACTGGCATGATTGGGGCATAACCTAATAATCCACCAAATTCAACTGTATCTCCTACATCCTTACCAATTACTGGAATAAGTCTAACAGCTGTTGTTTTCTGGTTGATCATACCAATAGCCATTTCATCTGCAATAATACCAGAGATAGTTTCAGCTTTTGTATCACCAGGAATGGCAATCATATCAAGACCTACTGAGCAGACACAAGTCATTGCTTCTAGCTTTTCTAAAGTTAAAGATCCTGCATTAACAGCATCAATCATACCCTGGTCTTCACTTACTGGAATAAAGGCACCTGACAAGCCACCTACATAAGAAGAGGCCATAACGCCACCTTTTTTAACCTGGTCATTTAAGATTGCAAGTGCGGCAGTTGTACCTGGAGCCCCTACTCTTTCAAGACCCATGCTCTGTAAGCAGTCTGCGATAGAGTCCCCAATAGCTGGTGTAGGTGCTAAAGATAAGTCAATAATACCAAATGGAATACCTAATGCTTCAGACGCTTCTAAAGCAACAAGCTGACCAACACGAGTGATCTTGAATGCTGTTTTCTTGATGATTTCACAAAGTTCACCAAAGTCTTTACCCTTCGCATTCTTAATTGCTTTATGCATAACACCAGGACCGCTGACACCAACATTAATAATAGCATCAGTTTCACTCATACCATGGAAAGCACCCGCCATAAATGGGTTATCATCTGGAGCATTACAGAAGATAACAAGCTTAGCACAACCGATAGATTCAATATCCTTAGTTGCATAGGCAGTCTTTTTCACAATCTGTCCAAGTAATGCGACAGCATCCATATTAATACCAGTCTTAGTAGAACCAACATTAACACTTGAACATACAAATTCAGTTTCCTTCATAGCCTGTGGAATAGACTCGATAAGCATACGTTCTGCTTTAGTCATACCTTTAGACACAATGGCTGTATAACCACCAATAAAGTTAATACCAAGTTCCTTGGCACACTTATCTAATGTCTTGGCAATCTGTACATAGTCTTCCGGCTTCTTGCAGGCAGAAGATCCGATTGTTGCAATAGGCGTAACAGAGATACGCTTATTCACAATAGGAATACCATATTTCTTTTCAATAGACTGTCCTACTGGTACAAGATTTCTTGCAGTAGACATGATTTTGTTGTAAATGTTGTCACAAAGAACATCTAATGAAGAATCAATACATTCAAATAAGCTAATACCGATTGTAATAGTTCTTACATCAAGATTTTCCTCTTCAATCATTTTATTTGTTTCAATAACTTCGAATTGATTAATCATCTCCACATCTCCTTATAATCTATGCATCATATTAAAGATTTCTTCATGCTGAATTTTAATATCAACACCAATTTCCTTACCTAAAGAAGCAAGTTCATCTGATAAATCATTAAAAGCTTTGCTAGAAGCATCATGATTTACAATCATCATCATGTTGAAATAGCCTTGTACAATAGTCTGAGAGATGTCTAAGATATTGACATCATTTTCAGCAAGATAAGTACATACCTTTGCAATAATACCTACCTGGTCCTTTCCAACTACAGTAATAATCCCTTTTTTCACAGTCGAATCCTCCGATTTCATAAATTTTTAAACATTATAGCAAAACTAAGTAAAAAGATAAATAAAAAGTGTAAAAAATATGCTTAGACTAAAAAACAGCTTTAAATTGATTGTAATATCAAAAAAAGAGAAGGACTATTTCCTTCTCTTTCATGTTAATGTTATTCACCTAATAATTTAAGAGCAGTACCAAGAACAGCCTTACCGTTCATTGTTCCGTAATCTCTCATATCGATAACGTCAACAGGGATAGCACCAGCTTTTCTTGAAGCAGCTAATTTTTCGATTGCAGCTTTCTGGAATCTAACCTGTGGGCCAAGTAAGATACAGTCAACTTCTTCTAATACTCTAGGTGCATCAGAGAATGGTAAAGCAAAGATCTTTGCTTCTACTCCCTGTTCCTTAGCTGCAGCTTCCATTTTAGTTACTAATAAGCTAGTAGACATACCTGCAGAACATACTAATAAAATTGTTTTCATTGTCATTACTCCTTTTCTAATTTCTGTACTAATTATACTAATTTTTAAGGCTCATGTAAACACTTACCCAGAAGTTTTTTTGGCATAATACAAAAAAGGATATCCAAAAGGCTATAAATTCAATTATAATATTTTTAGAGGTGGTTCAAATGAAGATCTTAGTTGTAAGCGATTCGCATATGTATAATGATATATTAGAAAACATCACAAATAAATGGAAAAATAAGGTTGATTTATTGGTACATTGCGGGGATTCATCATTGCTTCCAGATGACCCATTACTTAAAGATTATGATATTGTTGTTCATGGAAATCATGATGAAGAAGTCTTCCCTCACTACGAGGTCTATAAGGATATCTTTGTAACGCATGGGAACGATTATCATGTCTATACTGGTTATGATGAACTCATAAAGGCATGTAAGGAAAATAATTGTCATATATGCTTTCATGGACATACTCATGTACCGACAATTCAGGTTCATGAAGGTATTACTTTTGTGAATCCAGGTAGTGCGATGATCAATCGTGGCAGTTATGGCTATGGTACTTATGCGATTATAGAGACTGAACCTTTCAATGTTATCTATTATGATAATATTGATCATCATATCTGTAATCAGGAAGTGCTTGAGGAAGGTATGGTATTACTTGAAGAATTCAAGAAAATTGTAAGAAATATGAAATAAGGGAGATAGCGAACTATCTCCCTTTAAAAATACTATTTTTCTTCTAATCTTTTTCTCTTATATTCAATGATGAACATGACTTCTTTTAGATCTTCATCTGGTAATTCAGATAATAATCTAGCAATATTCGCAATATTATAGTAATCATATTTCTTACCGCTCATGATTTCTTCAACACTACGTCCATATAAGCGTGAAAGAACCTTTAATTCTCCAACTGTTACATCTCTCTTACCATTTTCAATATCTGAAATTGCAGAATGAGGTACATTAAGATGTGCAGCTACCTCTTTTTGTGTAAGGTTCTTAAAAGTTCTATAAGTTTTTAGACGTTTAGCGAGATCCATATCTAATGCCATAAAGTTTACCTCCCCATTTCTATCTGTGGTTTATTATAACACAAAAAAATAATGGTGGCAATTTAGGATTTATGAAAAATATAGATTTTATCTAAAACGTTATTTGAAATATCCTACTACATAAGACTGATTTAACTCGCTTTTTTTCCCTTTAGAAGTACGTTTTTTAATATCTTCTAAAACGGTTTCAGTCTCTTTTTCTGTTTCTGTTGTCATCATAATAAAATATGAAATATTTACAGATTGATGGTTTTCAACATAGATTGGTTCATTATGAAGTATATGATTACGACATGATGAATCTGTAAAGATATCAAAGGATACCCCTTTTCTATCTACAATCTTATAACTATGCTTTTTACACATACCACAATGTGGGACCTTTTTATGGAAATAAGATTGTGAAATGACACAATGTTCACTGATCATATTCTCTGTTTTACCATAGATAGGTAAAATGAGTTCAGAATTATAATCTTTCATCTGTCTGATCTGTTTTCTTGTACATTCAAATGATGCAATGACAGGTTCTTTAAATGCATAGGCATCATAATGGTTATAGATATTAAATCCCTGACCAATAATAAGAGGATGATCTTTTAATAATCGATAACTGCCAAAGTCATTAACAATTAATGTATTGAATTCCTTTAATAACGGATTGTGAATGACTTCCTCTATATTCTGATCATGCATAATACGTGGTAAATATAGATTTGGTACTTTACCATGTTCATTAAAACATTCTAATGCTTCTTTTAAGTGCTCATTATAGTAATAATACACATGATCATAATATTTCAAGGCAATCTCTAACTGTTTTACATTAGAAACTACTACATGATAGTTGGATTTAGCTTGAGGAATCACTTTAAGAGGCTGAATGTCCTGTATAGGAGCCTTATGCAGCTTCTTGAAGGTAAATAATTTATCTAACTTAGAAAGTGCCTCACGACGCATATTATTAATAATAGTAATAGGAATAAATAATGCACCATCTAGATATACATCAATAGAATTTGCCTCATACACAGTATGACCAAGCTTATTTAGATGATCAGTGATATTCTCTTTAGTTGCAGCACGTTTAGAAGCTGCTTCAATGATCTGTTCACTTACTACAGTGACTATTTCACCATCACATTTCACAATAAGCGTACATGGTTTATTAAGAGATGCTTTAAAACACATATCAATCATGCGATATTTCTTCTCTTCCTGATATGTCTTCTGCATACGGTTAATTGTCTCTACACTGATTGTTTTATTGACAGTACCACCTTTTACTATATCATCAAACTCAATCTGGACATTCATGCCTGCTTGTGCCTTGTTGATGAGTTTATTCTGATAATAGATCTTATTTACAGGTCTACCTTTATCTATCTCTGTAAAGACAATAGAATCACCCTGTGTTAAATCATTTTTTAAGGCAATAGAGACACGTTTGCTGCGATAGTCATATCCCTTAACATAACCAAGAAATACGCCTTGATTCCCTGAAAAAGTCTCATCTACAATTTTAGTCGCATGAAATGGATAACCAGACGTATAATGACGATTAAACATCTGCTTCATATCATTGAAGTTCTCTTTTGTATAATTAGGTGTACCATCATAATAATGCTTGATTGCTTTAGAATACACCTGAGTCACTGCAGCCACATATTCAGGACGTTTCATACGCCCTTCTATCTTTAAAGAAGCCACACCTGCTTCAATATATTCATTAATATGATCTGATGTACATAGATCCATAGTAGACATCAAATAGCTTGTATCGATGATTTTTCCATCTTCTTTTAAGCTGTAAGGTAAACGACATGGCTGGGCACAGGCGCCTCTATTACCGCTTCTTCTACCAATCATACTAGACATCAAGCACTGCCCTGAATAACCGACACATAAAGCACCATGCGCAAATACTTCAATTTCTAGATCTGTATGAGAACATATATACTTGATTTCATCAATTGTATTCTCTCTTGCAAGAACAACTCTCTTAACGCCTAGTTCTTCAAAATAACGTAATGCTTCTAATGACATCACACTCATCTGAGTAGAAGTATGGAGTTCCATATCAGGATATCTCTCATGTACAAGCTTTAATAAGCCAATATCCTGGATAAGTAAAGCATCAATCTGTAACTCATATAAACGATCAATCAATGATAAAACATCCTTCATTTCATCATCCTGATATAATGTATTTACAGTCACAAATATTCTAACATTTCTTAAATGCGCATATTGTACAGCCTGATCTAGTTCTTCTAGGTTAAAGTTCTTAGCGAAGGCACGTGCTGAAAAGGCAGTTGTTCCAAGATAAATCGCATTAGCGCCATTCGCAATAGCGCCCTGCAGAGACTCAAAATCACCTGCAGGGGCCAATAATTCAATTCTATTCATTTATACTAACTTCTGAGCTAAATCATAGCACATACGTGCTGATGACTTTGCAGCTTCCTTAAGATACTGATCAAACTGGATAGAACTGCTGCCTTTATCAAAAATATCACTTAATCCACGTGCAATAATAAATGGTTTATTAAAGACTGTACATACCTGAGCGACTGTAGCTGCTTCCATTTCAGCGCATAATGCATCAGGGAAATGTTCCTTAATCACATCTACCTGGTCTTTTCTTGCGACAAACTGATCACCAGATACAATAAGACCACTGTATACTGTCAAACCATTATGTTCAAAGATTTCTTTTGCATAAGATACAAGAGCAGGATCTGCTTCATAGTAAAGAGGCATATCAGGAATCTGTCCATAAGGACGTCCAAAAGCAGTGACATCGACATCATGATGAACAACCTTTTCACTGATGATGACATCTCCGACATTTTCTTTTAAATCAAGTCCACCAGCAGAACCTACATTGATGACATGATCAATATCAAAGTTCTTGAATAAAAGAGTGGCTGAAATAGCAGCATTGACTTTGCCAATACCACCCTGTACGACTACAACTTCTTTTTTTCCTAAGAAGCCTTCATAAAAATGATAATTACATTCCTGGTATTCTTTTTCTACTTCCATCAACGCAAGAATTTCATTCACTTCTTCTTCCATTGCACCAATAATACCTAACATGTTAATCCCTCACTTTCTTTACTACAAATATAATACGTTCACATTCTTCCATGTATTCACCAAAATCACTATAATAAGCAATAGACTTAAAGCCTGCTTTCTTAAGCATTTTGACATATTCCTCAACAGGAAGTGTTTTCTGATGATGTGTTTCATCCACATGATGACCATCTTCATCAATAATAATATGATGTGTAATACCACCTTTGTGGTCACTTTCTACATCCCATGAGAAGAAGAAATCTTCTTCCTCATTCTTTTCATGGTAATCATCTAAGATCACATTACATTTATAAAGGCTGTTGACATCAAAGATGAATGTACCATTGTATTTCAAGCCTTCATAAACGTTATTGAAGACATCCTGTACCTTCTTCTTACTTAAGACATAGTTAATCGCATCTGTTAAACAAAGAACAGTATCGACAGGCTGTGAGAGTGCGAAATCACACATATCAATTGTTTCAGTTAGAAGTTCAACACCCTCATCCTTGGCTTTTAAGGCTGTGATGTTTACCATATCTTCAGATAAATCAGTGGCTAGAACCTGATGTCCTTCTTTGGCTAGTTCAATAGCTGTTAAGCCTGTTCCACATCCAAGTTCTAAAACTGTTTTAAGATTGGCATGTTCATGAATGAATTTTAAATAATCTGAATAGAAGTCTGGGTCCATTAAAGAATCATAATAATAAGAAAACTCTTTATAGGCAGCCATTATGCAAGATACTCCTCGATATCAATAGTAGGCATATCGCTCCATAATTTTTCTAAGTTATATTCTTTACGTGCTTCTTCAGAGAAGATATGACAGATCACATCTCCTGCATCGATAAGGATCCATTCTGCATTGCCACGTCCTTCAATGCTTTTGATTTCAAAACCATTCATTTCACACTGGTCAACCACATTATCCTGAATCGCATTTAATAAACGTTTATTAGATGCAGTACATAAAATAAATGTGTCATATAAAGGAGATGCGTTCTCCATATTGATTGCCACAATATCCTGGGCTAATTTATCGTCCATTGCTTTCACAATACATTCTACTTTAGTCATTATTAACTCCTTTTACATATTTATCATAAACTTCAAAGAAACATGGGTCGATTGGACGATGCTTCTTTGTAGAGAATTCATAAAAATCAGTCAGACAGTTTCTAAATCCTGCTTCAATATCATGCTTACATAAAGTAATCTGTTCTGATGAATCATATCCTCTTAAAGGATCTAGCTTATCAGCACAATATAAGCACATACCAAGAAGACTCATAGATGTAGAGGCTGTTGTATGATCTTCGATTGCTTTTAAAATCTCTTCATCACTTATTAGAAATTCATTTTCACATACATAACGTGAAAGCCATTGATGCCAGATAGGTTCAGGCTGGTCTAAATGAGAAGCATAATACTTCTTCATCAGCTCTTTAGCCTGATCATGAGGCATTTCTTTCGCAACATCATGCATCATACCGGCAATATAACCCTTAAGAGAATCAATGCCATTGCTTTCACAGAAATCTCTTGTGAGAGAAGCGACACTTAGAGTATGTTTATAGCGTTTTTCTTTCATTCTATTTCTAATCATCATATCAAGATATAATCCATTTTTAGAAATATATCTCAGTACATCTTGATCGAGCATATCCAATGCCCCTTCTTTAATTTCAGTACTAGATGCTGTGATTTCTACGTTATCCATCTTAATAAAGTGATATGTATCTAGATTAGGATGAGTTGTAGGATAACCACCTCTGTTAAAAGCCACAAGCTGGACTAATTCTGAAATTTCTTTCGCATTTTTCCATTTTTCAAAAGCCATTGCCTGATCCATACCCATTAAATAATACAATGTATCATCAGGGTACATTTCTTTTAATGCATGAATTGTATCAATTGTATAATTCTTCTCATTGCTTGTTGAATCAAGCTCAATCGTACATACTTTCATTTTTGGATCCTGGTGAATCGCAATCTCTATCATCTCTTTACGACTTACGCCAGGGGCATTCTGATTATCCTTCCAAGGGTTATTTTTAGTAGGAATGAAGTAAAATGAATCAAGAGCAAGAGAAGTCATCGCTTCTCTTGCAATCTCTATATGCCCTTTATGGATAGGATCAAAACTACCACCAAGTAAACCAATCTTCATTAGATTTTATAAATTCCTTTTTCACTTGATTTATAGAAGATGATTGTATGTCCAATAATATGAACAACATCCGCTTTAGTACCCATTGAGATTTCTAAAGCCACTTCATTCACTGTTTCAGGGCATGTATCTAATAATTTAACCTTAATAAGTTCTTTTGCTTTTAAGGCATCATTGATGCTGTTGATCTGTTTTTCACCCACACCATCTTTACCAACCTGGAAGATTGGCTTTAAGCTATGTGCTTCACTTCTTAAAAATTTCTTCTGTTTACTATTTAACATTCATATTCCCTCTAAATTAAACTTTCTCTCATAAATACATCAATACCTTCAGGCACATAAACCTTGATCTTGCCTTTAGGTGCATGAATACATACAAATCCTAAACCAGAAATCACAATATCACGTTTTTCTTCTGGTAAAGTGAATTCATAAGCCTTCATTTCTTTCATAGATGAAGCAGGTCCATAAACCTGTAACTGCTTATGTCTATCAAATAAATCATCTGCTTTTTCAGTCTTTGTACGATGAATCTGCATATTTCTAGAGAAGTAGCAGATGAAGTTTCCTTTATTTCCTTTTGTATAATCAATTCTCGCAAAACCGCTGAAGAAGATTGACTGATCTGGATTTAACTGGAATGACATAGGTCTTACTTCACCCTGAGGCATAATATAAGCTAAATCCTTTTCATCCACAACTGAAGTGTACTGATGTTCATTCAAGATACCTGGAGTATCATATAAAGATGAATGATCATCAAGAGGAATCTTGATCAAGTCAAGTGTTGTACCAGGGAATTCACTTGTTGTAATAAGATTCGTAGAATCTGAATAGTTCTTCAACATACGGTTGATAAATGTAGATTTACCAACATTAGTAATACCTACAACATAAACATCACGTCCATGACGGTATTCATCAATCTTATCAAAGATTTCATCAAAATTCATATTCTTCTTACCACTTGTCACAACAACATCAAGAGGCTTGATTCCATATTCCTTAAACTGTCTTCTTACCCATGTATTAAGTCTATGTTCCTTTAAAGATTTAGGTAAGATATCTCTCTTATTTGCGAGTACAAGTACATCATTATATCCAATATGACGCATAAGACCAGGTACAAGTGAACCATTGAAGTCAAATAAGTCAACGATATAAACAACTAAACAATCTTTTTCTCCTACTGTCTGTAAAACACGTAAGAAATCATCTTTAGTTAAATGAGATTCCATTTTTTGATGATAATGCATTAATTTATAACATCTCTGACAAAGAACTTTTTCCTTGCTTAAAGCAGATTCTGGCACATAGCCAGGCTTTTTAGTATCAGCGCTTTGAATAATAGCGCCACATCCATAACATCTTATTTCTGTCATATATACCTTCCTTTTCTTAGGTCATTTTACACTATTTTTATTCAATTACATAGAGAAAAACAGGGATATTTCCTAGTTTTCATTAAGATAATCATCCATTGAAATAAATTCAAACTCAGTATCAGGGTCCCCTTCCATCTCATCAAAGAGATTAGGATCTTTAATTGTGAGATTGACTTTATTTTCTTCTGTTTTCTTTTGTGCATGTTCTTCAATAATCATAGAACGTGAGAGATGGACATCATCAATAAAATCAAATGTACACTCTTTTAAAGTATTAGCCTTTGCGCTAAGTGCCCCAAAGCCAATATCCTTAGAGACTAGCTTCATTGTTTCTGTACCACTCTTGATAGTAAATTCATCCTGTGGACTACAGATAAATCCAGTAAAGATCTTAGTTGGTTTTGTCTTTAATGATTTAAATAATAATGTCCCCTTAGTTGCACGATGACATGCTGGGATATCACTGATATGAATACGTTTAAAATGGGCAGGATTTAAAACAAGTAATAAAGAAGATACAACTGAAGGATCAAATACACTCATAAAGGCGACTTCATCATCACGCATATTGATTCCTTTAACACCACCTGCTTTTACACCTAATACAGATATTTCATCTTCACTATATAAAGTACCATATCCTGCTTTAGTGACAGTAATAATACCCTTTGACCCGTCACTTATATCCACACTGACAAGTTCATCATTGTCTTTTAAGTTCATACACTTTAATGGCTTAGAGAAACGGCTGACATTAAAGTCCTTAATACTTACACGTTTAATCTGACCATTCTTGCTTGATAAAACAACATACTGGTCTAAATCAAATGATTTTACAAGAATATTACCGATAATCTTCTCATCATTACCTAATTTAATTAAATAACTTAAATGCTTACCTAGATCCTTCCACTTGAAGTCTTCTAACTTATAGACAGGTACAAAACAATAGTTACCTTTGTTAGTAAATGAAAGAATAACATCGAGTGTATTGGCTTCAAATAAGTCAACAAGCATATCAGTATCTTTCTTACCAAATGTATTCTCATCAGATGCCTTATAAGAACGTGTAGAAATCTTCTTGAAATAGCCATCACGTGTAATAGAGATATAAACATCTTCAGAAATGATCATTGCCTGCTGGTTAACAGACGTATCCATGATTTCATCTTTAATTTCAGTGAGACGAGGTGTTGGATATTTCTTCTTAATCCCTTTTAATTCATCTATAATTACTTTTCTTAATACTTTTTCACTATTTAATATCGCATTCAAGCTTTCAATGAGAGCCTGTAATTCTTTCTGTTCATTTTCTAGAGATACAATATCAGTATTTGTTAAACGGTAGAGCTGTAAAGTAACGATTGCTTCTGCCTGTCTTTCAGTAAAGCCAAAAGCATTCATTAAATTCACTTTCGCATCTGCCTTATCTTTAGACGCTCTAATTGTCTTGACTACTTCGTCAAGAATAGAAATAGCCTTAATCAATCCTTCTACAATATGTTCACGTTCCTGTGCTTTATTAAGATCAAAAATAGAACGTTTCGTTACGACTTCGCATTCATGCTTGATATAGCCATCAAGAATATCTTCAATACCCATGAGTACTGGTCTTTTATCCTTGATTGCAGTCATATTATAGTTATAGTTCTTCTGTAAATCTGTATTCTTAAAGAAGTAATTCAATGTATTTCTTGCATCAACATCCTTCTTTAAATCAACCGCAATACATAATCCATTACGGTCAGATTCATCTCTGACTTCGATGATTCCATCAATATCACGATTAAACTGTATCTCAGCCATCTTTCTTACAAGTTCAGCCTTATTAACTTCATAAGGTATTTCTGTAATAAGAATCTGATTGATATTCTTCTGTTCCACAATCTTATAGCGTGAACGAACAATAACCTTACCACGACCTGTTCTTAAAGCAGTCGCAATATCACTGGCCCCTTCTACTATCGCTCCTGTAGGGAAATCAGGCCCTTTAATGAATTGGTGAAGTTCATCAAATGAACAATGAGGATGCTTGATACGATAAATAGCGGCATCAATGACTTCCTCTAAGTTATGAGGAGGAATATCAGTGGCATAACCGGCTGAAATACCTGTTGCCCCATTGACTAATAGGTTTGGGTACTTTGCAGGAAATACAGTTGGTTCATATTCTGTATCATCGAAGTTAAGTGCCATTGGCACTGTTTCTTTATCAATATCTTTAATTAAATCTAACGCAATAGGTGCGAGACGTGCTTCAGTATAACGCATGGCAGCAGCAGGGTCATTATCAATAGACCCGTTATTCCCCTGCATATCGACTAAAGGCATACGCATCTTCCAGTCCTGAGATAAACGGACCATGGCTTCATAAACAGAAGAATCTCCATGAGGATGATAATTACCAATAACTGTACCAACAGTTTTAGCTGATTTACGATATGGCTTAGTAGGAAGATTTCCTTCTTTCCACATAGCATAGAGTATTCTTCTTTGTACTGGTTTTAATCCATCTCTTACATCAGGTAATGCACGATCCTGGATAATATATTTAGAATAACGTCCAAAGCGGTCACCCATGATATCCTCTAAGGACATAATAATATTTTTTTCTGTCATGTTTGATCACCTATCCTTCCATAAAGAAGCTATCTTCTAATGAGAATTGTACATTGTTTTCAATCCATTCACGTCTAGGCTGTACTTTATCACCCATTAATACAGAGACACTTCTTTCTACGATTGCGGCATCGTCTATAGTGACCTGAATAAGAGTACGAGTTTCAGGGTTCATAGTTGTTTCCCATAACTGTTCTGCATTCATTTCACCAAGACCTTTGTAACGCTGTACATCATAGCCTCTTCCCATCTTCTTACGTGCGGCTTCTAGGTCCTTTTCATCCCAGCAATAGATAACGTTGTCTTTCTTGCCGGACTTCTTAGATACCTTATAAAGAGGTGGCATAGCGATATAAACCTTACCTGCTTTAATAAGTCCACGCATATAACGATAGAAGAATGTAAGCAATAAGATCTGGATATGTGCTCCATCAGTATCCGCATCGGTCATGATGATAATCTTATCATAAGCACTATCATCCGCATTAAAATCAGCACCTACACCTGCATTAATTGTATTAATCATTGTACTGATTTCTTCATTCTTTAAGATATCTGCCTGTGTCGCTTTTTCTGTATTGATAACTTTACCACGAAGTGGAAGAATAGCCTGAAATTTACGGTCTCTTCCCTGTTTCGCACTACCTCCGGCAGAATCACCTTCGACTAGATATAATTCATTCTTACGCTTATTCTTAGATTGTGCAGGAGCTAATTTACCACTGAGGAATTTCGCTTCACGGTTATTCTTCCCTTTTCTTGCCTGTTCCTTAGCCTTGCGTGCCGCCTGTCTAGCATTAGCTGCTTTGATCATCTTTTCAATCAGCTTTTCCGCAATATCTTTATTTTCTTCTAGGAAATAAGTAATACGTTCAAAAGTCACATTTTCTAGAATATTACGGGCAATAGGAGAACCAAGCTTAGATTTAGTCTGTCCTTCAAACTGAAGATATTTTTCCGGAATCTTGATAGAAATAATCGCATTCAATCCTTCACGCACATCGCTTCCTTCAAGATTCTTATCCTTAGCCTTTAATAATGCATACTTTCTTGCATATTCATTAAAAACCTTAGTCAAACCGGAACGGAATCCTACTTCATGAGTTCCTCCATCTCCTGTACGTACTAAGTTTACAAACGAAATGATATTTTCCTGATAGCTTTGTGTAAACTGCATCGCAATTTCTACTTCTATTTCATTATTTGTATCATCAAAAGAGATGATTGGTGAAATAGCTTCTTTATCATTATTGATCCAGTCAATGAATTCTTCCAAACCCTTCTCATATTGATATGTTTCATCTTTATCCGTACGTTCATCAATAAGCTCTATTGTCATTCCCTTTAATAAGAATGCATCTTCACGCAGTCTTTCACTAATTGTCTGGAAACTAAATGTTGTGGTAGAGAAAATAGATGCATCAGGCTTGAAATGGATAATTGTACCTGTCTTATTTGTTTTGCCTACTTTTTTTAACTTTCCAATCTTTGTCGCACCCTTTTCAAAGCGCTGTGTATGAATGACACCATCACGATGGACAGTGACTTCTAAAAATTCACTGAGTGCATTTACAACAGAAGACCCTACACCATGCAAGCCTCCTGAAGTCTTATAACCACCATCTTCAGAGAACTTACCACCAGCATGTAATACTGTTAAGATAACTTCTGTAGTTGGCTTTCCTGTTTCTTTATTAATACCTGTTGGCATACCACGGCCTTCATCTTCGACCGTTACGCTATTGTCTTTATGTAATGTAACTGTGATCTTCTTGCCATAACCAGCAATAGCTTCATCAATAGAGTTATCAACGATTTCCCATACAAGGTGGTGTAAACCACGAGAATCAGTTGAACCGATGTACATTCCTGGTCTTTTTCTTACGGCTTCTAGACCTTTTAAGATTTGAATATCAGATTCATCATAATGTGTATTTGACATGAGCATACCTCCTCAACTTGTCTAGTATAACACAAAAAGGAATTTATAGGAAAGTTTGATTTTTTGTAGTATTTATGTATAATGATTTTTTGTGAGGTGAGTCGATGAAATATTTAATTATAATCATCTGTTTATTAATAAGTTATCTATATGGTTCAATCCCATTTGCGTTAGTTATTGGGAAAGTATTCTATAATACAGATGTTCGTCAATATGGATCACATAATCTAGGAGGCACTAATGCAGGAAGAGTACTTGGTAAAAAAGCCGGAATGACAGTCATACTTCTTGATGCAACAAAATGTATTATTACTATCCTACTAACAGGATGGATTGCGAAAGTATCTGGTATTTCAGCTAATATCATTTATCCTTGTGCATTATGCTGTATGATTGGTCATTGTTATCCTGTATTTGCGAATTTCCAGGGCGGTAAGGCTGTATCAAGTGCAGTTGCCTATACATTGATGACTAATATATATGGTTTTATTATAGCAGTTGTTGTGTTCTTAGTGACACTTAAAACAACTAAGTATGTATCTTTATCTAGTATCCTTGGTGCAACAGCGGTTCTTATAGCTTCACCATTTATTGGATATTCTACAATAGGGATCATTACTAATATATGTGTTGTCGCACTTATTGTCTATAGACATCGTGCAAATATTATAAGAATAAAAGATGGAACAGAAAATAAAGTCAAATGGTTTTAGCCATTTGACTTTATTATTTGGAAAATGATTCGTTTGACTGGTGTGGAAGGAAATCATTATTTCCATAAACTTCCACAGTAAATTTACCATCTGTATAATCTACAATTGTTTCAGAACAGCCATCCACAACAGGACTATTTACTTTAATATAATCTTTTCTATCAAGATTCATGATAGTAGCCATAATAATAGTAAAACAGAATCCATGAGTGACAATAAATACATGATCATAAGGTTTTTTGACAAGATCATTTAAGAAATCTTTAACTCTTTCTTCAATTTCATCATATGTCTCCCCTTCTGGTATACCTTGAGAGATTTCAGGGTGACACCACAAATCATGATACGCTTTCTTGTATTCCTCAGGAATCTCATCGATTTTCTGCCCTTCTAGTAAGCCAAAGTTCATTTCTCTAATGCGTTCATCAGTGATAATAGGCTGATCATCAAATAATAGTTTAGCGGTATCTAAGGCACGCTTAATAGGACTAGAATAAATAGCATCATAATGATTATTCTTGATATGTTCTTTTAAAGCAAGAATATTATCCATGCCTTCAGGACTTAAAGGAGAATCTTTACATCCTTGAAGTCTTTTTTCTTTATTCCAAAGCGTTTTAGAATGTCTTGTAATTGTAATTTTCATATTAAATAAAAATAAGGGTTTTATCCCTTATTTATACTGATCATTGACACTTTTCATGATTCTCTTGATCTGAGTTTCGCTAGGTTTACGTCCCATTTCCATAAACATAGCACGAATCATTTTTTCTGAAATTGGTGGGTTTTTCTTTAATTCTCTCTTGAACATCCATCTCGCAAAGAAGAATCCAACAAGAGCACCAATAATTGTAGTGATAATATATCCTGCTACCATTGTAAATACCTCCGTTAACGTTAAATAATTATATCAAAATCGATTATGTTTGTAAATTGTTTTAGTGTTTTAGTACGAATTAAAGAGAGAATATCCTAAGATATCCTCCCTTTTTAGTTGTTTTTATAATGAATTGTACTCTTTTACTACGTTTTCAACAGTAAAGCCATATTCTTTAATCACTCTACTAGCTGGAGCACTCGCACCAAAAGTATCAACACCCATAGTTTTACCATCTAAACCAACATATTTATGCCATCCAAAATCAGATAACATTTCTACAGAAAGACGCTTTCTGCAGCTATTTGGTAATACAGATTCTTTATATTCATCAGTCTGTGCATCAAATAAATTCATTGAAGGCATAGAAACAACACGTACTGAATGTCCCTGTTTTTCTAATTCTTCCTGTGCATGAATAGCAAGACCTACTTCTGAACCTGAAGCGATAATGATACCTTCTAGATCACCAGATTCTTTTCTAGCAATATAAGCACCATGTAATACATCTTCATAAGTAGAATTTGTAAGGTTTTCTACTGGCTGTCTAGTAAGAATTAATGCCACTGGCATATTCTTTGTTTCAACAGCAATCTTCCAAGATGCAAGCATTTCATTTGCATCAGCTGGACGTAATACTTCAACATCAATACTGCTTCTAAGCATGGCTAGCTGTTCAACAGGCTGATGTGTAGGACCATCTTCACCAACTGCGATAGAGTCATGTGATAATGGAAGAATGATTGGACATTCCTGTAAAGAACCCATTCTTAAGGCTGCTTTAAAGTAATCACTGAATACTAAGAAACCTCCTGCTGAGATCTTAACACCCTTATGTAATGTCATACCATTCATGATAGACACCATTGCGAATTCTCTGATACCAAAATATACATTTCTTCCAGTATAGTTTTCACAGCTGAATCTTCCTTCACCCTGGATAGATGTCTTAGTAGAAGAAGATAAATCTGCAGTACCAGATAAGAATGTAGGGTTCTGCTTAGCAACTTCCTGAATAATTCTATGAGAAATATTACGAGTTGCTTCTGTATAACCAGGTTTGAATTCTTTCTGAAGTTCTGTAATATCTAAATGATAATTACCTTCAATAGCATTTTTATATTCTTTATATTCTTCTGGATATTTTTCAGCATATTCTTCAACAGTCTTTAACCATTTTTTATATGCTCTTATACCACGATCTTTTACGTTCTTCTTGAAGTCAGCATAAACTTCTTCAGGAACATAGAAAGGATCATGGTCAAATCCATAAGATAACTTAGCATTCTTACCGTCTTCTTCACCAAGTGGTGCACCATGAACCTTATTAGTTCCCTGGTTGCAAGAACCATAACCAATAACAGTCTTCATGATGATAATAGATGGTTTGAATAACTCTTTCTTAGCACGCTTTAATGCACGGTTGATGGCCTGAATATCATTACCATCAGCCACTTCGATAACCTGCCAATTCATTGCTTCATATCTCTTCTTTACATTTTCACTGAATGAATATGAAAGAGGTCCATCAAGTGTTACTTCATTGGCATCGTAGATAACAATTAACTTACCTAATGAAAGATGACCAGCAAGAGATGATGCTTCATAAGTCACACCTTCCTGCATATCACCATCACCACATAATACATATGTGTAATGGTCAACAATTGAACAATCTTCCTTGTTGTATTTTTCAGCAAGGAACTTTTCAGCAATTGCCATACCTGTTGCTGTAGGGACACCCTGACCTAAAGGTCCAGAAGATGCATCTACACCATCTGTGATAGTGATTTCTGGATGTCCAGGTGTTTTTGACTGCCACTGTCTGAACTGTTTTAAATCATCAAGACTTAAATCGTAACCAGAAAGATGTAATAAAGCATAAAGTAAAGAACTAGCATGACCACTTGCAAGAACAAAGCGATCCCTATTTTGCCAACTAGACAAAGAGGGATTTATGTTCATCACCTTAGTAAACAATGTGTATAAAGCAGGTGCGCCATCAAGAACCATACCTGGATGACCAGAATTTGCCTTATTAATCATGTCAATACAAAGCGATCTTATTGTAGCGATCGATAAATTCGAATCCATTTCGAGTACCTCCTAATCACCATCATTATACATAATTTTATTGATGTGTAAACCATTTTTTACGCAATAAAAAAGACAATCTTTTCACAAAGACTGTCTAATTTATTTTTTTATGCATTCTTGCTTTGGCAGGAGTGACATCGTTACCATTTGCATCGACAACCTTGATGTTCTGAAGCTGCTGTTCAAAGCCTCTTCTAAATTCTTTTAGGTATTTCTGTCTAAGCTTCTGCTGATGAGCCTGTTCTTCAGGTGTAAGTCCTACTGTTTTCTTTTTATGAGCAAGTGCATTAATTTCATCGATGAGTTTCTGATCAATAGCCATAATGACCCTCCTATATAATTTAAACAAATGAAAAGACCTAAGAGGAGTTGATTATCCCTGTTAAATACAGGTGGGTACCTTGTGAAAAACATTAGGATCCCTACTCGTAGCAGGTCTTCAACACCGTCTTTCTAACAATCAGGTTCCCTTATCAAAAATGTAGGAAATCCATATACTCTCAGGTCACCCTCATTATAGCATAAGCACCTTTTTAGTCAACATCTAGACGTTTTGCTTAAGTGGTCTGATAATAAAATTAGATGTTAAATCCTTACAAAATAAAGGTAAAATATTTTTGATATCTTCAATTGTAAGAGCCTGATATGTTTCAAATAAGTCAAATAAATTGATGTCCTCTAAATAGTACTGACTAAATAATGAAGCGATTGTTTCAATAGAGTTGAAGAAACCAATTAATGTTCCAATGTTGTTTCTTTTCATTCTATTGAATGCTTCTTCATCCAATGTCATATGAGGAATATCTTCAATCAATTGATGAATATGAGCCACTAATTCATCAGGCATTGGACTATCTCCTGCAAAGATGATATGAGAGAAATCACGTTCTTGTGAGAAATTAGTAAAGAAAGAATCATTAATAAGTCCCTTCTTAGTCCACTCATCTCTTAAATCACTGCTTTTAGAGAATAACATATCCATGAAGATATAGAAAGAAAGCTGTCTTTTTAGCTTTTCCTCTGGTGAAGCTGGGACATTGTTGATTTTAATTGCCACATTAACTTTAGGCATAGTGACATCCATTGTATTTTCTTCATAGGCTCTATAGATGGTTTCAGGTTCATTATGATCCCCTCTTACAATAGGCGGCATATCCTTGAAACTCTTCTTAGCCTGATTGTCTCTAATAATAGACATGAGGTGTTCAGGATCAAAGTTTCCTGATACAAATAACATCATATTAGAAGGATGGTAGAATGTGTGGTAACACTTCTGTAAGATATCATAATCAATTTCTGCCACTGTTTCAACAGTACCAGCAATATCAATTCTTACAGGATGATTATGATAAAGGTTGCTGATAGCACCAAAATAACCACGCCAGTCAGGATCATCATTATACATGCCTATTTCCTGATTAATGATGCCCTTCTCTTTTTCAATGCTTTCAGGAGTTACATTGAGTTCCTGAACAAAGTCTAATAATAATTCAGTACATTCGTCTACATTAGTCGCTGTATTGAATAAATAAGCCGTACGGCTATGAGAAGTAAAGGCATTGCTGCTTGCACCAAGTGCAGCAAACTTTTCTGAGGCATCTCCATCTTCCATATCAAACATCTTATGTTCTAGAAAGTGAGCCACACCATCAGGTACTGTGATTAAATCTGTTTCTCCTAGAGGAATAAAACTACGGTCAATAGAACCAAATCGTGTTGAAAATAAGCCATATGTCTTAGTAAAGCCATCTTTTGGCATCAAATAGACATTAAGTCCATTGCTCATCTTTTCATGGTAGAGTGTTTCTTTAATTGTTGGATAATACGTTTTCTTCATAAAATTCCTTTCCAGTCAAGAAATAGATTGTATCTAATTCTATACTTTGAGCACACTTGATGACATCTTCTTTAGTAACATTAATAATCGCATTCTGCTTATCTTCTATTGTATCTTGGCTATTAATGATATCTCTTCTCCAGTTGAATGAGATGATAGCATCAGGATCATCATCTACTTTAGATAATGCATTGATAAGCATTGTCTTTACCATTGATAATTCTTCATCAGTGATATGACCATCCTGTAAGTCTTTGATCTGTTTTCCAATTAACTCTTTAGTTTGATCATAATTATTCATATCAATACCTGCTGCAATAGTCATGATACCATTCATTGGATCATAACTAGAATGAATAAAGTAACATAAGCTGTTCTTTTCTCTGACTACCTGGAATAATCTAGACTGAGAATAACCACCTAATAAATTAGAAAATACGCTCATGGCAGCCGTATTTTCACTTAAGGTACAGCAGTTTGCCTTATAACCCATTACGAGCTTAGACTGCACGATATCCTGTTTTTCAATGATATCTAAAAGATGAATACGTTCATTCTGATAAATATAAGCAGTAGGATAAGGTTCATGATTTGTTTCTGGGAACTGTAATCTTTCTTCAAAAATAGAAACGATACTTTCATCTATATCCCCTACTACATACACATGCTTATCATCATTTTCAATCATATCTTTATATGTCTCTACAAGAGTATAAGCATTGATGTTATCCATATCTTCTATATAGCCTGTAGAACGTAATCCTAGAACACTTCCTCTTCCCATATAATCTACCATACGATCAAAGGCATAGCCCATCTTATCGTCCATATCAGCCATAATACGATATGTGATTTCCTGCTTCTTAAGTTCGGTCATTTCTTCATCAAAATGTCCATCTACAATATAAGGGTGATTCACTAATTCATTTAATAAATCCACTTGTTTTATTAATAGATTTTCATTGATAGGAAGGAATTCTTGATTCACGCATGTATTCTTAAAAGTAATAATATGACCTTTACCTGCTGAAGAAATATTAGCAGACAGGTTGGCACCATATAAATCCTCTAGTGTTCTAGATAAATCTTTTTGTGTTGGATGCTTCATTGTTCCAGTGATCATTAAGAATCCTAGAACACTTCTACTTGTGACTGTTTCTCTTGTAAAACGTCCTTTAAAACGAACAGAGATTGTAATATCTTTAAATTTCTTAGATGAAATCAAGTGAAGTTGATATCCATTCATTTGATAGATCTTGTTCATTGTATACCTCTTTTCTTTCTCTACTCATTATAACTTTTTTGTATAGTAGTGCAAGAAAAAAGGACTCCCTAAGGAGTCCAGTCTATTAACGCTTAGACTTATCGTAAGGTACACCATCTGCACGAGGCGCAGCTGAGTTCTTAGATGTGAATGCTAATAGAATTAAAGTGGCAACATATGGAATTAATTTATATGTTGTATCAGGTAAAGACATTTTAGCAAGGAATGGTACTGAGTTATATGTATAAGACAATGTCTTCATAAAACCAAAGAAGAATGCTGCACCAGCAATTCTTAATGGAGCCCAGTTACCAAAGATTAATACTGCTAAAGCTAAGAAACCATAACCAGCAACAGTACAAGTGAATTCTGTAGAGATTGGTAGGATATAAATAAGTCCTCCCATACCAGCTAAGAAACCAGAAATACCTACACCTAGATATCTGATCTTATAAACACTGATCCCTGCAGCATCTGCTGCCTGAGGGTTTTCACCACAAGAACGGATTCTTAAACCAGTCTTAGTCTTCATAAGGAAATACCAAGAAATGATAAGAATCGCAATACCTAAGAATGTAGTAAAGTAGCAGTTCTTGAAGAATAAATCACCAAGTACAGGAATACTGCTTAGACCAGGTACTTCAGAAATTCTGAATTCATTAGTGAATGAAACGTTCTGCATACCATCCTGTACAGTCTTTGCGATAAAGATACCAAGTGCAGGAGCAAGCATATTTAATGCAGTACCTGAAATAGTCTGGTCAGCACTTAAATGAATGGCTGCAAAAGCATGAAGCATACTAAATAGTACACCTACAACTCCAGAAATAAGCAACCCTGTTAAAAGTAGTGGCAGACCATGAAGAATATCATTAGACTGCATATAATTTAAATAGAATACACCAGCAAAACCACCGATGATCATAATGCCTTCAAGGGCTAAGTTAACAACACCACTTCGTTCAGAGAACATACCACCCAAGGCAACAATCATTAATGGAATGGCAAACAATAAAGTCTGAGCAAAAAGGAAATAAACTATACTCATTCTGTTTTACCTCCTTCATTTTGCATTTCTGCTTTTCTTTTTTTATTTCTTTGATAACGTTCTAATAAGGCTTTAATGAATAATGTGAATGAAGCAAAGTAGATAATAACAGCAACGATAATATCAATAACTTCAATCGCAATATTGAGGGCCTGCATATAGTTACCACCAACATTCATATAACCAATAAATAAGGCAGCGAAGATACATCCAATTGGATTAGAGAAACCAAGTAAGGCTACTGGGATACCATTCCAGCCTTCATTAGGTAATGTTTCAGTGATTGGTAAAGTTTTACCTGTACCACATAAGTAAGTTAAGGCACCACCTACACCAGCAAAGAATCCTGAAATCATAAGTGCTAGAACGATACATTTCTTTTCGTTCATACCTGCATATCTTGCTGCATCTTTATTGAAACCACATGCTTTTAGTTCATAACCAAAAGTTGTTTTATTCATGATAAACCAGGCAAGTACGCAAAGTAAGATAGCAATGATAATACCAAAGTTAACACGATCACCAAAAATCTGATTCAAACCAAAACCAGGAATACTACGTGTTCTAGGTACAGCATAACTTTCTGCACCAGTTGAATTATAGATAGTTGCTTTAATACCTTGAATAACAAGTAACATACCGATATAGTTACACATGATACCAGAAATAACAACGTTTACGTTACGAGTTGCTTTTAAGATACCAGGAATAAGTGCCCATAAAGCACCAGCAACTCCTGCCCCTAAAATAGCAAAAATCCATACTAAGTTATCTGGAATAAAAGTAGCTCTTAATGCGATAAATACAGCAGTGAAGCTTCCTACTAGATACTGTCCAGGAACACCGATATTGAATTCACCACATTTATAAGCAAATGAAACAGATAGACCAGTCATCATGATTGGTACAGCTAAATAAATAACCTGACCAATACTAGATAACCCTTCTCTAAAGCCACCTGTTAATAAAATAGATAATCCCTGTAATGCATCACTCGGATTAGCAATTAAGATAATGATAAAACCAACGACTAGCCCCATTAAAATTGCGAGTAAAGAAGACACAATTGATTTGAAGCTGGCACGTTCCATTAAAGCGGGTTTATTACTTTTCATAACCTTCTCCTCTCTTAGAACCTGCCATATAAAGTCCTAATTCCTGAATAGTAGTCTCTTTTGGATTAAGATCCGCAACGATTTCCCCTTCATACATAACTAAAATACGATCTGATAAGTTCATAACTTCATCAAGTTCAAGTGATACAAGAAGTACGGCTTTATTGTTGTCTCTTGTCTTAATGATCTGCTTATGAATAAATTCAATAGCCCCAACATCTAGACCACGTGTAGGCTGTACCGCAATAAGTAAATCATCATTCTGTTCTACTTCTCTTGCAATAATAGCCTTCTGCTGGTTACCACCAGACATACCACGTACAATAGAATTTCTACCTTCACCAGAACGTACATCATATTCTTCAATAAGACGATCCGCATAAGTATTCATTGCGTCAAAATTAATAATGCCATGATTCTGGAATTCTTTCTCATAATATGATTTTAAAATCAAGTTTTCAGCAAGAGTATAATCAAGTACTAAACCATGTTTATGACGGTCTTCTGGGATATGAGATAATCCATGATCATTACGATAACGAATACTCTTATGAGTGATTTCTTCATCATTTAAGTAAACATGACCCATATTAGGCTGTTCAAGACCAGTTAAATTATAGATTAATTCACTCTGACCATTGCCATCAATACCAGCAATACAGACAATTTCCCCTTTTCTTACTTCAAATGAAACATCATTTAAAAGAAGCTTGTCTGAAGTCTTAGGCTGATAGCTTAAATGATCTACTTTTAATACAACATCAGATGGTTCATGATCATCTTTAGTCACTGTTAAGTTAACCTTATGACCAACCATCATTTCTGATAACTGTTCCTTAGTGACATCAGCAACATTGACTGTACCTACATAACGTCCCTTACGAATGATTGTACAGCGATCAGCGACTGCTTTGATTTCATTTAATTTATGAGTAATGAAAATGATGGATTTACCTTCTTTAATAAGTTCCTTCATGATTTTCATTAACTCATCAATTTCTTGTGGAGTGAGTACTGCAGTAGGTTCATCAAAAATTAAGATATCATTATTTCTATATAACATCTTTAAGATTTCTACACGCTGCTGCATACCAACAGTAATATCCTCGATTTTTGCATCAGGATCGATATTTAAATGATACTTCTCAGATAAGCCCATCACCTTCTTGCGTGCATTATCTGTCTTAAGCTTACCAAATAACCCCTTCTCTTCAACACCTAAAATAATGTTTTCCAAAACAGTGAAATTATGAACAAGCTTAAAATGCTGATGAACCATACCAATGTTATATTTATTGGCATCATTTGGGTCATTGATCTTAACGCTTTGTCCATTAATCTTTATTTCACCCATATCAGGCTGATAAAGACCAAATAAAATACTCATCAAAGTAGATTTACCGGCACCATTCTCACCTAATAAAGCATGAATTTCGCCTTTTTTTACTTGAAGAGTAATATCGTCGTTTGCTTTAATACCAGGGAATTCTTTTGTGATATTAAGCATTTCAATAGCATATTCCAATATTCTCACCTCTTGTCACATTATACTATAAATTGTTCACTTTAAAAATAACTAAATGAATTTTTGAATATAAAGAAACATGTACAAACTATGTGAATCGATAAGAAGATTTCATTATTTATGTGATTATAAGTATAAAAAAAGTGGCCGAAGCCACTTTTATAGGTTTTATTTAATTTTCATATGATACTGTTACGTTAGTTAAAGTGTCCTTTAATACTTTTGTATTTGGATCACCTTTCGCATTTTCATCAACATCAGAGTAAGTAACGATCTTTACTTTATTATCTTTGATGTCTTTTAATACTTTTTCGTAATCTTTCTTTGTGAATTTCTTTAATCTTGAGAAATCAGTTGAAAGACCAATATAGTCACCTTCAGCACCTAATACATGAGCGCCACCTTCAAACTTGTCGTTGTAAGCATTAGTGATTTCATCAAATACAGTCTGTTTAACACCCTTCATAGCTGAAGTAACAACTGTCTTAGAATCATCTTTCTGGTCACTATCTACACCGATAGATTTCTTGTTAGTATCTTCAGCAGCAGCGAAGATAGAGTTACAGATCTGACCACCGCAAGCGAAGATTACATCAGTACCACCATTGTACCATCCAGTTGCTTTAGTCTTGATTTCTGGTGATTCATTGAATGTACCAGTGTAAGTATATTTTGCAGTAACTTTAATATTTAATTCTTTTGCGGCGTCGTTAGCACCCTGTAAGTAACCATAACCATAGTTAATTACTGCAGGAAGTGCCATACCACCCATGAAACCAATCTTAGTGTAGCCTTCTTTTACAGCAGCATAACCAGCTAAATAACCTGGCTGCTGTTCTTTATAAGTTGCACAGTAAACATTATCCGCAACATCTACAGGATTATCCTTTTCATCAGTAGGTGTGAAGTCAATTGCGATGAACTTAACATCCTTATACTTCGCATCATTCTGAACAGCTCCTAATGCAGCAGCGAATTTGAAACCTGGTAAAACAACGACTTTTGCACCATTGTCAACAGCGTTCTTCATCTGATCCTTATAACCAGCAGTATCGAATGAAGCAGGTTTATAATATTTATACCCCTTATCATTCTTAGTTCCATACTCTTTTACCGCTTCCCAAGCTGACTGGTTGAATGATTTATCATTTATCCCTCCTGAGTCAGTAATCAAAGCGATTTCTGGTTTTTTAGATTCTTTACTTGAACCTGAACCGCAGCCAACGAGTACCATTGAAAGTACTACAGCAGATGCCATAAGCTTTTTCATATTATTCAATTCCTCCTTTTGATATACATTAATCTTAACACTTTATTAGTACTTTATAAAGTGTTAACGCTTAAAAAAAGAAGATAATTAAATATCTTCTTCACTATAACCTCGAATATATACTTCTCTTGGTTTAGAACCTATCTGTGGTCCAATCACACCATTTTGTTCTAATTGGTCCATGATACGTGCTGCTTTATTGTAGCCAATTCTAAATCTTCTTTGTAATAAAGAAGTACTTGCTCGTTGTTCCTTGATGACAAATTCACGGCATTCTTCATATTCTTCTTCTGTATCATCTAAAGAATCATTGACTGAAGAGCCACCGTTGGATACTTCTTTCGCATTGACATAATTATCATCATAGTTCGCATCCATCTGTTTAGAAACAAACTCTACAACATGACTTACTTCTTCATCTGCTACAAACGCACCTTGTACACGTACGGGTGAACTAGATCCCATTGGACTAAATAGCATATCCCCTTTTCCAAGCAGTTTTTCAGCCCCTGTGGCATCTAAGATTGTACGTGAGTCGACACTTGAAGATACTGCAAAGGCAATACGTGATGGGATATTAGCCTTGATAACACCTGTAATAATATCAGTAGATGGTCTTTGTGTTGCAACAATAAGATGAATACCTGCAGCACGAGCCATCTGTGAAATACGCATAATACAATCTTCAACTGTTTTAGAGGCAACCATCATCAAATCAGCTACTTCGTCTAGGATAACAACATGATAAGGCATGATTTCTTTTTTATCTTCTTCTTTGGCTTTTTCGTTAAATGTCTTTGCATAGATATTATAAGATTCCATATTACGCTGTCCGTTTTCCGCAAATACTTCATAACGTCTTTCCATTTCAGCAACGACCTGCTGTAATACCCCTGCCGCTTTCTTAGGATCAGTGACTACAGGAGATAATAAATGAGGCACACCATTGTAGTTAGATAACTCAACTTTCTTAGGGTCTACAAGAATAAGTCTTACTTCATCCGGTGTTGCTTTCATAAGAATAGAAGTAATAATAGAGTTCACACAGACTGATTTACCTGAACCAGTTGCCCCTGCAATAAGTAAATGAGGCATCTTATTGAGTTCTGCAACGATTAAATTACCAGATACATCTTTACCTAGTGGAACGGCTAACTTATTATCCCATGTATGATCACGCATAGAAAGCTGATAGACTTCATTGAATGGAACCATTGCAGCTGTTTTATTAGGCACTTCGATACCTACATAAGGCTTACCTGGAATAGGTGCTTCAATTCTGATTTCTTTTGCAGCTAAAGCGAGCTGTATATCATCCTGTAACTGCAGGATTCGGTTGACACGAGTCCCTGCTTCTAGCTTGATTTCAAACTTAGTGACAGTTGGTCCAATATAGAGATGTACGACATTCGCATTGACACCAAATTCTTCAAACATGTTTTCAAGTATCTTACCTGTATTCTTTGCATGCTTTGCTTCTTCTGATAAATTACCTGTATTGCGAATAGGATTTAATAAATCAAATGAAGGCAGCTGGTAAATACCATCTTTGTATTCTACTTTTTTAGGTTTCTTCTTTTCAATATCCAGACGCATACTCTTCTGATTGAAAGTCAAATCAATATCTGGTTCCTTTAAAGGCTCTTTCTCTTCAAATACCTTATCAGGGAAGAATCCCTTCTCTTTTTGCTTTGGCGCAAAGAAATCTTTTACTTTAGATGTCTCTTTCTTATTCTCAAATTGATCCACTGCATCCTGTGCTTCCTTCTCATTCTGTTTGATTTTGTATTGATGAATATACTTACTAGAGAATAATGCAAGCCCTGCTAATAGTACAATAATACCAAAAATAAGAGTCCCTATAGGAGAAAATAAAGTGCTTAAAGGTGCATATAATAATGAACCAACAAGACCACCACTTGTCACCCCATCATGTTTTATATAATTATTCATACTACCTGTAGAATGCATATTACCTGCATATGTACAAATAAGTAGAATTCCTATAATCATCATGATAAGTCCTATTGTCTGTGGACCTTTCCATTTAGGAGATTCTCCCTTTACTACAAAATAAGCAGAAACAATGGATAATAGAATTAATATAGGATAAATCATCATACTCCCAAAAATATAAACCATGAATGTATGAAAAAATCCACCTACAATGCCTAACTTACATATACTAATAAAGAATATAAACAATAAGAATAAGGCAATTAATCTTACTTTGATTGTATTGGACTTAGTTTCTTCTTGTTTTTTTGGCTGTTTGGATACGGGTGCTTTTTTAGGTTTCTTTGTTTTCTTTTCAGCCATGTTCTCACTCCCTTCTTCGTTATAAAAAGCAGGATTAAATCCTGCTTATATTTCTACTACAACGCCAATAAATACAGGTTTCTTTCCTGTTTCTTTCATAATATAACGCATAGATAAGTCTTTCATCTCATTACGTATTTCCTGTACATCCATTTGAGGATCATCCTTTAACTTAGAAACAACCCCTTCACAGATGTTGATGATTTCTTTAATGACATAACCAGAATCTTTTAAATAAACAAATCCACGTGTCTGACAGTCAGTCTGGGCAATGATTTCTTTTGTACGTGAATCAATAGTGACACCTACAACGACAATACCATCATTAGATAACTGGATACGATCATCAATAACCTTTTCTCCAACATCTCCTACACCAATACCATCAATCATGACATCTTCGATTTCAATAACTTCACGGTTTTCATCTAACTGTCCATTTTCGAAAGTACACTTTTCACCATTATCTAAGATTACAATATGGTCATTATCAATACCCATTTCATTCGCAATATGTGCATTGGCTACAAAACGACGATATTCACCTTTGATTGGTACATAGTACTTTGGATTAAATAACTGAATAAACACTTTAATATCTTCAATAGAGGCATGCATTGAAGGTAATTCTTTATTTTTAAGAATATGAATATCTGCAGGTGTTCTAAATAAATCATTCTGTGCTTTATTCGCAATTTTTTCTGTACCTGGAAGTACTGGAGAAGCAACGATGAATGTATCGCCTTCTCTGATTTTTAATAGTTCATCTCCACCATCTAAAATATCACAGATATCACTATAAATAGTATTAGGGGCACCACTTAAAAGAACAACATAGCTTGAATCCTTAGCAGGAATACCGACATTTTCTTTCTTGCCTAGATATTTACTTGGAACAGTAATAACAGGCTCACGTGATGTTTTCTGTAAGCGAATAATACTATTTGTCTGATCATATTTATCACGTCCATAGAAGACAATCTGGCGATGATACTTTTTAGTAAGTTCAACGATTTCTTTTGTTCTAAAGACGTTCTGCGCATAAGAAGAAATAATAATTCTACCAGGAGCATCTTCAAACATAGATTCAATCTTATTTGTAAGCTTATGATTTGGTGAAGTATAACCAGGATTATTTGCACCTGAAGACTCAACCATTAAAGCAAGAACACCCTTCTTGCCAATTTCCATCATCTTCTGGATATTACATCTAAATCCATCAGGAGAACCAAAATCAATAATAAATTCTCCACCATAAACGACATATCCATCAGGTGTCCAGATAGCTACACCCACACTTCCTGGAATAGAATGTGTTTCAGGGAAGAACTCTACTGGAATACCAGCAATCTTAATAGAATCATCACGTTTTACACGAATGAGTTCCATATGAAGATTCTTCTTCTGATGTCTCTGATAATGATCAATCATCATTTCAATTAAGTCTGCTGTTAAGTTTGGTGCATAAACAGGAACACCCTGAATCGCATTTAATAAATAAGGAAGTGCAGCCATAACATCATTATGCGCATGAGTGATAATGATAGCGACAATATCCTTTTTTCTTTCAATTAAATAATCAAAACTTGGAATGATAATATCAACGCCAAGCTTATCTAAATCTGGAAAACGATAACCAGCATCAATGATGAAGATCTTTCCATTTACTTCTATACTGTACATACTCTTGCCTGCTTCGGCTTGACCACCTAGAGGCATGATTTTAACATTATTGTGTTTCATAATACTCCTTTCAATATGTTCAACCTATCACATTTAATATATTTTAGCATATCTTTCTATTCTTCTCAAATAGAAGCGTTTATAATGAAGCAGGAGGTTTTTATGGTACACATCATTTTTCTTACAATACTGGCATATTTCGCATCAAGACTCAGTTTAATACATAATAATTTATCCGGTGTCATGAGCATGCCCCAATATCATTATCCTATGATGTGCTTCTTCTTTGTGTTCTTGATCTATTACTGGTATCAGTTATATCAAATCACAAAGCGTAAAGCACTTGTTCATCTATCAGGTATATGCTTAATTATTAGCTTGTTTATGCCCTTTAAAAGATCAAGTCATGATTTCTTTTCCGAATGTCATACCTATGCAGGCTTTATTGGAATAGTATGTATAGTTATCACTCTTGCAAGTATTCTTTATGACTTGCATCAAGCCAATACATACCTGGCTTATAAATTATTACAGCTGCTTATGTCATGCTGTTTAATGCTGACAACTGTCTTATATTTCCTCGCTGATATTACAGGTCTTTTTGAATGGCTCTGCTTCTTATCCTTTATCATTTTTCTAGAGACATATAAACATTCTATCTAGTGTTATCTTTGAGATAAGCGGTACTAGGATGTTTTTCATCATAATAGACAATCACTTCCTGACCTACCCTTAAAGTACCTAATACAGGTACTTTTCTTTTAGATTTATATAATAGTAATTGTCTTGCTGGCTTTAATACAGCTTCTTCTTTAAATGAATAGACATGATGATCAACCATATACTTTATGGTTAATGTAATCACCTGTCCGGTATTGACTATATTAATGATTGAACCTGTTGTTTCTGTCATACATATCACCCTGCTTTCGTAGGTATTATAGCACGATTTGATTCATTCTTATTACTATAAGATACATTTTTTAATAAGGGATTTTTATTTACTTCAAACATCTTTTTAATCATATCGTCCCTGATATTACATTCATCAATCATTTCTGTATTCTTAATTAATATTGCAGCACTTTGAGTAGGTATAAGGACAAGCTGTGAGAGTTCCTTCTGTGTTACTCTACGTTTACTTGTCAGACATAGATATAATCCCAAAACAAGAGAATTAGGATTATCTAGACATTCAGAAAATACAGTATGTGCAAGAAGATCTTCCTTATGACCACAATGTGCACATATAAAGCATCTATTTTCTTCATCATAGATATAATGAGAACTGCCACATTCCTCACAATGATATCCCTGAGGCCATTTAATATCATAAAAGAAACGGACTCCTGCAAGAGGATCATTCATATAAATATTCATCAAGCGATATAAAGAGTATTCATTTTTTATCATAATTATCACCAAAACCTTTCTACATCTATGATTATAAAGGTTTTTCAGAAATATTTCTCGTAAGATATATCTCACAACGCCTAATACAAGGTGTTATAAATATTTTCTTATTAAAGCACAAAAAAACCTCGGATAAACCGAGGTAATTTACAGATGGCGTCCACGAAGGGATTCGAACCCATGACCGCACGCTTAGAAGGCGTGTGCTCTATCCAGCTGAGCTACGTAGACATCTCTCTTGACTGCTCATGTATAATAACATGCCAAGAGATTCATTGCAAGTCCTTTTTTACATAAAAATACAGGATTATTACACTAAAATAAGAAATAACGTGTATGACTCAATATAATTTTAATTTTATAAATTATGAAATTCAGGAATCATTTTATTGTATGTACAGTATTGTTTAAAGCCGAGTTCTTTTAATTCCTTTTTAGTCTCTTCAATATAAGCTCCTAGGTGTTCTTCTTTGTGACTGTCACTACCAATTGTGATGATTGTACCACCTAGTTCTAAATAGAGTTTCAAGATATCTCTAGATGGAGTAAGATCCCCTATTTTATAACGTACAAAGGATGTATTGATTTCTATCCCCTTACCATCATTGATGACAGTCTTTAAAATATCAGTAATAATCTCTTTATGATTATTAAAGCTGTCATAGCCATCATGATCATCATAACGCTTGATGAGATCCATATGACCAAGCACACTATAATTCTTATAGTTCTTTACTACATCATATAATTCCTGATAATATCTTTCATAATATTCTTTTTCAGTTCTGCTTTTTTGAAAGTCTCCTGTCCAGAATTCTAGATCATCTACCTGATGAATAGAAAGAATAATAAAATCAAAGGGATAACTCTTGAATAATGCTTCATAGTCAGGAATCGTATGCATCTGGATACCAAACTCTAATCCTAGTTTTAATGTCATCTGATCTTTATATTTCTCTTTAAGCATTAAATATTCTTCATAATATTTAGGATAATCTACATTAGTAATAGGCTGGTCATTGAGATAAACAGGACCTCTAGGATCATCCACATCTCTTTTGATTCCATAATCTACATGATCAGTGAAACATAATTCATTGATTCCCTTTTTAATTCCATCTTGAATCACATCTTCCATCTTATAAACAGAATCATCACTGTAAATCGTATGTACATGATAATCGCATAACATATTTTTCACCTCATATATATCATATCAAAAAAAGGATGCCTAAGCACCCTCTTGTTAAGAAATTCTTCCGTCCTTCATTTCATAGACTGTATCCGCAATATTCATTGTAGAAACTCTATGAGAAACAAGGACGATTGTTTTTTGTGTTGAAGATTCTTTTAATGATTTTAAGATAATCCCTTCATTGAGTGAATCTAAGTTAGATGTTGGTTCATCCATAAGAATCATTGGTGCATCATGTAAGAAAGCACGGGCAATCCCGATTCTCTGTTTTTCTCCACCGGATAATGTGTCACCTAATTCCCCTACTTCTGTATCATACCCTCTTGGCAAGGTCATGATAAAATCATGAATAGAGGCTTTTTTAGCCGCTTCCATAATCTCAGCGCGTGAAGCATCAGGTTTTGCGATTGCGATATTATTCGCAATAGAGTCATGGAAGAGATGTGTTTCCTGAGTGACATAACTTTCCATATCTCTTAGGTGTTTTGTAGGAATCTGTTTGATTTCTTCTTCATCTACAGTAATTGAACCTTGATTAATATCCCAGAAACGCATTAATAGCTTAAGTAAAGTAGATTTACCAGAACCACTGACACCATGAATACCGGTGATTTTTCCTGGTTCAAGCTTTAATGAATAATCATCAAGAATTGTTTCATCATCATATGAGAAAGTGACATGATCCATTGATGCCCCTTTAAAGGATTCACTCATTTCTTCTTCCCCTTCTATTTCTTCTACTAAAGGCTTTTCTTCAAGTAATGAGAGAACACGTTCACCACTCGCAAGAGTCTGATTTAGGTTATTAGATAGACTAGATAAAGCCACTACTGGACCAAAAGAACCCATCATTGCGAGTGTACAAGTAATAATACCTTCAAATCCTAATTCAAAATTAAGATAAAGGAAGAGTGTTAAGAAAAGCATGCCAAATGAAGCTAAGAGAATCACTGTATTTGTGATAGAACGCTGAGCACCTTCTCTATAGCTTAAGTATTCCTGCATATCTGCAAGTTCTTTTGAACGTTCAATGATTTCCTGTTTTCTTTCTTTCCCCTGATTGTATTGGATTGTTTCATCTAATCCACGCAAAGAATCTAATACAAAGCTATTTAATTCACCAAACTGTGTACGGAAAGCCATTCCTTCTTCACTGCCTAGTTTTCCATTAGTCATTGGAATAACAACACCTACTATAATATAAGCTGCAAGTGCAAGTAAACCTGCAAGGAAGTGGTAATGTCCAATAAAGAGGACCATGAATAAAGAAGTCAGGAATGCAATCGCAATAGGAGAAATAGTATGGGCATAGAATACCTCAAGTAATTCTATATCTGTTGTAATAATAGAAATGAGATTTCCTTTATCACGAGATTCTAGTTTGGCAGGACATAACTTCTGTAATGCTTCAAAAACTTTATGACGAATGATAGCCAATAATCTAAAGGCAATATAATGGTTGCAATACTGTTCAAGATAATGAAGAATACCACGTAATATGGCGATGACAATCATGATAGTCATGATTGTTTGAACAGGCATATAGACGAGTCTTGTATTTCTCATTCGATAAAAAAGTAGAGGAATGAGGCCATGAGCGAGTACCTGTCCAGCAAGAATAGTCAGGAAGATAGCACATAGATAACCGATTGTACCTAGAAGAATCGCAAAAATCATAAAAATAAGAAGCGGTTTAACTAAACCAATCAGTTGACCCATGATTTGAATAGCACTTCTACGTTTTGTTTGATTCATTATAGAGTCCCATCCTTTCCGTAGTTTTCTAAAGCCATCTGGCTTTCAAATAGATGTTTATAGGCACCATTTTGGTTCATCAACTCTTCATGTGTGCCACTTTCTTTGATTGATCCATCCTGTAAGAAATAGATCATATCACTCTTTACTACATTAGCTAGTCTATGAGAGATAAGTAGTACTGTTTTTGTTTTGGCTAATTCATGAATGACATCCATGATCAGTTCTTCACTTTCAATATCGATATTAGAAGCGGCTTCATCAAAGATATAAACAGAGGCATCCTTCTTAAGTAAAGCACGTGCAATAGCGAGTCTTTGACATTGACCACCAGATAGGTTAGATGCTTTTTCTAATAGTTTTGTGTTTATACCATCCTGAGTGTTAAGAAAACCTAAAAGATTGACTTTTTCAAGTACTTCTTCCATCTCTTCTTGAGTGATATCAGGATTAGCCATGCGTAAATTCTCTTCTACTGTTCCCTTGAATAAATAGCTGTTATGTCTGACTAGGACAACATGCTTCATTAAATCTTTTTCGTTGATATCCTTTAAAGGAATACCACCTATTGTGATATGACCTTTATAGTCTTTATTCTTGCCTGCAAGAATGCCTGCAATTGTACTCTTACCACAGCCAGATTCACCTACAAGAGAAATAAATGAACCTTGAGGTAGAGTCATATCAATGTCTTTTAAAATTTCTCTATCTTCTTCATATGAGAAATGAACATCATTGAATACGATATCTAATTTACCTTTAGGTAATACTTCTTTTCCTGTACTTGTTTCTGGTAAATCAAGAATCTTGAAGATCTTATCACTGGCTGCCATACCGTTCATAGCGATATGGAAGAATGAACCAAGTAATCTTAATGGGAGGAAGAATTCACTGGCTAGAAGAATGATACAGAGAGTTCCCTGCATATTAATATTTCCATGAAGATATTCTAATAAGGCAATGATCATACCAACTGCTGCTCCACCATACGCAACAATATCCATGACACTTATAGAATTAAGCTGCATTGTGAGAACCTTCATAGTGATCTTACGGAACTTCTCAGATTCCTGGTCCATTTCTTCTGCTTTCATCTTATCTGCCTGATAGATTTTAAGAGTTGTTAAACCTTGGAGGTTTTCTAAGAATGAATCTCCAAGTCCTGTATAGGTAGACCAATAGTTACTTAATAGCTTTTTCGCAAACTTCTGTACAGCAACAATGGACATAGGGATAAGAGGAACACAGATTAACAGAATGATACTTGCTTTGAAGTTCACACGACATAGAATAATAAATAATGTGATGGGTGCAAGTAAGCTATAAAATAGCTGTGGTAGATATTTACCAAAATATGTTTCTAATTGTTCTACACCTTCTGTAGAAACCTGTACAACTTCAGATGAAGAGACGTGTTCACTATAAGAAGCTCCAAGTTTAAGCATCTTATCATAAATCTTTTCTCTTAATATACGTTTTACATCTACACTTGCCTGGTAGGATGTACGGGCACTCATACGTTCACATGCATAACGAATAACGATAACTCCTAGTAGTAATAAAAATGTAGATTTAAGGTGACTCATAGTAAGAGTGTTTTCTAATACATAACCGAATAAATCTGCAATAGTAAAGACAGCTGTCACTTGTGCAAGTAAACCAATCCATTGCCAGAAGACTGTATAGGCTATGTATTTCTTAGAATGAGATAATAGTTTTATAAGTCTTGTTTTAATCATTTTAATATCCTTTCTTTTATTGTGCATAGCATATGCCATAAGGCAGTTTTGGGATCATAAATCAGCATTCTAGGGCCACTATAACGCATCACCTGTCTGATTCTTTCTCTCATCTCCGGCTTATAGCAATGCACCTTGCAATGCGCACAGAATGTCTTCTCTTCCATAAATGGACATCTTTGGCTACGTGCTTTCGCATAATCAAGTAATTCCTGGCATTCAGGACATAATGCCTTCGTATGATGATTTTTCTTACAATAGAGATGAATCATCTTTTCAATAGTCTGTTGTTCCTTGAGTCTTTTCTTTTCTACTTTATTCATTCACTATCTCTTCTTTCTTGATAGTCTTAATAAGGAAAAAGAAATAAAGAATATGGAATACCCAGACAATCGCAATACATAATCTTCCTATAGGTACATTTTTCATACATATAAATCCAATCAACATCACTGCAGTAACCATTCCTATAATCTTGCATTTAGTCATGAATGTCATAGATCTATTCTGTACAAAGCTATCTAAATGTTTCTTATAAAGGTTTGTGTGCGTAAACCAGTTATGAAGCTTTTCTGAACTTTTCGCAAAACAGAATACAGTCGCCATATAAAAAGGTACAGTAGGTAAAATAGGAAGTATAATGCCTACCGTCCCAAGTATAAGGCTTATAAAGCCTAATAATATCCAAATAAATTTCATAGTCATCTCCTCACTTAGTCTTAACTAATAAATGTTAGTTATATCAAACTGTTATTCATTATATGTGATGTAATTTATTAAAGTCAACACATATATTTGTGAAAAAAGTACTTGCATTACATAAAAAGTCATGATATTATACATGAGCATTCAAAGAATGTCTACGTAGCTCAGCTGGATAGAGCACACGCCTTCTAAGCGTGCGGTCATGGGTTCGAATCCCTTCGTGGACGCCATCTAAAAACAACCTCGGTTCATCCGAGGTTTTTATTATATATATATAACTAAAAGAGAACCCAAGCGTTATAATGCCTGGGTTCTTTTTTGTATTGTTTTTTGTTTGTTGGTTGATTTTGCTTTGTGGTTTCTGCTGTAGTATCATCTAATGCCTGTACATTCTTTACAGCACCTAAAGGAGCTTGAGTAAGTACAGCTGCAGATGACAATGCTGTGACTGTAGACAATGTCGCAGAAACGATTTTTTGTTTCTTATTCATTCTAATTCCTCCCATGTATATATACCTATGATAGCGCTATGAAATTATAATATCAAGATATTTGATAATACAATTTAAAATTAACTTAAATTTTATATCTAATTTTCGATTATCCGCATAAACACTATACTTTCAAGTATT